>JAAYDW010000003.1 GCA_012729055.1 Deltaproteobacteria bacterium
CAATGAGTGGCGCATAGAGCAGTAGGGAAATGTCCAGCCTAGATATGCGTTACGTTTGATTTATTTTAATAAACTCCTGCGGACAAGTCAAGCAATTTGTGACGATGATCACGGTCCGCGGAGGCGCCCTGTGAAGAACAATCCCTAATAAACAATCTTTTCAATATCCCGGATCAGCTGATCGAGCCGTTTGGGGGAGACGGGGTAGGGGGTTTTGAGTTCCTGCGCAAAAAGGGAAATCTTGTATTCCTCGATCATCCAGAAAAGCTCTTCGGTTTTGCTCCTTTTTTCCGCGGAGGCGTCGGCAGGCAGGCGCTGCAAAATGTCCCGGTAGCGGCCGATGTAGGATGCCGCATCCTTCAATTTAATCTCCGTGGCCGCCAGGTTCAGGCTGCCGCGTTCGGCGCGGATCGCCAGGCCTTTCAAATAGCGCGGCAGATGGCCGAGGCGGTCGAAGGCGCAGCGTTCCGGAAACTGGGCGGGGACCAGCTCGTGCAATTCGGCTGACGTGCTTTTGAGGAACCGGACGACCGGGGCGTTGGAACGGTTCTTCCGTAAAAGCTTTTGCAGCACGGTAAAGGTATCCGCGAAGCTTTCGATTACCGGCGTAACCGCGGCAAGCATCTGCTGGCCGTAGGGCAAAATTTCGGCCTGGACGGCAGCGGCGTGATGCAGAAACGCTTCGGAATCCCGCCACGGTTTTTCAAACAAATCCCTTTTAATCCGGTTCTGCACAGACTGCTCCAGCGCACGGGGCGGGCCGATGGCCGCCGCCTGCTCTTTGCGCTTTCCGGTGAGCGCGATGTTTTTTTTCAGCTGTTTGAGCCTGTCGGCGAAATGAATGCCGTAGAGCGCAGCGACGCCTTTAGGGTGGTTTTCCTCCGCCTCGCGCCGGCTGGAAAAAAGGCGCAGGCTGACGCCTCCGTCACAGTCGCAGAGGGCCGGATAGGCCAGCCCCGCCGCGCCGTGCTTTCCCGAAAGTTCGATCTGACCGGGCAGCGGGCCGAATGTCCAGACCGTCAGGTTCTCTTTTTCCCACTGGCTGCGGCAGGCTTCCATGGCCGACTGCTGCATTGTCCCGACCAGTTCTTTTTGAAGCTCGCCGAGATTCCGGCTGGTTTTCACTTCGGCGCCTTTTTCGTCGATGACCCGGTAGCGGATGTTCAGGTGAGGCGGCAGTTTGTCGAATGCCCAGGAATCCGCCGGGAGCGTCAGCCCATATTCCGACGAAAGAAATCGGCTTAAGACCAGCGGCAGGTGTTCCGGCGAGTCCTGCGCCGTCTTCGCGATCGCCGCGGCAATCTGCGCGACAGGCGGCAGCTTTTGCCGGACGGTCTTGGGCAGCGTTTTGAGCAGATGCAGCGCTTTTTCCTCCAGCAGGCTGGGCAGGTGGCGCTCCACGTTTTCCGACGCGGTCCGGTCCACCAGCCCCAGCGGAACGGACACCGTCACACCGTCGGCGGTCTGGCCCGGTTCAAAGCGATAACGGCAGGACAGAACGGCGTTGCCGAGAGAAATCCGGTCGGGGTACTGAGCAAGCGCGTCGCGGTCGGGGTCGGCGGCAATGAAATCCTCTTCCCGGAAACGCAGAAAATCGTCGCTGTTCCGGTCCCGGATCAGCCGCTCCAGGGAGCGCAGGTCGGCAACGGCGGGCAGCCTTTCGTCGTAAAGGCGGGCAATCGTTTCTTCATCGGCGGCGATGCCGCGCCGGCGCAGCTTCTCCTCCATGGTCCTGACTTTTTCCCAAAGCGACAGATTGTGCGAAAGAAAAGGCGGTTTGCGGCCGACCTCGCCCGGAACCAGCGCCTCGCGGATAAAGATTTGCCGGGCTTCTTCCGGGGAAATGCGATCGTAGGCCACTTTCCGTCCATCGACCAGGGTGAGCCCGAAGAGGGTAACTTTTTCCAAAGCGACCACCTGCCCGCGGATTTTTTCCCAGTGCGCCGTCGAATAGGTATAGCGGCAATGCTCCCGCCCCAGCTCCTCGAGCCATTCGCTGCGGATATTGGCCGCGTTGCGGGCAAAAAGACGCGACGTCCGGCTGATTTCCGAAGCCACGATCCACGGGCCGCCCCGGTTGAAAAGGCCGGAGCCGGGATGGAGCATGACTTCCCGGCCTTTCGCGGCGGTGTAAAAATTCTTTTCTTTTTTTTGCGCGATGTTCGACAGGTAGCCGGCGAGGATCGCGCGGGCGATTTTGTCGGAAACCGCCTGGTCGATATCGAACCTTACGGGTTTGCGGCGCGCGGCGGAAGGACGGCGGCCGCCGGAGATATCCAGAATCTGGTGATAAATGTCGCGCCATTCCATCATCCGCCGCCAGGACAGGAAATGCTCGCGGCAGAATTTTCTCAGTTTTCCCTGCGACTGCATTTTCTCCAGCGTGTCGGCATACCGGTTCCAGATCTGGAGGTAGGTGAGAAAATCCGACTCCGGATGCTGGAACTGCGCATGCGCGGCCGCCGCCCGGTCGATCTGATCGTAGGGGCGCTCGCGCGGGTCCTGGATACTCAGCGCCGCTGCGACGACGGCGATTTCGTTTACACAGCCTTCCTTTTCGGCTTCCAGAATCATGCGCGATACACGGGGGTCGAGCGGGTACTGCGCCATGGCCCGGCCGACCGCGGTAAGCCGCGTGACTTCCCCGTCGGGAGCGCATTCGTCGCGACTGATCGCGCCCAGATCGCGCAGCGTTTCCAGGCCGTCGCGGATGGCTTTGGGATGCGGACGGTCGATGAAGGGAAAGTCCATAACCGATCCAAGATTGAGCGCCAGCATGCGCAGGATCACGCCCGCCAGGTTGGCCCTCAGGATTTCAGGCATCGTGTACAGCGGCCGGTCGACGAAATTCTCCCGCGCGTACAGTCGGATGCAGATGCCGTCCGCCACGCGGCCGCAGCGCCCTTTTCTCTGATCGGCGCTGCTGCGTGAAATGGGTTTGACCGGCAGGCCGGTGGTCTGGCTGCGGGGATTGTATTCCAGCATACGCGCCAGCCCCGTGTCGATAACGTATTTGATGCCGGGAATCGTCAGGGACGTCTCCGCAATATTGGTGGCCGCAATGATTTTCTGCCGGTCGGCGGGAGCGAAAACCAGCTTCTGGGCGCCGGCGGACAGGCGGGCGTAAAGGGGCAGAATCAGCCCGGAGCAGCGCTTGGCGAGGCGCGCGCACACCTCCCGAATGTCCTGCTCGGTGGGGAGGAAGATCAGGATATCCTCCCGGCGGCCCTCCTGCTGGAGCTTTTCCACTGTGGCCACGGCTTCGTCGACATAAGTGGTTTCGCCTTTTTCCTCCCGGACGGGATCGATCGGCCGGTAGCGCACCTCGACGGGATACATCCGTCCGGAAACCTCGATGACCGGCGCCCCGCCGAAGGCTTCAGCGAACTTCGCCGTATCGATGGTGGCGGATGTGACGATGACCTTGAGGTCTTTTCTTCTGGCCAGCAGGGTTCGCAGATAACCCAGGAGAAAATCGATGTTGAGACTCCGTTCGTGGGCCTCGTCCACAATGATCGTATCGTAGGCCAAAAGATCGCGGTCCGAAACGGTTTCGGCCAGCAGAATGCCGTCGGTCATCACCTTGATGAGCGGGTCGGCCGAAGATTTTTCATCAAAGCGGATTTTGTAAGCCACCGACCGGCCGCAGGATTCGCCGAGTTCCTGGGCGATGCGCTCCGCGATGCTGACGGCGGCGATCCGCCGGGGTTGCGTGAGCCCGATGATGCCGCGCCGACCCAGGCCCGCGGCCAGGCACATCTTGGGGATTTGCGTCGTCTTGCCCGAGCCCGTTTCGCCCGTGATCACGACGACAGGATGCCGGCGGACGGCGTCGATGATGGCGTCGCGCCGGGCGGTAATTGGCAGTTCGGAGGGAAAGCCAAGTTCGGGGACGCCGGCGTCGCGCGCCAGCACGCGGCTGCGCGAGGCTTCCCATCGTCTCCGAAGAGCGGGCGAAAGATGCCGCGCCGCAAAGGGCCGGCCCGCTTTTCCGGCGAAAGGCCAAAGCGCGCGCTGATCGGCGATCATAATTTCCCCGTGAGCAGGGGTGGCGGGCCCGGTAGGCCGGCTGTCGGGCGGTTTGGAGGACAACGGAAATCTCCTGCGTGAACTTTGCCGTGCTTATTCCACACCCGGCTTGCCCCTGTCAATCCCGGAAATGGGCGCGGCAATTGACTTCAAAAATGTTCTTTCATGGAATGCCTCATTTCGTAGGGCGGGAGCTGGGGGATTGTTGTCGGTTACTTTGCAGAAGAACAAAAACGTATCTGGACTATAATCAGTGGGGCAAAGAGCAGTTCGTCGATTATTCTTCCCGGCAGGTGAAGGAAGGCAATCAAGCAAGCAAGGTCTCCATTCTCCACCTGTCGTCGGACGTCTTCAGCTTGTCCGATTTAACGTTTGTCTTCGAGGGCGGCTTCTGGAATGTCTTTGACGCGCACAATCCGCCGCTTCCCGTCGATTGAAAAAATGCATGCGTTTTTTACCGGGGACGGCAGGGTTTCCCGCCGCCTGGAGATTGTCTGCACTCTCCGGCGCCACGACAAATCCCGCGACAAAATTCCGGGTCAGATGGCGGATCTGATCGGCCGGATGATGTCGCCCGACTAATTGCGCCAGCCGAAATCCAGCACCATGTCCTGGGGCGCTTCGAGTTCGACGCTCGTGTCAATGCTCGTCTTTTGCAGGGCGGGCACATCGACGACCCACACGAACTTCGCCGCGTCCTTTTCCGAAGGTTCCGGCTTGTGCAGGTAAGCGAGCTTGATCCGCTCGTCGCGAGGCTGGGGAACCGGCTCCTCGATCCGCACCCTGACGGCAGTGGAGCCGGTGTTTTTAGCTTCAATCACCCACTGCCACTGGCGCGTCTGCTTGTTCTGAAACAAAGTGGCGGCGCCGGTTCGGTCGGAAACAATGGAAGACGTCACCGTGACGAACGGACTTGCGCCGAAATATATATCGGCTTCCGAACCGGTCAGGGAAAAGCTCCGCTTGCCGATCATGGCGCCGTCCATTACAAAGGACGCCTGTCCGGACGGAATATCCACCGGTCGGTGCAGTTTGACCTTTCCGCGCAGAAAAGTTTGCGCGGAAAGGCTGGGCCGGGCCAGGTAAAGGAATTGCGCAGGCCAGGTGTCTTCACGGATTTTGAAGCGCTGCCGGCTGCCGGCGGCCACGTTCTTCTTTCCCAGCGACCACAGCGAATAGCCGGCCCGGAGCGTTTCCACGGGCGCCGCCTGAACAAGGACGTCTTCATTGTCGAGGGCTTCGGAAGCGGCGAGCGCCGTCTTGGACGCCCGCGAAGGGCGGTAGGCCGCGGGTGTTCGAGGTTTGATGATCCAGGGCGGCCATTCCGGAGGAACGATGGTCTTGGGCGGCGCCAGGGTGGCCAGACGAATTTCGGCCTGTTTCCAGTCCTCGCCCGCGGATTGCCAGATTTCCGCTTCCCAGGAAAAAAGAATGCGATTGGAGGAAGGCTGCGCTTCCAGGCGGTACAGGGGCTGCCAGCCGCAACCGCTAAGCGTGTAGCTGTAGCGCAGGAGGGCGTCGGGGCCGGCGGCGCCGGAGAGGCTGACCACCGCTTCCCAGGCCTTGTCTTTTTTTCCGGTCGCCTGCTGGATCTGATCCTGAAGCTCCTTGATCTTCTTGTCGATCGTTTCCAGATCCGCCTCCAGAGCGTTTTTGTCGGCGAGAATGCGGCGGCTGTTTTTTCCGATGGCCGCGGCCAGTTGATCGGCCTCGGCGACGGACTTGGTTTTGGCCTTGGTCTGGGCCTGCCAGAACTGCAGCTGCACGTCGAGCGCCTGGAGCCGGGCCTGAAGATCTTTTCGTCCGGATTGCGATTTTTTCAATTCTGCGCGCAGACGAGCGATCCGCTCTTCATCCGTGCGGGTGACGGATTTGATCTGGATATCCTCGATTTTCACCCGGGCCGGCGGCGCGACGGTAAGCGATTCCGGATCGGCCTGGGGAGGCAGGACAAGAGTCACCGGGTACGGTCCCGCGCCCGCGCCTTGCGCGCTGATTTTGACCGTTTCCACGATGCCGGCCGAAGCGGGAAAGAAGGTAACTTCTTTGACGGCGGCTTCGGTTGGGCCCGGCGGCATTGCAAAGGCGATAAACAGAGGCAGCAGGAAAAGCCCCGCAAGATGTATTTTCCGGCGACGCATGGTTTGATCCTTTCTCTTACAGGTTAAGGTTTTTCTTGACGGTCCGCGCGATCGCGCGAACCTCGTTCATGACTTCGTTTTCGTTGATGGTGAGCAGACGGCGGTCTTCCATGACAACCCGTCCGTTAATCACGACGGTATCGACATCCGCGCCGCCGGCCGCGTAAACCAGGTGTGAGTATTCGTTGTACAGCGGCGTCAGATGGGGTTTGTCAAGGCCGAGACGAATGATGTCCGCTTTTTTGCCGACTTCCAGAGAGCCGGTGATGCCGTCCAGACCCAGGGCTTTCGCGCCGTTGATGGTGGCCATGCGCACGGTGGTCAGGGCGTCCATGACGGTCGGATCCAGCACGGACACTTTGTGGAGCTTGGCCGCCGTGGACATTTCCTTGATCATGTCCAGTGTGTTGTTGCTTGCGCAGCCGTCCGTTCCCAGGCCCACGGTGACGCCCTCCTTGAGCATTTCGCAAACGGGCGGAATGCCGTTGGCCAGTTTCATGTTGCTGGCCGGATTGTGCGAGACCTTGCAGCCGTGCCGGGCGAAAAGGCGGATGTCATCGATGGAGAAATAAACACAGTGAAACGCGAGCAGCCGCTCGTTGAGGTAACCGATGTCTTTGAGAAAGGATACGGCGCCCGTTCCGAATTTCTCCTCCAGCTGGTTGAGCTCTTCCGCGTTTTCCAGCAGATGAACCCCCAGCATCAGGTTATATTCGTCGGCAATGTCTTTTGCGCTTTTGAGCAGTTGGGGCGAACAGGTGTAAAGCGAGTGCGGCTCGACGATGATATTCACCAGCGGGTCATTCCGCCATTTTTCGGCAAGCCGGCGCGTGTAGTCCAGGCCTTGCTGGGGCGTTTTGCAATTGGGCGAGGGGAAGTCGAACAGGACTTCGCCGATCAGACAGCGCATGCCCGCCTCTGTGGCGGCGCGGGCCGTTTCGTCCTCAAAGATATACATGTCGCAGAAAGTGGTCGTGCCGGATCGGATCATCTCCGCGCAGGCGAGAAGCGATCCCCAGTAAGCCAGGTGGGGATTCACGTTTTGCGCTTCCGCGGGGAAGATATAGTTGTTGAGCCACTCCATCAGCTCCAGGTCGTCGGCGATGCCGCGGAAGCAGGTCATGGCCGCGTGCGTATGCGTGTTGACAAAGCCGGGCAGAAGGAGGGAGTTTCCGCCGTCGATGATCTTCGGAGCGCTGTAGCGGGAAAGAATATCTTCCCGGGAGCCGATGTCGCAAATGGCGGCGCCGCGAACGGCGACGGCGGCGTTTTTCAGGCAGGTGTTATTTTCATCCAGAAGCAGAGCCGTTCCGCCGGAGATGATGAGGTCGATGTTTTGCATGGGGACTTCCTTTCCGAAAGTTTCCGATCCTTATCATAAAACCGAGATAACCTTCAAGAAACAAAAAGGATATTTTCTCCGGTGCGTCCGTCGTCCGGCCTATTGCCTCATTAATAAATGTTACCGAGTGAAGGGCGAGGATGTTGAAGGTTGCCTCATAAAAGATGTTACCGAAGTTGGGTAATTTTTTTAAGCTTCATCTCCATGATGGTTTTTAGCTCAAA
>JAAYDW010000004.1 GCA_012729055.1 Deltaproteobacteria bacterium
GGCTTCAGCCCCGCCACAGCCGGACCTCACGGTCCGTCCTACACTGAAATGACTATGAGCTACGTTCAAAGAAAGTGCTTTTGTCTTCCGGAAAAATAGAGCATAATAAAAAGGACTGCGTAGCGCTCCCACCGGACGCCGCCGGTATTATATTACGGAGTTTTTTTCATGCACAACATACCCGCCCGCCTGATCGACTTTCACGTTCACCTCTTTCCGGACAGACTGGCCGACGCGATCTGGAGCTATTTTGACAAGCAGTACCAGCTGGGCATCCTCTACAAGTTTTACTACCGGGAGTGCATCGGCTACCTCCGGGAACGCGGCGTCGAAAAAATCGTCTATTCCAACTACGCCCACCGGGAAGGCATCGCCCGGGGGCTGAACGACTGGAACCGCCGGGTGCTGGATGAAGACGAAAATCTCTACTGCTTTGCCGCCTGCCATCCCGGCGACGCAGACGTTCTGTCTTACGTGTCGGCCATTCTCGACCATCCGCGCGTGCTCGGCATCAAACTGCATTTTCATGTGCAGCGCTTTTATCCGCACGACGAAAGGCTCTATCCCCTGTATGAGCTCATCGCAGACCGCAAAAAGCGCATTTTGCTCCATGTCGGAAACGGTCCCCTGGACAACGAATTCGTGGGGCTGGAACATTTTCGCAGGCTGCTTAAGCGCTATCCTGATCTTCCGGCCAACATCGCCCATATGGGCGCTTTCGAATACCGGGAATTTCTGGAGCTCCTGGACGCTCACCCAAACATCTACCTCGACACGGCTTTCGCCTTCTTTCAGGAGCAGCAGGGCAACGGCGCCTTCGACCAGGGCGGTGCAATGCTGGAGAAATACAAGGGCCGGATTTTGTACGGCTCGGATTTTCCCAACCTCATCTTGCCCCGCGAATCGGAGCTCGCGACGCTTTCGGCCTACCGGCTCTCGGCGGCGTTTTACGATAAGGTCTTTTTCCGAAACGGGATGGAGCTGATCGATTCCGTCGTCAAAGGCCCAGAGCAACAAAACAACTAAAGAAGGAGGCGCGCACCATGAACACATCAACCGGAACGTTTAAAGCGACGGACGGGAAATCCATTTTTTGGAAAGGGTGGACGCCGGAACCTTCTCCCCGGGCCGTCCTGCACACGATTCACGGCTACGCCGAACACATCGACCGCTACGGCAACGTCGTGGGCGAACTTCTTCCGGCGGGCTGGGCGATTTTCGGCACGGATCACCGCGGGCACGGACACAGCGACGGCAAGCGCGGACACGTAGGCGCCTTCCAGGAGTTCATCGACGACGAAAAGCAGTTCCGCCGCGACGTCATCGACGCCCGCTTTCCCGGCCTGCCGGTCTTTGTCCTCGGTCATTCCATGGGAAGCCTCATCGCCATGAACTATGTCGAACAGAATCCGGAAGGTATCCGGGGACTCGTTTTGTCCGGCACCGGGTCGCGCCCGGGCACGGACATTCCGGCGTTTCTGCTTGTCCTGACGAAAATTCTTTCCGGACTTCTGCCCTCCGTGCACGTCAAATCGCCGCTGCCGCCGGAGTTCATCTCCCGCGATCCGGAAGTGGTGAAAGCCTACGTGGACGATCCGCTGGTGTACAACGTCATCACGCCCCGGCTGGCCCACGAAATGAACCGCTATGTCGTCATCGGCGCGCAAAACGCCGCCAAAATTCAAATGCCGGTGCTCATCCAGCTCGGCTCCGAGGACACGGCCTTCTCCGGTCAGAAGGACCTTTTCGACGCAATCGGCGCAAAAGACAAGACCTTCAAGCTCTATCCGGGCCTCCGGCACGAGGTGTACAACGAGCTTGCCGCCGACCGGGCCGCAGTGCTGGCGGATCTGAGAAGCTGGCTCGACGGACACCAGTAACGCGGGTCAAGTTGACGCATGTCATTTTTTATTGTAATTTTCAAAACGACCGTGGCTTGTTTTTTTCAAACCTTTTAACGGTCGATATTTCCGGGCAATGACGCCGTCCGCGGCCCGTACCTGAAATTATGGAACCAGAGAGGAAAACAAAATGCTCAGCGAAAAACATCTTGAAAAGTACGCCGACGTGCTCCTGTGGGCGCTCGCGACGGCGAAAAAGCAGTCTCTGAAAAAAAACGATATCGTGCTGATCCAGTACGATCTGCCGGCGCTGAAACTGACGGAAATCCTCTACGACCGGCTGCTTGGCCTGGGCGTTCATCCGGTGCAGCGAATGGTCGTCACCTGCGGCATGGAGCAATCCTTTTACGCGAAGTCCAATCCCGCGCAACTCACCTTTATCGCCCCGGGAGACAAGGAACTCTATTCGCAGATCGCCGGACGGATTTTTCTGCACGCGCCCGAATCGCTCACGCATCTCAAAGACGTCGATCCCGCCAGAATCGGCAAGGCCATCGTCGCACGCAAGGTCCTCAAGGACATTCTCGACCGGCGCGAAGAAAAGCGCCGCTACAGCTGGACGCTGTGCCTGCTCCCCACCGGAGAACTCGCCCGCCAGGCCGGCATGTCGCTTAAACAGTACGCCGCGCAAATCGTGAAGGGCTGCCATCTGGATGCCGAAAATCCCGTTGCCAGGTGGGAAGGAATTCACAAGGAAGTGACGGAAATTAAAAAACGCTTAAGCAGCCTGCCCGTCAACTACTACCACCTGGAATCGGCCCGGATGGACCTCCGGATCACGCCCGGCGAAAAACGCAAGTGGGCCGGTGTCTCCGGCCACAACGTACCGAGCTTCGAGGTGTTTGTGTCGCCCGACCGGCGCGGCACCGAAGGCGTCTATTACGCGAATCTTCCCTCGTTCCGCAGCGGCAACTACGTCAAGGATGTCTGCATCACGTTTGCGAAAGGCAAGGCCGTGAAAATCGAAGCCGGCGAAGGAGAGGAATTTATCAAAAAACAGCTCGCCATGGACGCGGGCGCCCGGCAGTTGGGGGAATTCTCGCTTACCGACAAGCGCTTCTCCCGGATCGACCGCTTCATGGCGGAAACGCTTTTTGACGAAAACTTCGGCGGCCGGGAAGGCAACTGCCACATCGCGCTCGGCTCCTCTTACAGCGACACGTTTGCCGGCAATCCCGCGCGCCTGACGCCCGCGCTCAAGAAAAAACTGGGCTTCAACGATTCCGCGCTCCACTGGGATCTGGTCAACACCGAACCCAAGACCGTCACGGCGCATCTGGCAAACGGTAAAAAAACCGTCGTGTACGATCGCGGCATCTTCATCTGACACAGGAGTTCTTCCGGCACCGCCGGACAATGTGATCTTCCGGCTTTGCCGGCCAAGGAGAAGATAATTCATGATCAGCGCTCTGCCGTTTTGCCGTTTGGACCGACATTCGACGGAAACGCTGCGCGGCACGGCCGACCGGGCCTTTTCCCGCGCCGCCGGAGCGCCCCTGGTTTCCGGCAACCGTGTGCGTCTGCTTCAGGACGCCACGGAAAACTATCCCGCCTGGCTCGACGCCATCGCCGCCGCGAGGCGTCACATCCACCTGGAAAGCTTCTTCCTGCGCGAAGACGCCACGGGCCGGGAGTTTGCCCGCGCGCTGATGCAGAAAGCCCGCGAAGGGGTGCAGGTGCGCTTGCTTTGCGACTGGCTGGGCGTCGCGGGCAAGACCTCTGAACACTTCTGGAGCCTTCTACGCCTGGCGGACATCGACGTGCGCCTGTTCAATCCGCCGCGTCCGGACAGCCCGCTGGGATGGCTGTCGCGCGACCACCGCAAGGTGCTGACGGTGGACTCCCGGGTCGGCTTCATCTCCGGTTTGTGCATCGCACAAGCCTGGAAAGGAATCCCCGAAAAAAACATTGCCCCGTGGCGCGACACAGGCGTCGAGGTGCGCGGTCCGGCCGTCTGGGACATCGAACAGGCGTTTGCGCATGTCTGGTCGATGACCGGCGGGCCGATTCCCGAAGATACTCTTTCGGCGCCGGACGCTCCCGATCCGGACGGCGTGGATCTGCGCATTGTGGCCAGCGTCCCCGCCACCGCCGGCCTGTTCCGCCTCGATCAGCTCGTCGCGGCGCTGGCGAGAAAGAGGCTGTGGCTGACCGACGCCTACTACGCCGGCACGACCGTCTACGCGGAATCGCTCAAAGCCGCCGCCCGCGACGGCGTCGACGTGCGCCTGCTCGTGCCGGGCGCCAGCGACCTTCCCCTGCTCAAGCCCCTGTCGCGCGCCGGATATCGTCCGCTGATTGAAGCCGGCATTCGCATCTTCGAATGGAACGGCTCCATGCTGCACGCCAAAACCGCGGTCGCCGACGGGCACTGGGCCCGCGTCGGATCGACCAATCTCAACTTCGCCAGTTGGTTCGGCAACTGCGAGATGGACGTGGTGATTGAAAACGACGCCTTCGCGTCGCAGATGGAGGCGCTCTACCTCCGGGACATGCAAAACGCAACCGAACTGGTGCTGGACGTCCGGCACAGAATCCGTGCGCCCGAAAAAACGGGCGGGCCGCCTCCTTCCGCCTCCGGCGGCAGCGGCAGCGTCGGGCGCGTGGCGGCGGGCGCGGTGCGCATCGGCCGGACCGTCGGCTCGGCGTTCACCAGCCGGCAGGTTCTGGAACCGGCCGAGGCGCGCCTGGCGGCTCTTATCGGAGGACTGCTGTTGCTCCTGGCGCTGCTTATCGCCTTCTTCCCCCGCGCTCTCGCCTGGGGGCTGGCGGCGCTTCTGGCCTGGTTCGGCGGAACGCTTCTGTACAAGAGTTTCCGGCTCTTCGGCCGAAAACGCAACAACAAAACGTAAAGGCTCAGCTATGATATCCAGCATGACCCTGTGGGCAATCATCCTGCTGCCCTTCGCCGGAAGTCTGCTGCCGGTCGCAGCCGGCAGGCAAAACCGGCGCTGGTGCGCGCTTGCCGCAGCCGTTCCCGCCGCCCTGGCGTTGGCCGTGCTGGCCCCCCATGTGCCGGACGTCCTGAACGGTGCGACACTCGTGCAATTCCACGCCTGGCTGGCAGCGCCGGGATTTCACTTAAGCCTGCGGCTGGACGGGCTCGGCTTTATTTTCGTCCTCCTGGTGGTCGGCATCGGCCTTCTGGTCGTCCTTTACGCCCACTACTACCTTTCGGCCAAAGATCCGTTGGGCCGTTTTTACGCCTATCTGCTGTGGTTCATGGGCTCCATGCTCGGCGTGGTGCTTGCCGAAAATCTGCTCCTGCTGTTTTTCTTCTGGGAGCTGACCAGTCTTTCGTCTTTTCTTCTGATCGGCTACCAGACGGACGCATCGGACGCGAGAAAAGGCGCGCGCATGGCGCTGGCCGTCACCGGCGGCGGAGGGCTTGCGCTTCTGGCGGGCCTTCTCATCATCGGCCGCATCGTCGGCAGCTACGAGCTTTCGATCGTTCTGGCGGCGGGCGACCAGATCCGGAGTCATCCCCTGTATCCGGCGGCGCTCGTTTTGATCCTGCTCGGCGTTTTCACCAAATCCGCGCAGTTTCCTTTTCACTTCTGGCTGCCGCACGCCATGGCCGCCCCTACCCCGGTCTCGGCCTATCTGCATTCGGCCACAATGGTCAAGGCGGGCGTTTTTCTGCTGGCGCGCCTGTACCCGGCGTTGTCCGGGACGGAGCTCTGGTTTTATCTCGTCGCGCTTACGGGACTCGCGACCCTGCTTATCGGCGCGGTCACGGCGCTTTTCCGCCACGACCTCAAGGGTCTTTTGGCCTATTCCACCATCAGCCATCTGGGGCTGATCACGCTTCTGTTCGGCCTCAATTCGCGCCTGGCGGTGGTCGCGGGCGTCTTTCACATTCTCAACCACGCCACGTTCAAGGCGTCGCTCTTCATGGCGGCGGGCATCATCGACCACGAAACCGGAACACGCGATATGCGCCGGATCAACGGTCTGTGGCGGTTCATGCCGCACACCGCGACGCTGGCGATGATATCGGCGGCCGCTATGGCCGGCGTGCCGCTGTTCAACGGCTTTTTAAGCAAGGAAATGTTTTTCGACGAGGTGCTGCGCCAGCAGATGTTCGGCGCGCTCGGCTTCCTGATTCCGGTGGCGGCCACGGTGGCGGCGGTATTTTCCGTGGCCTACTCGCTGCGCTTCATCCATGACGTCTTCTTCAACGGCGAGCCGGTGAATCTGCCCATATATCCGCCCCACGAACCGCCGCGCTACATGAAGCTGCCGGTGGAAATCCTGGCGGGCGCCTGCCTGCTGGTGGGCCTGCTGCCCGGCCTCACGGTGGCCGGGCCGCTCGCCGCGGCTGCAAGCGCGGCTCTGGGCGGCCCCCTTCCGGCATACAGCCTCGCTCTCTGGCACGGCCTGAACCTGCCGTTCATGATGAGCGTCATCGCGCTGGCCGGCGGCGCCTGGCTTTACGTCAGGCGCCGGAGGTTTTTCGCCTGGAACGCGCGGCTCCCCAAACCGGACGCCATGAAAATCTTCGAGAGCGCCACGCAGGCCTCCGTTCGAATGGCGGCGCGCTTCACCCGCATCCTGGAAAACGCATCGCTGCAAACCTACCTGGTCTGGCTGCTGGCGGCGGCGCTGGCCGCCGCCGGAAGTCGACTGGCGAGCCTGCACCCCCTGCAGGGCAGTGTTGCGCTGTCCGAAGTGGACGGAACGACGTTCGTGTGCGCCCTCATTCTCGCTGCCGCCGCGCTCGCTACCGTCCTCTGGCACCGCCGCCGCCTCACGTCGCTGGTCATGCTGAGCGTCGTGGGGCTTCTGGTCGCGCTGGCGTTCTCGCGCTTTTCCGCGCCCGATCTCGCCCTCACGCAACTGTCGGTGGAAATGGTGACCATCCTCCTTTTGATGCTTTCGCTTTTCTTCCTGCCGCGAACCACGCCTTCCGAATCCTCCTGGCCGCGGCGCATCCGCGACGTGGCGCTCGCGCTCGGCGCGGGTTTGCTCGTAAGCGGATTGTCTTTCGCCATCCTCACCCGCCCCTATGAAACGATTTCCGGCTTTTTCCTTCAAAACAGCGTGCCCGGCGGCGGCGGAGCAAATGTGGTGAACGTTATCCTGGTGGACTTCCGCGGCTTCGACACACTGGGCGAAATTTCGGTTCTGGCCATCGCCGGCCTGGGCGTTTACGCGATGGTCGAGGGATTGAAGCTGCGCGTGCCCGATACGGACGCGCTGGGGCGCCCCTGGGCCATGGACGCCCATCCGTTTCTGCTCGTCCATCTCTCGAAGGTGATTCTCCCCCTGGCGCTTCTGGTGTCCGTTTACATTTTCCTGCGCGGCCACAACCTGCCCGGCGGCGGCTTCATCGCCGGGCTGATCACCGCCATCGCGCTGATCCTGCAATATGTGGCCGGGGGTGAGGCCGGGACGTCCCAGCGGTTCCGGATCAACTTTCGCCTGCTCGCGGGCCTGGGCGTTTTGACGGCCGGACTCACAGGGCTCTGCAGCCTGTTCTTCGGCTATCCGTTTCTCACCAGCGCCTTCGGCCATTTTTCCCTGCCGCTTCTGGGAGAGATTGAACTGGCCAGCGCCATGGCCTTTGACCTGGGCGTTTATCTCGCGGTCATCGGCGCGACGCTGATGATTTTGTCGAACCTGGGAAAGCTTTCCACGGGCCGTGTTTCGGGAAGGAGGTTCTGATGGAGCTGCTCTACGCAATCCTTCTGGGAGTGCTCACCTCGTGCGGAATATATCTCATCCTGCGGGCGCGCACGTTTCCGGTAGTGGTCGGCCTCACCCTTTTGAGTTACGCGGTCAATCTCTTTTTGTTTGCCGCGGGACGCCTCGCAACCGGCGCGCCGCCCGTGATCGGCCGCGCCGCCGTCTACGCCGATCCGCTTCCGCAGGCGCTGGTGCTGACCGCCATCGTCATCGGGTTCGCCCTCACTGCTTTTGCGCTTATCCTGGCCCTGCGCGCCCTGGGCGTCTCCGGCCATGACGCCGTCGATGACCGAAAGGAAAATCCGTGACGCACTTGCCGATTCTCCCCCTCCTGATTCCGCTGTTTGCCGGCGCGCTGCTCACGATGCTGCCGCCAAAAGCCCTGGCGCTCCGGCGCTCCGTGTCGCTTGTCGCCGTGCTTTTGCAGATTCCGCTTGCCGCCTTGCTGATCGTCCGGGCCGGAGCGGAGCTTTCAGTGTACGCGCTCGGCAACTGGCCCGCGCCTTTCGGCATCGTTCTGGTGGTGGACCGCCTTGCGGCGATTCTGCTTTTCACGACGGCGATTCTCGCCTCGGCCGCGCTTCTTTACGCCCTGCGCGGCGACGATGAACAGGGGCGCGGCTTTCACGCCCTGTTTCAGTTCCAGCTTCTGGGCGTCAACGGCGCGTTTCTCACGGGCGATTTATTCAACCTGTTCGTCTTTTTCGAAATTCTGCTTATCGCCTCCTACGCCCTCCTGCTGCACGGCCGGACGGCCGAACGTATCCGCGCGGGACTGCATTACGTGCTGATCAACATCGTAGGCTCGTCTTTGTTTCTGATATCCCTGGGAGCGCTTTACGCGCTTTGCGGAACGCTCAACATGGCGGATCTGGCCCGGCGTGTGGCGGGGCTTTCCGCGGCGAATGCGCCGCTTGTCGCCGCCGCCGGATCGCTCCTGATGGTCGTCTTCGGCCTCAAGGCCGCCGCCTTTCCCCTGTACTTCTGGCTGCCGCGGGCCTACTCGTCCGCCGCCGCGCCTGTGGCCGCCGTGTTTGCTGTTTTAACCAAAGTGGGTCTTTACGCGATCCTGAGGGTCAACCTCCTGATTTTCGGCAGGGAGGCGGGAGACCTGGCCTATCTGGCCAACGACTGGTTGTGGGCAGCGGCCCTCCTCACCATCGCCGCCGGCGCGATCGGCGTCCTGGCCGCCGATACGCTGGGTCGCCTGATCGCCTACCTGGTGGTGGTTTCAGCCGGCACGATCGCCGCCGGCGTTGCGCTGGGAAGCCGAGAGGCGATAACGGCCACGCTTTATTACCTCATCCATTCCACATGGATTGCGGGCGCCTTTTTTCTTCTTTCCGGCGAGCTTGCCCGCCGGAGGGGCGACAACATCGCCGATCGGCTTGTCCCCGGCCCGCCGCTGCTCCGCCTCCTGCTGCCGGGCGGTCTGTTTCTTGCAGCGGCGGTCAGCGTGGCCGGCCTGCCGCCGCTTTCGGGATTTCTCGGCAAGCTGCTCCTCCTGTCTTCGGCTCCGGCCGGCGCGGAAACATTCTGGCTGTACGGCGCCGTACTGGGCGGGGGGCTTCCGGTCCTTATCGCGCTCGGCCGCGCGGGCAGCACGCTCCTGTGGCGCTGTGACGCGGCGCTTGCCCCCGCCGCCGGACCCGACGCCGCGCGTATGGCGGCCGTGATGATTCTTTTGATCGCGGGAGCGCTCCTGGTGGTTTTTGCCGAACCGGTCTGTGTCTATCTGGACGCGGCGTCCGGCCAGCTGCTGAATCCCGAAGATACCATCAGCCGGGTTCTGTCCGGCCCGCCCGCGGGTATAGGAGGTCCCCGATGAAAACGCTGAGACGATTCTTCCCCCATCCGGGGCTGACCCTGTTTTTGTTTTCCGTCTGGCAGCTCCTCATGAACGATCTGTCGGTCGCCACCATGATAGGGGGAGGGATATGCGCGTGGGGCATTCCGCTTTTGACGCGCCGTTTCTGGCCCGATCCGCCTCGGATGCAAAAACCGCTGGTCGCGCTGCGGCTGACGCTCTGCGTCCTGGGGGACATCGTCGCGGCAAACCTGCATGTGGCGCGCCTGATTCTGGGGCCGGCAAGAAAACTACGCCCCGCCTTTGTCGAATATCCGGTCGCGCTTTCCGATCCCTTCGCCGTCGGCGCGCTGGCCAGTATCATTTCGCTGACGCCCGGCACCGTGACGGCGGACGTGAGCCCCGACAGGAAAACCCTGCTTATCCACGCCTTGGACGTGGCGGACGAGCAGGAACTCATCGACACGATTAAAACACGGTATGAAAAACCGCTTCAGGAGGTCTTTCCATGCTCTCAAACGCTATTTTGATCAGCCTTGCGATCATGTCGGCCGCGGCCGCGCTCAACATGCTCAGACTTTTGAAAGGGCCGGATCTGCCGGACCGCATTCTGGCGCTCGACACGCTCTACATCAACGCCCTGGCCATCATCATTTTGCTGGGCCTGTACCTGGCGTCGGATCTGTTCTTCGAAGCAGCGCTGATCATCGCGGTCATGGGCTTTGTCGGCACCGTCGCCGTCGCCAAGCACCTGCTGCGCGGCGACATCATCGAATGAGGAGAAGATCATGAATTTTGTGTTCTGGATTGAAGCCCTTGTGGCGGCCCTGATTCTCGCCGGCAGCGTTTTTGCGCTCATCGGCTCGATCGGCCTGTGGAAACTGCCGGACTTCTTCATGCGTCTGCACGGCCCGACGAAGGCCACCACGCTCGGCGTGGGCGCCCTGGTTATCGGATCGCTCCTCCATTTCAGCACACGCGGCGCGGGCCTGAGCCTGCACGAACTCCTCATCACGATTTTCCTGTTTCTTACCGCGCCCGTTTCCGCCAACCTGCTCGCGAAAGCGGCTCTGCACCAGGAACTGAAACGCAGCAAAAAAACGAA
>JAAYDW010000031.1 GCA_012729055.1 Deltaproteobacteria bacterium
AGTCCGCCGCGGCCAAAACCGAAGGAAAGGGGCTGCGGGCTACGCCCTCCGCCCCTTTCCTTGAACATCGTTAAAAGCGGACATATCATGTGCTACAAAATAGGACTTTTCTATTTGCTGCTAACATTGTTTTCAGCAGGCACCGCGAACATTCGCCACGCATTTCAAAATGCGCTATCGAAACGCGTGGCAGGGAAGAAACCTTGCGCCGGCTTTCCGTTTACGCTATAGTTCAGCCGGAAAGGCTTTATGCGGCGTATGCGCATTTACATCGGTTTTGACGACACGGACATTCTCGGATCGGAATTCGGCACGGGGAAACTCGTCCGGCATTTTGAACAAAAGATTCCCGCCGGATACCGGGTCTGGGGTGTGGTTCGACAGCAGTTGCTCGTCGATCCCGCCATTCCCTACACGTCTCACAACAGCTCCGCCTGCATGGTCGTGGACACTAACGGCCCTTTGTCCATCGAGGAGCTGATCGCGCCGGCCGTCGCTCACATTGAAAGCGCTGCGCTTCCCGGCAGCGATCCGGGGCTCTGCCTTGCCGCGGCTGACCAGCCGGCGCTTGCGGCGCTTCGGGATTTCAGCTTTCAGTGCACGGCCCGGATTGTCACGCAAAACGAAGCGCGGCAAGCCGCCGCAGGCGCGCATCTGTCCGGCCACGGCGGAACCGGCGACGGCATCATCGGCGCGGCGGCGGCGGTGGGACTTACCGCATCGGGCTGGTCCGGGCGGTTCATTGAATTTTCGGGATTACGGCATTTCGCCGCCACAGTGACCGTCGCCGAGCTTGCCTTAGCCGGCATCCGGACGGTTTCTCTGGACCGGGATGCTTTCGCGCCTCGTCCGGAAGACCGCGTGGACACTAAAGGGTGGCTCCGGCCCCGGCTCTGGGGCGGCTGTGCCGTTCTGCCGGTAAACCCGGTCGGCCCCGGCTTGTGGGAAATTACCGGGGGAAAGAGAAATCAGCACAAGACAAAAACGAAGGAGGACTAACCATGGCCGGAAAGATTTTTTACCGGGAAAGGCTGAAAGTAGGCGTCAAGGAAAGGAAACCCCGTTTTAAACTGGTGGCGGTGGCCGGTGTGGACATTACGTTTTACGGCGACCATCTGCGGAAAAAGGAACTGGAGGAAATCGCCTCTTCCGTCGGCGCGGAGCTGGTGCTCTTGAAATCCAAGAAGGAAGACAAGGACGAAGACGTTGAAGTGAAAGACTGAGAAAGGAATGAACCGACATGGCGCTGGTCAGGGAAAAAGACGGAAGACGCCTGCACGTAAAAAGCAGGCTGATGGGCGAAAGCCTCGTGAGTAAAACCTTCATGGACAGCCTTACGGTGGCGCCGCAGGAGAGGCTTTTTCCGGACGTCAACGTCGTGAAAATCGGCGGCCAGTCGATCTGCGACCGGGGCGCGCAGGCGCTGCCCGCTATTGTTAAAGAGATCGCCGCCAATGCCAAAAAGCATAAGATTCTGCTCACGACAGGCGGCGGAACCCGCAGCCGCCATATTTATTCGATCGGCCTGGAGCTGGGCATGCCTACGGGCATCATCGCCAAGTTCGGCAGTTCCATTTCCGAGCAAAACGCCCTGCTCGTGGCCACGCTGCTTGCGCCCTGGGGCGGCATTAAAATCGGCCATGATGACGTCACCAAGCTCTACACCTATTTCTCCCAGAACTGTATTCCCGTCATGCACGGCATGCCGCCCTACGATTATTTCGCCCTGCCCGCCCCGAAGTGGCGCATTCCCATTCACCGCACCGACGTCGGCACGCTGATCGCCGCCGACCTCATCGGAGCGAAAAGCTGCATTTTCGTCAAGGATGAAAAAGGACTCTACACGGACGACCCGAAAAAAACCCCCCGTGCGTCTTTCATTCCGGAAATCAGCGTCAAGGACTTGCTTGCGAAAAATCTGGACGACCTGATCATCGAACGTCCCTGCCTGGAAATCCTCCAGGCCAGTGAAGTGCTCGACCGTATCCGAATCGTCAACGGCCGGGAAAAGGGAAATCTCACCAAGGCGCTGGCCGGAAAACCCGTGGGAACGGTGATTTATAAAGAGTGATCTCCCGGAAGCGATAAAATGAAAAATGAAAAAGCCCGCAGGTTTTGCCTGCGGGCCTTTTGTTTTACATTGACGCAACTGTTTACGCGGAGTGTCCGTGGGCGTCGTCTTTCTTTTCCTCGCCCCAGGCAATCAGCTTGCCTTCATGCTCCATCTCTTTTACCCACTTCGGGTGCAGCATGGTGAGCACCTTCTTGTCCATCCAACC
>JAAYDW010000032.1 GCA_012729055.1 Deltaproteobacteria bacterium
CCGTTGCCGTAATTGTCGACGGAACAGGCCGACGCGTAAGGCAGGTCCAGCTCGCAAGCCACCACCGCTTCGCTGGCCATGGTCATACCGACCACGTCGGCCGCCGCCGCCATCATCCGGATTTCCGTCCGTGTTTCGAGCCGGGGGCCCGGCGCCTGCCAGTAAACGCCTCGATCCACTGCGGGAATTCCGGCGTTGCCGGCGGCGGCAACGAGCCGGCCGCGGACCATTTCGCTAAGCGACGGCGTGATGTGCAGGGGCCGGCCGTCGGCAATCGTCGGCGTGGGCGCAAACGAAATGAAGTCGTCGGGAATCACGAGCAGTCCCGGAGACAGGTTTTTTTTCAGGGAGCCGGTCGAGTTGACGCCGACGACCTCGGTGACGTCCAGGTCCTTGAGCGCCCGGAGATTGGCGGGATGGTTAATGAGGTGCGGAAGGACGTAGTGGTTTGGGTCCGCGCCGTGCCTCAGCACGAAAACCAGCCGGTCCGTAACGACGGCGCAGGCCGCGCCGTAAGGCGTATGCACTTTTTCCCTTTGGCCCCCGTGGAGCAGGGAACTTTTTTCCATCATGAATGTGCCCGCCAGTATGCCGATTCGCGCCATAGTCTCCTCCTTCCATACGGTGGAATTTATAACAGATAAACGGGGCTTCGTCAAAAGGATGAAATAGCATTTGACTTTTTTCGCCGCGCTGTGAGATAACGACCCAAATTCTAAAAGGAGGGCGTTTTTTTCATGAGCAGCCAACTTCTGTCAGTGGCCACCGACGATAATTTTGAAGGGGAAGTCCTGAAAAGCGACAAGCCGGTGCTCATCGATTTCTGGGCGCCCTGGTGCGGCCCCTGCAAGGCCATCGGACCGATCGTGGAAGAGGTCGCCGCCGAATATCAAGGAAAAATCAAGGTCATGAAGCTCAACGTGGACGACAGCCAGAAATCGGCGGTTGCCTACGGCGTGCGCAGCATTCCCACGTTGATGTTGTTCAAGGATGGAAAAGTAGCGGACACCGTCATCGGCCTTGTGCCGAAGGATAAAATCGAGGCGTTGATCAAGAAAAGCCTGTGATTCTCTTTTGCGCACCCTAGCGTCGGGACAATCTTGCCTACCCCCTTTCATGAACAGACAGGATGGACGGTGAATTTTAAGAACATCAGCATTGTTTTGGTCGTACTGTTGCTTTTCAGCGGCTGTTCCTTCGATAAGTCAAGCCTCCTGAAAGGGAACATCTTCGATTTTTTCTTCAAGCAGGAGCCGGTCAAGTCTACGCCGGAAGGCCTCTACGCGCGCGGAACGACGGAATATCAGAAGGGCTCCTACAAAAAGGCCCGCGAAGTTTTCACAAGGCTCAAGGAAGAATACCCGCTGCACGAACTGGCGATCCTGGCCGAACTGGGCATCGCCGACGCTTTTTACAGCGACAAGGAGTACGGGGAGGCGGAAGCCGCCTACCGGGATTTCACGCTGCTTCATCCGACGCACGAAAATGTTCCCTATGCGCTGTATCAGATGGGCATGTGCCACTTTGTGCAAATCGGCGCGGTCGACCGGGACCAGACGGAAACGCAGAAGGCCAGAAGAGAGTTTGAACGGCTGATCGCCCGGTATCCGCAAAGCAAGTTTTCACTGCTTGCGGAAAAGATGGTCCGGGAGTGCAAGGCCAAGCTGGCCGATCATGAGTTTTACGTCGGCAATTTCTACTTCAAACAGAAAAAGTACGCCGCCGCGCTGCAGCGCTTCGAAGGCATTGCCCGCGATTATCGCGGCGTGGGCATGGATCTGAAGGTGGAATACTACATCGCGGAAACGAAGGCCCGCCTGGCCGAACAGGAAAAAGAGAAAAAGGCCAAGGAAGAAAAAGAGCAGGCCAAAGCCGCGGCGAAGGCAAAAAAAGAAAACGCCAAAACCCACTGAAGGTTCGTCAGGCGACCGCCTGAAACTCAGCCATTTTAATCGTTCGAATAATCTGCCGGCGCGCCAGCTCCGGCTGGTCCGACGTGTCCACCCGGAAGTGGCTTGCCGCTGGAATTTCGCAGATGGCCTCGTATTCCTTTTTCTGCTGCGCGAGGATTTCCCAGCGGCCGTCGGAGGGATTGTCCCGGTCCTGCTGGCGTTTTTCCAGGCGGATTTTGACGAGCTCGTCCGGACAGGTGCATTCGATGACATAAAGCGGCACGTTCAGCCGCCGGGCCAGATCGACGGCCAGCGCCCGGTCGGCTCGGCTGCGAAACGACGCGTCGATGATCGCCGGGCGGCCCTGCGCCATCCGTTCGGCGGCCCATTCGATGGCCTTCTCGTAAGTCTTCCGGGAGATGTCTGCGGTGTAAATGCCCTGCCCGAAAGCGTCATGATGCTTTTCCGCGGGCGCGATCTGCAGGAGTTCCTTGCGCAGAACGTCTGTGCGGACGACGTCCGCGCCCAGCCGCTCGGCCAGGGCTCTCGCCTGAAAACTCTTGCCGGAGCCGATCAGCCCCGCAGTCAGGATCAGCGCGGGCTTTTCCAGGCGCGCCGCGTAGGTGTAGGCCAGATCGAAGTATTGCGTTGCCGTGCGGACGACGTCGCTGCGTTCGGCCTCGGGCAGTTCTTTCTGGTCCAGGCGGAAGCTGGTGACTTTGCCGCGGACGTAAGCATAGTAGGCGCGGTAAAAATTGAGCAGCGCGGGCAGGTCCCGGTCGCCCGAATAGGCCAGATAGGAGCGCACGAAAGCTTCCGCGTGATCCGGATAGCCGTTGTAATCAAGATCCATCGTCAGAAAAGCCACTTCAGCCGCCGTGTCGCTGAAGCGGAAGCGCTCGTTGAATTCGATGCAGTCAAAGACGAGAATTTCGTCGGCGATGCAGATATGCTCCAGGTGCAGATCGCCGTGGCCGTCGCGGATGCGGTGCTCGGCGACACGTCTTTCCAGCAGTTCCTGATGAACGGTCAGAAATTTTTCCACGTACTCCCTGATGAAGTCGTATTGATAGGCGGGGATGGTCCGGTTGACGTACTTTTCGGTTTGTGTGAAATTTTCCTCATGATTGCGACGGATGATTGCCGGCCGGCCCATTTCGTCGATGGCGCCGCCGGTCTCAGCCTCCCGGTGGAAGCGGGCGATGCGCCGGGCGACCGCATCCATGACCTTTGCGTCGGCGCGGCCCTGGGCCAGCAGAATCTTCAACATCCTGCCCAGCGGCAGCTTCTTCATGCGGACGGCGAAGTCCACCGCTTCTCCCGGACCGCCGGGCCACAGCAGGCCGTCGGCGCGCCTCACGATCGGCACGACGTCCAGATAGATGCTGGGCGCCAGACGCCGGTTCAGGCGGACTTCTTCTTCGCAGTAAAACTTTCTTTTTTCGAGCGTGGTGAAATCGAGAAAACCGAAGTCGACCGGCTTTTTGACCTTGTAGACGTAGTCGCCGGCAATGAAGACCCAGGAAATGTGCGTCTGCACCATTTCGACGGCGGACGGCCGGTGCGGATAAAAATCGGGGCGGATCAGATTTTGGGCGATGCCGGTTGGATTCATGAGGGCCTCCGTGTGCGTTTGCGATCGGTTTTTGTATCAGTCTTTAAACAAATCGCCGGGCGATAATCAAGGCCAAATTCAATTTATTCTTGCACAGAAACGTCATCCGTGTTTATTTGGCGCCCAGTCGATAAGGAGTTCCGGCCATGTTCAAGAAACTGCGCAAAATCGCCGCCGTCAAGATCGGCGGCAGCCTTCTGTACTATCTCGCCTGGCTGTACACACTGACGTTTCGTTTAAAAGTGGTCAACGATGCCGAATGGATCGACCACATCGCGCAAGGAGGGAGAGTTCTGATCGGCTGCTGGCACCAGCAGTTTTTTGTCGGCGTCCGCGTGTTTCGGCGCTACCGGAAATATCGGGCGCTGGTCATGATTTCCCGCAGTACGGACGGAGACATTGCCTCGCGCGTGGCCGAAGCGGCGCATGCGCGTCCCGTGCGGGGGTCATCGTCGCGCGGCGGCGGACCGGCGCTTCGGGAAATCATCGCCCGACTGCGCCAGGGAAAGCTGGCGGTTCACTTGCTCGACGGACCGCGGGGACCGGCGGGTATCGTGAAGCCCGGCGCTGTTGCGATCGCCGCCGGCGCGGGCGCCGCGATCGCTCCGGTGTACGTGGAGGCCGACCGGGCCTGGCATGCCAAAAGCTGGGATCGCTACATGGTTCCCAAGCCTTTTGCCTGCGTGAGGGTCACCTTCTGCCCGCTTTTGAAACTGCCGCCGGACATGGATGCCCAGGAGGTCGAAGCGCAGCGGCTAAGGCTCGAAGGCATTCTGGCCCCGCATCTAAAGCGTTAGCCGCCCCGCTTGAAAAATTGCGGCGGTCCGGATGCTCATTCGGGCGTTTCTTTAAAGAAATCTTCCACCTTTTTGAAGTTGTCGTCGACGATATTCCTGAAGTCGTCACAACCTTTCTTGTAGGCGGTCATCCAGTCGGAGATGGCCTTTTTCCCCTCTTCCGGAAACAGCGGCGATTTTTCCCAGAATTTATTAACGAGGCGTTCGGTCTGCTCGTGAAGGGCCTGCATCGCCCGGAAATTGTTGTCAAAGGCGGTTTTGTTGAAAACGATCATTTGTTTGGCGATCTGTTTCGGGTCCATTTCTTACCTCCGTTGTTCAAGGGTTTGCAGCTTTATCGGGTTACACGTCTTATGTATGAGTGGTCGGATGGATCTGTCTTCAGTTTAACCATTTCCCGCTGTTTGTAAAGCCTTTTATCCCCGACCGGCCGCCGACGCCGGATCCGGCTCGAGCCATTTCGTCAAAAGCGGTTTTTCCTTTTGCGTCCAGTCCGCGGAAAAGCGAACCGCGAGGAAGGAGGCGTAAAGCGCATCGAGCGTGGTGGCCGCTTTTTCAATGAGATAGATACGCTCGAGGAGCAGAGCCGACGGGTCTTCCTGGGCGTCCTGCCGGTCCCCAACCGGCATCCTGAGCGACTGGAAGTAAAACGTATCGGCTTTAAACGCAAACTCCCATTCGTTCGCGTCCCTGTGGAGTTTGATCCCCGCTTCCTTGACTTTCTTTCCCCGGCGGACGGCTTCCTTGCCTTCCGTCAGCTCGGCGTGTAGTCCGGAACAGACGACGCCCTGCGCATACTCCCCTTCGCCTGTTTCCAGAGCGATCCGTTTGAGCAGGTGCAGTTCGATATCTTCGGCAGGAGAAAGCGCGATGCGGCCGTTTCTTTCTTCGGACTTGAACCACAGCCAGGTGAGAAATTCCCGGCCGACGAGCGAAAGATCGTCAGCGGGGACTTCCGAACGGCTTTTGTGCTCCAGCGCGAGGGGAACCTCCTGGGGCAAAACGCGCCTGAGCGAGAGGGAAAAAGTTTTCTTGAACAAGTCGACAAAATCGTCCGCAATCTTGTCCGCCAGGGATGAAAAGTACACTTTCTTTTGCCCCACCGCCCATAAAACATCGTAAAAGGAGGGAACGGGGTCGCTTTTGGTCAGAAGCTCCAGTTTGATCTTTTCTCTGAGGCCTTCGGTTACCGCTTTGCCGACGCGGGGCTGATTGTGTTCGGCCATGAAACGCCTCTGTTCCTCCAGCAGGCGGATTTTCAGCAGACGGGCGGGAATCTGCTTGCGGTCCACGCGCAGCGAAAAAATCAGATAATCTCCCAGGGCGTAGTTCGCCTGTTCGAAATCGGAATCCAGAACATCCGTGGCGGACACCCAGCCCATCCGTTTTTCTTCCGTGGATGAGCGCGCTTCCCGAAAGGCGTTTTCCCGGATCCGGTTGTTGACAAACGTGTGAAAAGCCTGCGGCAGCGCGCCTTCCACCTCAAAACGCATAAAAGAGAAATTTCCTTTGATTAAAGCCATTTTTATCACCTCATCGGCGCGCACCGTACCCTATCAAACGCGGTCCGTCAAGGATTTCTGCTTGCAAAATGCCCTGAGATATCATGGAGTTTTCACCCAAATGCCCGAAATATTTATCCGTGGACAGAGCCTTTTTTTTATGTTACGAAACGACGTCCTTGGGAGCATTTCAAGATGAAAATTAAGAAAGTCGGCCTTGTTGCCAATATCGAAAAGGAAAACATCTCGGCGTTTGCCGGCGCGCTGGCCGGCTGGCTGGAAGACCGCAAGATCAGGGTTTCCCTGGAGGCGAACATCGCCGCCGCCATCGGCGGCAGCGGCGGTTTCAAACTCGATGATCTGGCCGCCCGGGTGGATCTGATCGCCGTTCTGGGCGGAGACGGCACGATGCTGCGCACCGCCCGCTACGTGGCGCATCACCCCGTGCCCATCGTCGGCATCAACATGGGAACCTTCGGCTACCTCACGGAAGTCAACCTGAACGAAACCTATGCGGCCCTGGATTTGATTCTGAAGGGCGATTGCACGACGGAAAAGCGCATGATGCTGGATGTCAAAATCCGCCGGGGCAATAAAACCATCGGCGGGGGCATTGTTCTCAACGACGTGGTGATCAACCGCGGCAATCTCTCGCGCATTGTCGAGCTGGAAACCTCCGTCAACAGCCAGTACCTGACCACCTACAAATCCGACGGGCTCATCATTTCCACTCCGACGGGATCCACGGCTTACTCCCTCTCGGCGGGCGGTCCGATTGTCTTTCCCGGCAAGGAACTCATTATCATCAATCCCATCTGCCCGCACACGCTGACCAACCGTCCGGTGATCTTCCCCGAGAGTTCCGTTCTCACCGTCACACTGTGGTCGAAGGAAAGCGGCGCGACAGTGACGCTGGACGGGCAGGAATCCTACCGGATCAGTTCCGGCGACGTCATGACGATCCGCAAATCCAGGCATTACACAAGGCTGGTTCTTTCGCCGCACCGAAGTTACGGGGAGATTTTGCGTTCTAAACTGGGTTGGGGCAGTTTGCCGTCAGAAGCCGGGAAGAGAAAAAATGCTTCATGATCTGAGCATTACCAACTTTGCCATCATCGACGAACTGCACGTTTCGTTTGAAGCAGGCCTCAACATCATTTCGGGCGAAACCGGAGCGGGCAAGTCGATTCTCATCGGCGCGGTAAGCCTGCTTTTGGGCGATCGGGCCGCAGCCGACATGATCCGCACGCAGGCCGACACCGCCACCGTGGAAGCGCTCTTCCGGATTCAGGACAATGCCCGGCTCAAGGAAAAACTCGCCGCGCTGGGATTTCCCGGAGGCGAGGAGCTCGTCATCCGCCGGGTGATTTCCCGTGCCGGCAAAAACCGGGTCCAGGTCAACGGGCAGATGGCGACGCTTGCGAATCTGGTCCAGATCAGCGAATCGCTCATCAATATCTGCGGCCAGCACGAACATCAGGTGATTCTCTCCGCGGACAATCACATCGACATTCTCGATGAATTCGGCGGCTGCCTGGACGCGCGCGCCGCCTATGAAGACGCCTACCGGCGCTATGGCGAGATTTGCGGCCGGATCGAGAAGCTCGAGGAGATGCGCCGGACGCGCGCGGAAAAAGCCGATCTCCTGGAGTTTCAACTGGCGGAAATCCGCGGTCTCAATCCCTCCGCGGGCGAGGATGAGGCGCTGGCCGATGAAAAAAAAGTGCTGCTCAACGTTCAGAAACTTGCCTCCTTCGCGGAGCGGGCCTACGCGCTTCTGTACGCGGAAAACGGCTGCATCGGCGATCAATTCAAGGAGGTTCTTGCGCAGGTGCGGGAAATCCGGAAGATCGATCCGGGGCTGAAGATCGACTCCGCCGACCTCGAAAGCTGTCAGGCGATCCTGCAGGATGCGGCGCTGACGCTGCGCGACTACGCGAAGCGTCTGGTGTTCGATCCCGAACGGCTGGCGGTCGTGGACGAACGCCTGGACGTGCTTGGACGGCTCAAACGCAAGCACGGCGGCAGCCTGGAAGCCGTCCTGGCCCGTCGGCGCGAGATGGAGGAAGAGCTTAAGCGCGCCTCCGGCCTGGAAGAGGATCTGGCGGACCTGATCGGTGAAAAAGAGGTTCTGACCGGAAAGCTGCAAGAAAAGGCGCTGGCGCTTTCGAAGCTTCGCGGAAAGGCCGCCGCTGCGCTCAAAAAAGCCATCGACGCGAAGCTTTGCGACCTCAATATGCCCAACGCCTCCTTTTTTGTGAATTTCACAAAACGCTGCGGCCCCGCGGTGGAGACTTACGGTCCCAAAGGCGGCGACGAGATCGAATTTTATCTGGCGGCCAACGCCGGCGAGGAGCCGAAACCGCTGGCCCGGATTGCCTCCGGCGGGGAGCTGTCGCGCATCGTGCTGGCGCTGAAAAATGTTCTGGCGCAGACCGGTTCGGTCGGCACGCTCGTCTTTGACGAAGTGGACTCCGGCATCGGCGGCGCCACGGCGGAAATCGTCGGACGGAAACTGAAAGAAATATCGGCTCATCACCAGGTCATCTGCATTACGCATCTGCCGCAGATCGCCAGCTTCGGCGGCCTGCACCTGCGGGTTGCCAAGCAGGTTGCCGGCGGGCGGACCTTCACCACGGTGGAGGAAATCGATGAGTCGCAGAAAATCGAAGAGATCAGCCGGATGCTGGGCGGCGTGGACATTCCGGAAACGGCGCGCGTTCACGCCCGCGCCATGCTGGAAGCGGCCCGTGCGGCGCGCGTCGGCGCTGATCAGAGAAGGAGCAGGCATGCTGAGAAAAGCGCGCATCGGTGACGTCAAGACCATTCACCGGTTGATCAACCAGTCGTCGGCGAAGGGAGAAATGCTGCCGCGATCGTTAATGGACATTTACAATTCCGTGCGGGACTTCATCGTTTACTTCGATGAACAGGAGCAGCGGATCGTCGGCGTATGCGCCATGAACATCATCTGGGAAAACCTGGCGGAAATTCGTTCGCTTTACGTGGACGAGGCGTACCGCAAAAAAGGCATCGGCCGGAAGCTCGTCGAGTTTTGCATTTCCGAAGCCATCACGCTGGAGCTTTTTCGCATTTTTTCACTTACGTACAAAAAGGAGTTCTTTGCCCGTCTGGGCTTTTCCGAGGTAGACCGCTCCATTTTGCCGGAGAAGATCTGGTCGGATTGCTTCCGCTGCCCAAAGTATCCCGACTACTGCGATGAAGTCGCTATGATTATCGAATTATGATGCGGTCCGGACCGATTTTTATTTTTCTGCTGGTGCTTGCCGTTGTGATGTCCGGCTGCGTCCGCCGGGCGGCGCACTTTCCCGAAACACCCGCGCCCGGGCCCGCTCTGACCGAAACGGACGCCCGCCCGGATGACTTTCTCGACGATCTGGACAGCGCCTCGCTCCTTTTGGCCGTCGACCGCAGTCTGGCCTACTACAACGGAAAGGGCCGCGATCAGGTTTTTGCCTTGGCCGGCCGTCCGGTTACCGCCGGGCGTCTGAAGCGGACGCTCGAGGCTTTCCGGGACATTGTCCGGTCCGACGCGGACAGCGAAACCAAAAAGCGCCGGATCGCCGAAGATTTTCTGCTGCTCGGCGCGGCGGGGCAGACGGGGACGGGGGACGTCGTCTTTACCGGCTATTACGAGCCGCTTTTGGAAGGATCGCGCACGCGCTCCGAAAAGTACAGGTATCCGCTTTACCGGCCGCCGTCCGATCTGGTGATGGAAAAGGGGCCGGCCGGGGAAATCCGGATCGGCCGCCGGGAAAACGGCCGGTTGGTTCCCTACTACACGCGGCGGGAAATCGACATCGCCGGCGCGCTGGACGGCAGGGGGCTCGAGCTGATCTGGGTGTCTGATGCCGTGGAACTTCAGTCGCTGCATACCCAGGGATCGGGGAAAATCCGTCTGGAAGACGGAACGCTCGTCACGGTCGGTTACGCCCAGAACAACGGACGGCCTTTCCGCTCCGTGACGCTCAATCTGCTGGATCGGAACAAAATCGGAAAAAGCGACTCCTCCTACCGGAGCTTCAAGGTCTGGCTGAAAAGCAAAAGCGAAGAGGAGATTTTTGAAATTTTGAGCCACAACGAACGCTACATTTTCTTTCGCTTTCTGGAGCAGGATCCCGTGGGATCGCTGGGCCAGCCGGTGACGCCGGGCCGGACGATCGCCACTGATCCGGCCTTTTTCCCGCCGGGGGCGCTCGCCTTCATCCGGCTCAGCAAGCCGATCCTGGACGGCGACTACAACGTGACTGCGCGCGTCGAATTTTCACGTTTTGTTTTGAATCAGGACAAAGGCTCGGCCATCAAGGGGCCGGGGCGGGTGGATCTGTTCTGCGGCTTCGGTCCCGCGGCACAGGCCACGGCCGGCAGCCTCAAGGAAAAAGGCGAATTGTATTTCCTGCTGCTTCGGGAGGAGGCGGGCGGGTGAAAGCCGGAGGCGGATCATGATCCAAGAAGAGACACTCGATGAAATTCTCGGCGGCCGTTTGAAAATCCGCCAGAGCAAGACGGGTTACCGGTTCAATCTGGATTCGCTTATCCTGGCGCACTTCGTGACCTGCCGGCCGCAAAGCGTCAATCTGGATCTGGGCTGCGGCAACGGGATTCTCGCGCTCGTGCTGGCCGCGCGTTTTGTACAGTCGCGCTGGCGCGGCCTGGAGCTGCAGGCGGGCCTGGGCGCGCTGGCGCGGAAGAATGTCGAAGAAAACGGCCTGGCCGCCCGCGTGACGATCGACATCGGCGACGCGCGCAACATTCAAAAAATCTACGCGCCGCATACCTTCGATGCCGTTGTTTTCAATCCGCCGTACCGGAAAATCCATTCCGGCCGGATTAATCCCCTGCCGGAAAAAGCCATTGCCCGGCATGAAGTCAGCGGATCGCTCGCCGGATTTCTTGCGGCGGCCGTGTATGCGCTCAAGCCCAAAGGCCGGGTCTTCGCCGTCTATCCGGCGACAAGGTTAGCGGAGCTGATGCGCTGGTTCGACAAGAAAGGCATCGAACCCAAACGCCTGAAGCCGGTGTTTTCGGATGACACAACGGATGCGGAATTTGTTCTGGTGGAGGGCCGGCAGGGGGCGCGCGAAGAGCTGAAAATGGAGCCGCCGCTGTATGTTTACGACGCGCCGAAAAAATACTCGCCAAGCATGGAGCGGATTTTCGCCGACCTGGCTTCTCCCGCCGGTTGACGCGTTTTTTTGCGCCTAGCGAAAGACGGCGCTTTCAAAACGCCGCTGCCGTCACCGCTGCGAATCAAAGGAGGCCGTTTCCGCGCCTTTCACTTCGATCGGCGCGGCCGTCGTTCCTCCAGTTGCCGGCGGCGGCTGATTTCCAGCGTCATCACCCGTTTGACGACATCGGCCAGTTCCGGGTCCGCCAGGCGGCCGGCGCACTCGTTAATCATTCTTTTGTCCCTTTCCTTAAGCGCTGCTTTTCCAAAGGGCGCCGCCTTTTTTCCGTCGGGAACGGCGGGAAAATATCCGACGGTGAAGTGAATGTCGCGGACGACGGCTTTCCCGGCGAGGCTGTTGAGTTTTTGCCGGATCTCTTCCTTCATGAAGTGCAACTGCTGCACCCAGACGGAGGAAGCGGCCCGAACAAAGAGAATTCCGGCGCGCCAGCCGTCCGGCTTGGTTTGCAGGGCGATTTGCGGGCCTGTCGCCTGCGGCCAGAGTTTAAAGACGGCGCTTTCCTCGCGCTTGACGGCCATCCCTCTTCTTTTCAGGGCAGCGTAAAGGATTTCACCGATGGGCTCAAGTTGTCTCACTGAAAATTTCCGTCTCATGGTCTGGAAATGACATACTTTTGCCGGATGATCAAGGCTTATCGAAAATGCGGTATTGCGCGGCGACGGCCTTTTGCGCCGCGAACCCGGCGTTTGGCGAGGCGATCTTTTTTCCCGGGTCTGCGTAAGTTGGTTTTCCGTCCATGGATTTATTCTCCTGGCGGCTGGAGGAGTTTTCGCAGTTCGTCGGCAAAAATGTCACAGGTGTTTTGGTCGAACAAGACGTGGCGGATGAGCTGAATCTCCGTATTTTCCCCGGCGAAGTCCAGGCAGGCGGAAAGCGCAATGCGCGCGGCTTCATTGATCGGGTAGCCGTAAACCCCGCAGCTGATCGCCGGAAACGCGATGCTGTGCAGGCCCCGGCGCTTGGCGAGCTGAAGGCTGCTGGCATAAGCGGACGAAAGCAGCCGGGCTTCGCCGTGTCCGCCTCCGCGGTACACGGGACCGACGGTGTGGATGACATAACGGGCCTTGAGATTGCCGCCTGTCGTGATCACGGCCTCGCCCGTCGGACAGCCGCCGATTTTGCGGCATTCGGCCATGATGGCGGGGCCGCCGGCGCGGTGAATGGCCCCGTCGACGCCCGCGCCGCCCGCAAGCCGGCTGTTGGCGGCATTGACGATGGCGTCGGTTTCTTCTTCGGTAATGTCTCCGCGGACGAGTTCGATGACGGTTTGATTTCCGGTGATGCGCATGCTCATTCCTCCCCGGTGATCCGCGTTCCTTCTCCGTAAACCAGCATCCGGTAGGTTTTTTCGATCCGGTCCCAGTTTTCCTCGCGGTCCATCGACCAGTAGCGTCCGATGACGGACACCACCTGCCCCAAACCGAGCGACAGACATTTTTCCTCCACCTGCCGGATGTAGCGAGCGCCGCTTGCGGCTTGTTCGCCGCGCCGCCCCAGCATGGAGTGGATGTACAAACGGGGAACGCCCCGGCCGGCGGCCATGTCCATCAGGGCAAACAGGTGGTCGATCGAGCCGTGCGAACTGAAAAATGAGACGATTCCCATGAGGTGCAGCGCCCGGTCGTTTTTGACGGCCCGGTCCATGGCGCGGAGGAAAACGTCGTTTTGAGAAAAATCCTGCCGGGCGATCGACCGGTCGATATTCAGGCGGTCGGAGTAAATGCGCCGGCCCGCGCCGATGTGCAGATGCCCCGCTTCGGAGTTGCCCACGGTTCCGGCGGGAAGACCCACAGCCAGGCCGGAGGCGGCGAGCCGCGCCGAAGGGAAGTCGCGAAGCAGCCGGTCCATCACCGGCGTGTCGGCGCAGGCGATCAGGTTATCCTGGGTGTTGTCACACAAACCCCAGCCGTCAAGAATGATCAACAGCAGGCGCGAAACGGGGGCAGAGCAGGAGGGCTTGTCCGCAATCAGCGAGGCGCCGGTCATGGACGCAGGGCCGGGCAGGTCCAGCAAGTCCAGAACCGTCGGAGCGATGTCCGTCAGTTCTCCTGCGGATTTCAGCGTCAGGTTTTGCTCCGGGTGCAGAAGAACAAAAGGCACGGGGCTGTCCGTATGTCCGGTGTCCACACCGCCGTTCGGGTAGCGCCATTTTTCCACCGTGCCGTGGTCGGCTGTGACGATGACGGTCATCTTTTCGCGGGCCGCTTCTTCGATGAGCAGTCCGGCATGGCGGTCCACCGCCGCGACGGCCCGGAGCACCGCCGGTTCGTTTTCAATATGGCCGACGACGTCGACGTTCGGAAGATTGACCACGATGAACCGGCAGGACGGATCCCGGATCTTCGCCAGCGCCGCGCGGGTGATGTCCGCAATCGACATTTCCGGCGCTTCGTCAAACAGTTTGACGTCCTTGCGCGTCGGAATGACGATTCTTTCCTCGTTTCGCAGCGGGTCGGCTTTCTTGCCGTTGAAGAAGAAGCCGACATGAACCGCTTTTTCCGCTTCCGTGATCTTGGCCTGGGTGAAGCCCCGGCTGGCCAGGATATCGCTTAGCGTATCCGTCAGAACGCCCTGGGGCGGAAAAGCCACGTCGACATCCAAACCCTTCTGATATTCGATCATCGTCGCAAAGTGGACGGGAAGATTGTCGTGGACGGGAAATCCGCGAAAGCCTTTTTCCGTAAAACTGCGCGTCAGTTCGATTTCGCGTTCGCCGCGGATATTGTAAAAAATAATGGAGTCGTCCGGGGATATTCTTCCCAGCGGATTTTGCCGGGCGTCGGCAAGCACCAGCGGGAGAAGCGTCTCATCCTCCTGTCCCTGCGTGTAGGCGTCGGCAACCGCGCGGGACATGGGGAAGGAAATTTTTGTAGAGCACATGGGGGTATCCGTCTGTCCGTTTTTGGAGTGTATTTTTTCGAAGGAGTTATCTAGCGAAATAATGTCCACCTGTAAAGAGAAAAGATTGTCGCGCCTGGGCGCGGGAAAGCCTTTTAAACTTGAAAATTAAGCGCTTAAATGATAGAGGGCTCGAAAAGCGCGCGTAAGGAAGGTTTTGAGGATTCATGCAGTCGCCCGGCTCAGGGAAACCCAATCAGCACGAGAGTCTGTGCGAAGAACTCCTCCGGGAGCGGGCGGCGGTTTTGAGTCGGGCCGGCTTTGCCGTGGAAGACGCGCTTGAGAAGCTTCTCAAGATCGACGGCGAGATCGAAGCAAGGATCCGGTACTGGCGGACCAAACTTCAGGAGGCCTCCGCCGGCGGGTTCCTGCCGGACCGGCAGTCGATTTTTGAAGATATCAATTCGATCATCGATCAGTACAACACGGCCTGCCGGAAAGCCGAAATCCAGTTTTACTATCTGATCGTGACCCGTGAAGCGATGGGCCTGAGACGGCACGAAACGGTGCACCGGCTCTACCGGGTCCCCCCGAAAAAGAAAAAAATACAGGCCATTTAATGGACAGGTACAAAAAACAACGCACACGGATGGTGGAAACGCAGCTGCGGTCCCGTTCAATCAAAGACGAGCGCGTTTTAAAGGTGATGGTGGCGGTTCCGCGCCATCTTTTCGTGGATGAAGGCCTGATCGATCAGGCGTACAACGACAATCCCCTGCCGATCGGCGAGCGGCAAACCATCTCGCAGCCTTACATTGTCGCCCTGATGACCGAGGCTCTGGAACTCAAGGGTAGGGAGCGGGTGCTGGAAATCGGCACAGGGTCCGGCTACCAAACCGCCATCCTGGCCAAACTGGCGGACCGCGTGTTTTCCATCGAGCGCGTGGCGGCGCTGGCCGGGCGGGCGCGCAAGATTCTGGACCGGCTCAACTGCTACAACGTTGCCATCCGCGTCGGCGACGGTTCCTACGGCTGGAAGGAGGAAGCGCCTTTTGACGCGATCATTACAACCGCCGCGGCGCCCCAGATTCCCCCTTACTTGGTCGAGCAACTGGCGCCGGGCGGCAAAATGGTTGTGCCGGTGGGAAACCGTGACGTCCAGACGCTTTACAAACTGACGCGTTCGCTGGAAAATCCGGCGGAAGTGAAGAAGGAAGATTTGGGCGGCTGCCGGTTTGTCAGCCTGATCGGGGAGAGCGGATGGAAGGAATGACCCGGACGACCGGCGACCGGCGGGAGAGATCCGGTTGGAGACGTTATTGCGGCGCCTGTTTGCCTCTTCTGATCCTGTTTTTGTTCCTGCTGGTTTCCTGCGCCGGCCCCCAGACGGTCAAAACGCCGGCCAGGGGTGTGTACCATATCGTAAAAAAAGGCGAAACGGCTTATAGCATCGCCCGCGCATACGGCATCAGCCTGCAGGATCTGGCGGAAGTCAACAATATCAGCGATGTGTCAAATATTCCGGAAGGTTCGGTCATCTTTATTCCCGCCGCCGATTCGGTCATTGACGATGTCATGGCTTCTGCCGGAAAATCCGGGGAGGTCCGCCGGGACGGCGGCGGAAAAGATCAGAAAACTTCCGCTGACAAACCACCCCGAGCGGCTGAAACACCGCCGGCGATAAAGACGCCCGCGGCAAAGCCGGGGGGAGGCGAAACGGCGGCCGCGGGGCCGGCCGTTCCAGCGCCGCCGACTCCGCCCGAAAAGCCCCGCGCCGGAGTCGTTGAAAAACCGGCCGCGGGAGAAACGAAGGAGGACGTCAAGCGGGAGAAGGGCCGGTTCGACTGGCCGGTCAACGGGATCGTGAAAACCCGTTTCGGCATTCAGCCCAATAAAACCTATCATAACTGGATACAAATCGTCTGCCCGCCCGGCGCACGGGTCCGCGCGGCGGCCGCCGGAACGGTCATTTTTTCGGCCGCATTGAAAGGTTTCGGCGAAACGATCATTCTCCGGCATGCGGGCGACTATGCCACGGTCTATACCCATCTTAAAAAACGGAACGTCAAGGCCGATCAGTCCGTGAAAAAGGGAAAAACCATCGCCTTGGCCGGTGAAACAGACGAGGTGGGGGATACGTTCATCAATTTTGAGATCCGCCTCAAGGGAAAAGCCCGCAATCCCTTGTTTTACCTGCCCTGATCCGTCCGGGATTTTCCTGTGGATAGCTTTTTTAAAGCATTTCAGTAAATTGTATTAATCATTGACAAAATAGATGAAACGTGTTAGCCTGCGGCGTTATTATGGAAAGTCAGGAGTATGCACGATGTTTAAAGTAGGAGATTTGGCCGTTTATCCGGCACAAGGGGTCGGTGTCATCGAAGCCATTGAAAATAGAGAAGTGATGGGTAAAAAACAGCCTTTTTACGTGATGAAAATCATGGGCAACGGGATGAAGATCATGATTCCTACCAACTCTGCGAAGGCTGTCGGCCTTCGCGAGGTCATTCTGGAGAAAGAAATTCCGAAAGTTTACGAAATATTACGCAACAAGGACGTCACCATCGACAAGCAAACCTGGAATAAGCGCTATCGGGAGTATCTCGAGAAGATTAAAACCGGCTCCGTCTTTGAAATCGCGAGTGTCCTGCGGGATCTGTTCATTCTCAAAAGCGACAAAAACCTTTCTTTCGGCGAGCGGAAGATGATGGATACCGCCAAAAATCTGCTGGTCAAGGAAATTTCCGTCGCCACCAACGCACAGGAAGCCAAAGTCGAACGTGATTTGCAGATGATTTTTACGGTTCAATAACCACCCATTCATACTATTTTATTTATTCTGCTGCTCTTTGATAACTGAAGAAGGGATCTTCTTGTTTCAGGGAAGATAAAGAAGCCTCCGAAGTTCAAGTAGCATTGGAGCCTGATTTTATTAAAGGTTCGAGGTTTTATTACCAGAAAGGAGGTGAAACGTTTGGTCATAAGAGTATTATTGGTTTTAGCGTGTTCGATCAGCGGTTATTTTATTGCTTATTATGTGATGGCGGCGACCAGTTCGTATGCTGTTTTCCAGGCAATATTCGGCTTTATTATAGGCTTAGGCGTCGCGCTGCTGGTCATCAGGATTGAGAAGGATATCCGCAAACTGTCTTTACGAATCATTGCCGGCGGTGTGATCGGCATGGTGATCGGCTTGCTGATTGCGTTGATTCTGGGTTTTGGCCTGAACATGGTCATCAAAATCACACAGGATCAGCAGGTAGTCCCTTGGATCTATTTGCTTTTGACGGGGATTTTGGGGTATCTGGGTCTTGTCCTGGGATCAAAAAAGGCGGAGGAAGTTATTTTTCATTCCGCCGAGGCCAAGGCGCCCGTTGATCATCGTTTGCTGGACACCAGCGTGATCATTGACGGAAGAATCGCGGATATTTGCGATACGGGGTTCGTCGACGGAGAACTGATTGTTCCCCGTTTCGTACTCAACGAGCTTCAGTTTATCGCGGATTCGTCGGATTCGATGAAGCGGTCGCGGGGGCGCCGGGGGCTCGATGTCCTCAACCGAATGCAGAAAAGCACCGCCATCAGCATTGAAATTGTCGAACAGGATTTTCCGAAAATCAAGGGAGTGGACGGGAAACTCGTCGCCCTGGCGCAGAAGCTGAACGCCAAACTGATGACAAATGATTACAATCTGAACAAGGTCGCGGAGTTGCAGGGTGTGCGGGTGCTGAACGTCAATGAGCTCGCCAACGCAATGAAACCGGTGGTTCTGCCCGGCGAACAGATGGTGGTCAAGATCATCCGGGAAGGCAAGGAACCCGGACAGGGAGTCGGTTACCTGGATGATGGAACCATGATCATTGTGGATGGCGGCCAGAGGATGATCAACACGACCGTGGACGTGATCGTTACCAGTGTTCTGCAGACGACAGCCGGCCGGATGATTTTCACGGAATTGAAAGAGGCCGCCGAAAAGCGAAGCAATAATAAGTAATGGTGTTTTAAACGGAAAGAAAAGCCTTTGGCAAGGAGGCCCGGAAATATTTCCGGGCCTTTTTTCTTTGGGGTGATCATGAAAACTGTGGCTATTATTCCAGCCGGCGGATCCGGCAAGAGACTGGGCGCCGATGTCGCCAAACAGTACCTTTTGCTGGGTGGCCTGCCTGTGCTGGTCCGGACGCTTATCGTATTTCAAAAATCCGTTGCCGTGGACGAAATCATTCTGGCGGTTCCCGCCGAGGATCTGGCGTCCGTCCGGAAGCAGTTTATCGTGCCCTACGGTTTGACGAAAGTTTCCGCCGTGGTGGCCGGAGGAAAAGAGCGTCAGGATTCCGTCCGCAACGGCCTTGCGGCCGCAAGACGGCCATGCGGCGTTGTCGTCGTTCACGACGGCGTGCGTCCCTTCGTGACCGGGGACATGATTGCGCGGGTTGTGGAAGCCGCCGCTAGGGACGGCGCCGCCGCCATCGGCGTTCCGGCCAAGGACACGATCAAGGAAACGACGGATGCCCGGGTAGTGACGGCGACGCTGCCGCGCCGCAATTTATGGCAGACGCAGACGCCGCAGGCTTTTCGATATGATCTTTTGCGCCGGGCCTATGACCAGGCTGCGCGGGACAGCTTTTTCGGTACGGACGACGCGTCGCTGGTCGAACGCCTGGGCGCTCCCGTCCGCCTGCTTTCCGGAGCCTATGAAAATATCAAAATCACGACGCCGGAGGATCTGGTGATTGCCGAGGCGTTTTTGACCAAACAGGAGAAGAATGCAATGACCTTTCTATGCGGCCTGGGATATGACAGCCACCGCTTTGCTTCCGGAAGGAAACTGGTTCTGGGAGGCGTGGAAATCCCCTTCGAGCGGGGTCTGGCCGGACATTCCGACGCGGATGCGCTTCTTCACGCCGTCTGCGACGCGCTTTTGGGCCTGGCCGGAGCGGGAGATATCGGCCGCCATTTTCCGGACACGGATCCGGCTTACAAAGACATTTCCAGTCTTCTCCTTCTGGAACGGGTGGGAAAAATGCTCGCGGACCGGAATATCCGCATTCATCACATCGACGCTACCGTTTTGACGGAAAAGCCCAAACTGTCGCCGTATGCGCCGCTCATGGCCGCCAACATTGCCGGGACGCTGCGCATTCCGGAGACGTCCGTGAACATCAAGGCTAAAACCAACGAAGGCATGGGATTTGTGGGGCGCGGGGAAGGCGTTGCCGTAGAGGCCGTCGCCACCGGCGCGGAAGGGGGAAAAAATGACTGACGCACCCCGGGTCCGCTTTGCTCCCTCACCGACCGGCGAACTGCATGTGGGAAATGCGCGCACCGCCCTGTTCAACTGGCTTTTCGCCCGCCATACAAGGGGGCGCCTGATTTTGCGCATTGAAGATACGGATGAGTCCCGCAGCGCCCTGTCGTATCAGACAAGTCTGATGGACGATCTGAAGTGGTTGGGGCTTTCCTGGGACGAAGGCCCGGACGCGGGCGGCGGCTGTGGACCCTACCGTCAGAGCGAACGGCTGGAGATCTACGCGGGCTATTTGAAAAAACTGATCGATGCGGAGCTGGTTTATCCCTGCTACTGCACGGAAGAGGAACTTGAAGAGGAACGCCGGTCGCTCATTTTAAGCAAACGCATGCCCCGGTACATGGGCAGGTGCCGCAGCCTTACTCCGGACCAGCGCAAAGCGCGCGAAGCGTCCGGACGCAAGCCCTCCTGGCGTTTCAAGGTTCCCCAGACGACTGTTGAATTTACCGATCTGATCCGCGGGCCGATGCGCTTTGAAGGCGAGGCCATGGGAGATTTCATCGTCGTGCGCTCCAACGGCATGCCCGCCTACAATTTCGCGGTGGTGATCGACGATTCCCTGATGGCGATTACACACGTTATCCGGGGCGAAGATCACCTGTCCAACACGGCTTTGCAGATCATGCTGTACCGGGCGCTCGGCTTTGAACCGCCGGTTTTCGCTCATCACTGCCTGATTCTGGGACGCGACCATGCCAAGTTGAGCAAGCGCCACGGCTCCGTTGCCGTAGGCGAGTTTCGCAGGAGGGGCTTCCTTCCCGAAGCCCTGCTCAATTATCTGGGCCTGCTCGGCAGTTCGTTTGCCGACGCGAAGGAGGTTTTATCCCGCGACGAAATGGTCGCGGCCTTTTCTCTCGAACGCGCGTCCAAAAGCGGCGCGGTTTTCGACGAGGACAAACTCAGCTGGCTCAATGCCCTGTACATCCGGAACCTCCACGTGGATGACCTCGTGGAAAGGCTCCGGCCCTTTTTGCGCGAAGCCGGCTACGCGGAGGAAAAAATCGATCAGCGCCGGCTTGGTGAAATCGTGGCGGCCGTGCAGGGCGAACTGGTGACGTTTGCCGGCATCGGCGGCCACATCGATTTATTTTTCGACGACCGCTATGTCCTGACGCCCGAAGCGCGGGCGGTTCTGGCCTCCGACCGGGCGCGGCAGGTCATTTCGTCCTTTAAGGAATACCTGGAAAAAGCCTCGGGCGCCCCGCGGGAGATTTACATCGCGGCGATGCAGTACACCCGGGAAAAATCCGGCGCGAAGGGCCGGGACCTGTTTTTGCCGGTCCGGGCCGCGCTGACCGGAAGGCTTTCCGGCCCGGAGCTCGACCGCGTTTTTGCGATTCTGGGCCCGGCGTCCGCCCGTGAAAGACTTGAACGTCTGACGCTGTGAAAGCCATGACTTGAAAAATGAGAAAAACGCCCGCTCACCCGCTTGCCGCTTCCCGGTTTTTCCCGGGGCACAGGACCTTCTTCCGCCAGGCGTCAGCCCTGGTCCTGGTTTTGTGCCTGGCGCATGTTTTGTTTTTATCTCAGCCGGCGCGGGCGGCCGACCCCTCGCCGCAGGCGCTGGCGCAGTTTCTGCGGAAGGTCGACGAGCACAACGCCCGTTACGGCTGGAAGGATATCCGGTGCGGCGAAGTAAACTGGGAGTATCACCGCACCACGCAAAACCGCCATCCGCTCATATTCGCGCGGTTCGGCCAGCCGTCGGGCAACTGCATTTTATTTCTCGGCGGTGTTCACGGCGATGAATTGCCGACGATTTATCTGATGTTCAAACTGGCGGACTTTCTTAAGCGCAATCCGGACGCGGTCGGGAATCACTGCGTCGTTATCGCGCCGCTGGTCAATCCCGACGGATACCTGAGGCTGCAGCCGACGCGCGTCAACGCCAACGGCGTGGACATCAACCGCAACTTTCCCACCCGGCGCTGGCATCCGGACGCCCACCGCCAGTGGCAGGCGAAGGGCAAAAAGAACGGGCGCTACTATCCCGGTTCGAAAGCGGCCTCCGAACAGGAAACGCTGTTTCAGGCGGCGCTGATCCGGCGGTTTCAGCCGCAGAAAATTCTCAGCGTTCATTCGCCGCTCAATTTCTTTGATTACGACGGTCCGTCCACCGATCTGGACTCTTTTGAAAAATGGATGGAAAAAATGTCCCGGGAAACGCGGCATCCCCTGAAAAAATTCGGCGTCTACCCGGGATCGCTCGGAAATTACGCGGGCAACGAACGCGGTATTTTTACGCTGACGCTGGAACTGCCCACCTCCGATCCCCGGCACAGCGCCGGGTATTTCGCGAAATTCCAATCCGCTTTTCTGAAATTTGTCGCCTTGCCGCTGACCGGCGCGCCGCCTCATACGAGACTCATGCAAAGCGGCAAAGGCCAATGAGCCCGCCGTCCGTCAGGGCAGGCGGCGCAGCGGTGTTTCTGCGGAACCTTCATGGTTTAATTCCTGTTGGCATTTTACGGAAAAATATGATCTGGTAGGCCATCCACATCAAGGGGAAATACGCGTTGAAAAAAAGCAAAACCAGTTTCTTCTGCCAGCATTGCGGGTACATGTCGCCCAAGTGGCTGGGCAAGTGCCCGTCCTGCAACGGCTGGAACTGCTTTGCCGAAGAGCCTCTTCCCGATCCGGACGCGGGCGGACGGCCCGATCTGGTTTTCGGCGGCAAACCCCTTCCCATCGGGGACATTCCGGCCGAGGAGGGAAAGCGGATGCTGACCGGCATGGCCGAGATTGACCGGGTTCTCGGCGGCGGTCTGGTGAGCGGTTCGGCGATTCTCGTCGGCGGCGAGCCGGGCATCGGCAAATCGACCCTGATGCTTCAGGTGATGCAAAACCTGGCCGCAGGCGGCCGGAGGGTGCTTTACGTTTCCGGCGAGGAATCCGCCGCGCAGATCAAGCTGCGGGCCGACCGGATCGGCGCGCAGGCGAAGGATCTTCTGGTGCTGGTGGAAGTGTCCCTGGAAAAAATTCTGGAGCAGATCAACGCCGTCGATCCCGCCGTGGTGGTGATCGATTCCGTTCAGACCGTTTATTCCAGCAGCCTGATGTCCGCGCCGGGCAGTGTGGGGCAGGTGCGCGAAGCGTCGTCGCGCCTGATCCTCGCCGCCAAAAAAAATGCCGTTCCCGTCTTTCTCATCGGGCACGTGACCAAGGACGGTTCGATCGCCGGTCCCAAAGTGCTGGAGCACATGGTGGATACGGTGTTGTACTTCGAAGGCGACTCGGGGCACGCCTACCGGATCATCCGCAGCATCAAGAACCGTTTCGGCCCCGCGAACGAAATCGGTGTTTTTGAAATGCGCGACCGGGGGCTGGAAGAAGTGCCCAATCCGTCGGCATTTTTCCTGGCCGAACGGCCGGAAAACGCGCCCGGCTCCGTTGTGGTGACAAGCCTGGAAGGCACCCGGCCGATTCTGGTTGAAATTCAGTCGCTGGTGGCGCAATCCAATCTCGGCATGCCCAGGCGAACCGCCATCGGCGTGGATTCCAACCGCGTGTCGCTTTTAGTGGCGGTGCTGGAACGCATCTGTGGATTGCACCTGGGCGGTTCGGACATTTTCCTCAATGTCGCGGGCGGGGTCCGCGTGGAGGAGCCGGCGGTGGACCTGGGCATCGTTGCCGCGCTGGCGTCGAGCTTTCTGGACCGGCCGGTCGATCCGCGGACGGTGGTGCTGGGCGAAGTGGGGCTCACCGGCGAAGTGCGGGCGGTCTCTCAGATGGATATGCGCATCAAAGAGGCGGCGCGCCTGGGTTTCAACCGCTGCATCATCCCGAAAACGTCTTCTCCTTCCGCGGCGGCCGCGGAAAAAATTTCTGTGACGGCCATCGGATCGCTTGCGGAACTGCTGGAAAATCTTTTTTGAAATTCCCGCTTACTTTTTTTTACTTTTTTTCGGCGAAACCTTGACACGGGATAAATCGTGCATAAAATAGCGCCGCTTAAGAAGCTATAATCATTACGTATAAATAAGGAAGAAAGGAGAGTAAAAAGCATGAAAATCAGACCCTTACAGGATCGGATCATTGTAAAGCGTTTGGAGGAGGAAACCAAAACCAAGGGCGGCATCATCATCCCCGATACGGCCAAGGAAAAACCCATCGAAGGTAAAGTGGTTGCGGTCGGCAAAGGCAAAGTGGCGGATGACGGCAAACTGATCAAGCCCGAAGTCAGCGTGGGCGACAAAGTCCTTTTCAGCAAATACGGCGGCACGGAAGTCAAAATCGACGGCGAAGAATACCTGATCATGAGAGAAGACGACATTCTGGGCATCATTGAAAAATAAGAAAACTATAAGGAGGAATCTATACAATGGGATCAAAAATACTTCTTTACGATGAAGAAGCCAGGAAATCGGTTTTGAAGGGCGTCAACACCCTGGCCGATGCCGTGAAGGTAACCCTCGGTCCGAAGGGCCGCAATGTGATTATTGACAAGAGCTTTGGTTCACCCACCGTCACGAAGGACGGCGTCACCGTCGCCAAGGAAATTGAACTCGAAGACAAATTTGAAAACATGGGCGCGCAGATGGTCAAGGAAGTTGCCAGCAAGACCAGCGACGTCGCCGGCGACGGCACCACCACCGCCACCATTCTGGCCCAGGCCATTTACCGTGAAGGCGTCAAGGCCGTTGCGGCAGGCTCCAATCCGATGGATGTAAAGCGCGGCATCGACAAAGCCGTTGAAGTTGTTGTCAAAGAGCTCAGCAAGATGAGCAAACCCACCAAGGACCAGAAGGAAATCGCCCAGGTCGGCACCATCTCCGCCAACAACGATGAAACCATCGGCAACATCATTGCCGGCGCGATGGACAAAGTCGGCAAGGAAGGCGTCATCACCGTTGAAGAAGCCAAAGGGCTTGAGACCGAACTGGAAATCGTGGAAGGCATGCAGTTTGACCGCGGTTACCTGTCTCCCTATTTCGTCACGAATCCCGACAAGATGATTGTCGCCCTCGAAGACGCGCTTATTCTGATCTACGAAAAGAAAATCAGCGGCATGAAAGACCTGCTGCCGATCCTCGAACAGATCGCCAAAATGGGCCGTCCGCTGCTCATCATCGCCGAAGATATCGAAGGCGAAGCGCTGGCCACCCTGGTGGTCAACAAGATCCGCGGCACCCTGCATGTAGCGGCCGTGAAAGCTCCCGGCTTCGGCGACCGCCGCAAGGCCATGCTCGAAGACATCGCCATCCTGACCGGCGGCAAGATGATCTCCGAAGACATGGGCTACAAGCTGGAAAACGTGAAACTGGAAGACCTGGGCCGCGCCAAGAAAATCACCATCGATAAGGACAACACCACCATTATCGACGGCGCCGGCAAACGGGCCGATCTCGAAGGCCGCGTCAAACAGATTCGCGCTCAGATCGAAGAAACCACTTCCGATTATGATCGTGAGAAACTTCAGGAAAGACTGGCTAAACTCGTCGGTGGCGTGGCCGTCATCAAAGTCGGCGCTGCAACCGAAACTGAAATGAAGGAAAAGAAAGCCCGCGTGGAAGACGCGCTTCATGCGACCCGCGCGGCCGTTGAAGAAGGCATTGTTCCCGGCGGCGGCGTGGCCTACCTGCGCGCTCTGCCGGCTCTTGGCAAAATGGAACTGGCCGGCGACGAGCAGATCGGCGTCAACATTGTCAAGAAAGCCATTGAAGAGCCGATCAAGATGATTGCCGCGAACGCGGGCCTCGAAGGCAGCATCGTAGTGGAAAAAGTCAAAGAGAAGAAGGGCGCATTCGGTTTCAACGCCCGCACGGATGTTTACGAAGACATGATCGCGGCCGGCGTCATCGATCCGACCAAGGTCAGCCGCTTTGCGCTGCAGAATGCAGCCTCCGTTTCCGGATTGCTCTTGACCACGCAGTGCATGATCGCCGATAAGCCCGAAGAGAAGGGCGCAGGCGGCGGAATGCCCGGTATGCCTCCCGGCGGCGGTTACCCCGGAATGGGCATGTAGGAAAAGTCAATGGCAGGGAACGGTCACGACCGTTCCCTGCAGGCTGTCAGGTAAAAAAGCCCCCTGTCCTCGCGGACAGGGGGCTTTTTGCTGCGTTGATTTTTTGGCTTGAACGTTGTTGTCGATGCCCTGCCGCACTTGCCGCAGGGCATCCGGCAAAAGAGCTCCGGGCCGTTCCCGAATTGACCTTGACACGTCTTATGCCGTCTTCTATAGTCATGACCATCGCAAGACTTGCTTTTTTCCCGGATGGACGAATGACCTGACGATCGGCGCTTGATGTTGAAGGAACGGGATGTCGTTTATGAGAGAAATCATTTTCGGCAAAACGGGGATGAAAGTTTCCGAACTGGGATTCGGGGGAATTCCCCTGATCCGCCTGGATAAAGAGACGGCCGATTCGGTTCTGCGCCGGGCCTTTGACCGGGGCATCACTTTTTACGACACAGCCAACATGTATCTCGACAGCGAGGAGAAGATCGGCGCGGCGTTTCGCGGAATGCGCGATCGGGTGGTCATTGCCTCCAAATCGCTGAAGCGCGACGCGGCAGGCATGGCCGGGCACATCGACAAGAGCCTTCGACGTCTCCAGACGGATTATATCGATCTCTATCAGTTGCATCAGGTATCCAGAGAAGCGGACTGGCAGACCATCAAGGGGCCGGGCGGCGCGCTGGAAGCGCTTCGGGCGGCGCAGGCCGAGGGCAAAATCAGGTTCATCGGTTTTTCGTCCCACAGTCCGGCAATGGCCGTGAAACTGGCCGTAACCGGCCTGTTTTGCTCGGTCCAGATTCCCTTCAACTTTATCGAAGTCGCAGCCGCCGATGAGCTTTTCCAAGCCGCCCGGTCAGGCCATCTCGGCATCCTGGCGATGAAGCCCTTTGCGGGCGGCATGATCGACAATGCAAAAATCGCTTTCAAATTTCTGCGGCAGTATCCCCATGTGCTGCCCATTCCCGGTTTTGACTCGGTGGCCGCCGTGGACGAGGTTGTCTCTTTTTATGCAACCGAAAACCGGGTCACACCGGACGACCTCGCTGAGATGGAGCGTTACCGGTCCGAACTGGGCCGGCAATTTTGCCGCCGCTGTGAATACTGCCAGCCTTGCCCCAACGGGGTTCTGATCACGCAGGCCATGGGATACCGGGTGATTGCGCAGCGGATGTCGCCCGCCGTGGCGGTTGAATTTTGCCGTCTGCCCATGGAAAGCACGCGCGAATGCAACGCCTGCGGCGATTGCCTCGAGAAATGCCCATACGAACTGCCCATTCCCGATATGCTGAAGTCGCTTTATGAGCTTTACCAGCAACATCGACAAGTCCTGAAGAAGTAAGCGTGGCGTATTTTTTCAACAACCGGAAAACATTTGTGGAGGCCTTCATGAAAAAACTGCTGTTGGTCATCATCTGTGTCACGCTTCTGGGCGTTTTGTATTTGCTGTTCTGACCGGTGCCGATTAAGCCCGTTGCCTGGAAGGCGCCCGAACCGCCCGGTTATACGGGGCCGCACGCCGCAAACACGAAACTGGCTTCGCTCCGCCTGATTTCGCTCGGCGCCGAGGAAGGGCCGGAGCACATCGTCATCGGCAAGGACGGCAAGCTTTACACAACCGTGCTGAGCGGCAATATTCTCCGCATGAATCCAGACGGCAGCGCTAAGGAGGTCTTTGTCAATACCGGCGGGCGTGTGCTGGGATTTGATTTCGACGCCCGGGGGAACCTCATCGCCGCGGACGCGGTAAAAGGCCTGCTGTCTGTCGGCCCCGACCGGAAAGTCACTCTCCTTGCCGACAGGGCCGGCAACGAGCCGATCCGCTATGCCGACGCGGTCGTTGTCGCCGGTTCGGGTAAAATTTACTTCAGCGACGCGTCCGGCCGCTTTGCGCCCGCCGACTGGGGTGGAACCTTCGAGGCCAGCATTCTGGATATCCTGGAACAGTCGTCCACCGGACGGATTCTGGAGTACGATCCGGTTGCAGAAACCGCGCGGGTAGTGGCCAGGGGATTGAGTTTTGCCAACGGCATTGCGCTCGGCCGCGATGAACAATCGCTCTTTGTGAATGAAACCGGCAAATACCGTGTCTGGAAAATTTCCGTCGCGGCGCGCGATCTCGATGTGGCCCAGGGCGGCGACCAGGCCCGCGTATTGCTGGATAACCTGCCCGGCTATCCGGACAATCTCATGCGGGGGGAAGACGGCAGAATCTGGCTGGGCTTTGCCAAGCCGCGCAACGCGGTCGTAGACAGGCTGGCTGAAAAGCCGTTTTTGCGCAAGATCACGCTCCGGCTGCCGCGCGCCTTGTGGCCGGTGCCGAAGGCCTACGGCCACGTGATCGCCTTTACCGAAGACGGACGGATTGTCGCTGATTTGCAGGATCCCAGCGGCGCTTACCCGGAAACGACGGGTGTGACGGAAACCGCCGACCGGCTTTACATCCAGAGCCTGCATGCCAGGGGACTGGGGTGGATGGCGAAATAGCCGCGGATTTTCGCTCCCGGCAGGGGAAAGAGACGATTGATTTTCGTTATGATTCGGAGAGGGTGAACTTATGAACATTTCCGAACTGCTGGTAAAAAGCGTGCTGGTAAAAAGCGTTGCGGAAGAGGAGCAGGTCAGTATCCTTTATGAAGGCCGGGAGTACACCAACGCAAACCTTGACTGCACGGCCAGAAAGCTCGGCAACGCCCTCATGAAACTGGGCGTGAAGCGCGGCGACCGGGTCATTCTGCAAATGCCCAACTGTTCGGAGATCTTTTCGGCCTTTCAAGCCATCTGGAAGATCGGCGCGGTGAGCGTACCCATCAACTATCAGGTGGGCATGGAAATGAAGATCTTCGACAATCAGGACCGGGAAGTTCCGCCGGGGCAGGAAGGCGAAATCGTTCTCCGCGGACCGATGGTGATGAAAGGCTGCTGGCGGCAGCCCGAAGCGACAGCGGAAATAATCCGCAACGGCTGGCTGCATACGGTCGATATCGGCTACGTGGACGCCGACGGTTACTTCTTCATTGCCGACCGGAAGAAGGATATCATCATCAAGGGCGGTGAAAACATTTCACCTCGGGCGATTGAAGAAGTGCTCTACGCCCATCCGACGGTTGCCGAAGCCGCCGTGATCGGCGTGAAAGATTCGGTTTACGGAGAAGAGATCAAGGCGTTTGTCGCGCTCAAACCCGGTCTGTCGGCGACCGCGGAGGAAATTCGGGAATTTTGCCGGCAGAAGCTGAAGCGCTTCTTCGTACCCGGAGAGGTGGCCATTCTTCCGGCCCTGCCCAAATCGCTCGTCGGTAAAATCCTGAAGAAGGAGCTGCGCAAGTTGTAGGCGTTTCTCCATTCTTTAGAAAGGGCGCAACCGGGGTGTTGCGCAGGAGAGTATTGACACCATCGGCCACCCTCTCTATACTTCCGGCATGCAAAAAGATCTGAAGAGCAAACCCGTTTTAACCTCCTATCCGATCGACGACATCCTTCCGGAAGTGAAAGAGGCTGTCCGGAAACATTCCGCCCTGGTCCTTCAGGCGCCGCCCGGCTCCGGCAAGACCACCCGGGTTCCCCTGGCGCTTCTGGATGTGATTCCGCCGGAAAAAGGGCGCATCCTGATGCTGGAGCCCCGGCGGATCGCAGCCGTTTCCGCCGCCCGGTGGATGGCCAAAACGCTGGGCGAGGAAATCGGCCGGACGCTGGGATATTCCATCCGGTTCGACAGCCGGGTTTCGCAGGGCACACGCATCGAAGTGATGACGGAGGGAATCCTCACCCGGCGCATCCTGGCCGATCCATCGCTCGAAGGCGTCGCCATGGTGATTTTCGACGAGTTCCATGAACGGAGCCTGCAGGCGGATCTCGCGCTGGCGCTGTGTCTCGATATCCGCCGCGCCCTGCGCGACGATCTGAAAATTCTGGTGATGTCCGCCACGCTGGACGGCGGGCCGGTGGCGGACCTGCTTTCCGGGGCGGCCGTCATTTCCTCGCAGGGCAAATCCTTTCCTGTGGAGGAGCGCTACTGCGGGGACGACCGGGATCAATCCGTGACCAAACGAACCGCCGCTGTCGTTCAAAAAGCGCTGGGAGAGACGGAAGGCGACATTCTCGTCTTTCTGCCGGGGGCGGGAGAAATCCGCGCCGTAAGAGACGTTCTGGCACAAACCCTTTCCGGCGACATCTCGCTTCATCCCCTTTACGGCGATTTGCCCTTCGACGAGCAGGAAAGGGCGATTCTTCCTTCGTCCCGGCGCAAGATTGTCCTTGCCACAAACATCGCGGAGACCAGCCTGACGATTGAAGGGGTTCGTGTCGTGATTGACGGCGGACTTACCCGCCGGCTTCAGTACGATCCCGCCACAGGCATGAATCGCCTGGTCACCGTCACAGTGTCGCAGGCATCAGCCCGGCAGCGTCAGGGCCGGGCGGGCCGTCTGGGACCGGGCGTTTGTTATCGCCTCTACAGCTCCCATACGTTCCAGACGCTCCTTCCCTTTGCCCCGCCGGAGATCGCCATTTCCGATTTGTCGTCTCTTGTTTTGGATCTGGCCGCCTGGGGGGTTTTAGACCCGGGACAGCTTTCCTGGCTCGATCCTCCTCCGCCCGCCGCCTGGCGAACGGCGCGGGAACTGCTTGTTGAACTTGGCGCCCTGGATGCCAAAGGGTCGATTACGCCGGCCGGCATCGCCATGGCGCGCCTGCCTCTTCATCCGCGGCTCGGCCGCCTGCTTACGGAAGCGGTGCGGCTTGGCTGCCCGTCGCTGGGCGCGGATCTGGCGGCGCTGCTGTCCGAGCGCGACATTCTCCGCTCTGCCTCGGCGCAGCCTCTCGGCGGCGCGGATCTGGGCGAGCGCCTGGAGATCCTGCGGGGGTGGCGAAAAGACAAGCGGCCCTCCGGTGAGGCGGACCCGTGGGCGTTGCGCGCGGTGGATGCAACTTCCAGGCAACTGCGGCGCCTGTCCGGGAAAATCCCCGGAGGGTCCGGCGAAGAAACCGGCGGCGTGATTCCCCGACTGCTCCTTTGCGCCTTTCCCGACCGCATCGCCAAAAAGCGCGAAGACGATGAGAACCGGTATGTTTTGCGGCAGGGAAGAGGGATGAAACTTTCCGTCAAACATCCGCCGGACGACGGTTCCTACCTGATTGCCGTTGTGGTTGATAAAGGCGAAAAGACGGAAGGTACGGTCCATGTGGCCGAACCGCTTGCGGAGGCGCTCATCCGGAAAGAACTGGGCCATCAGATTGAAATCCTGCGGCGCGTCGTGTGGGACAAACAGGAAGGCCGTATCGTCGCCACTCTGGAAGAACGGTTGGGAATGATTGTGCTTGCGGCAAAACCGGCCAATCCTCCGGAGGCGGAAGTTGTATCCGTCCTTTGTTCTGCCATTCGCTCCGGTGCGGCCAAAATTCACTTCAGCCGGGAGGCCCTGCAGTTCCAGGCCCGCGTGCGCCTGATGCGAGAAACCTTTCCTGAAGAAAACTGGCCGGACATGGCCGAAGAAACGCTGCATGCAACACCCGAAGAATGGCTTTTGCCCTGGCTCGCCGGCATCCGCAGCGCCGGTCAGCTTGCCGCTCTGAACATTTTGCCCGCCCTTCAGGAAAAGCTTTCGTGGCAGCAGCGGCATCTTCTGGCCGACCGCGCGCCCGCGGCGATCGGCGTTCCCAGCGGCCACAGCATTCCGATTGATTATGTTTCCGGGGAGATTCCGGTCCTTCCCGTCAAGCTCCAGGAGATGTTCGGCCTGGCCGACACGCCGGCCATTGCCGGAGGAAGGATAAAATTACTTCTTCATCTTCTTTCGCCCGCCCGCCGGCCCGTTTCAATAACGCGCGATCTGAAACAATTCTGGAATACCGGTTACCCGCAGGTGAAAAAAGAATTGAAAGGCCGCTACCCGAAGCATCCCTGGCCTGACGATCCCTGGAACGCCGTCCCGACCCGGAGGACCAAAGGGCGCAGCGGATGAAGGAAAAAGGACGATGGGAGGAAGGGTGATCGGTTAACGTTGTCTTGGCCGGGGGGATACAAGACACCGGAACCGGCGGGGCCGGTTCCGGTGTCTTGTTTTTTCAATGGGGCTTTTTCAACGGGAAATTATTCGCCCCAGCCGTTCTTGCCTTTGCAGCGGTCGAGATTCTGGTCCATCCAGGGCAGGATCTTTTCCGCCGGAATCCGGGAAACGGGCCCCGTGTAGGATGCATTCTTAAACCAGTAGTAAGGAGGAATGTTGAAGGAGACTTTTTGCTCTTCGGGAGGCACGTATTCGACGACCGCGAGGTCCTGAATCGCCTTGTGATCGCAGGCGCGCATTTTAATCACTTTGCCGTTGACAAAACGATAGGTATCGTTTTCCCACACTTTGATGATCTTTTCCGGATCGATACTCTGGGCGCGTTCGACCACGCTGAAGAGCCAGTAAGTCTGCATGAGCCAGACGGCGCCGCTGGCCGTGGCATGCTGGTAGGCGATCGTGTTGAAAGGCGGCGTCTTCCACTTGGTCTTCCACAGGTTCAGCCAGGTATTGTAGAATTTGATTTCTTCCTTGGACTTGAAATACGGATTGGGGACGCTGTAGGGGCTGATGTTCATCAGGCCTTTCGTTCCTTCGACGCCCACTTCATTGAGGAAGTTCTGGTTGTCCATGTAGACATTGGCAAAAGGCAGCGTGACACCCATCTGGCGGGCCTGCTTGAGCAGGTTGCCGGCGTCCGGAAGCCAGTCGCCCGTGAAGATGACCTCGGCGCCGGAAGCTCTGACTTTTTCCAGGTAGGGGGCGTAATCCGTGAGGAAGAGTTTGTGAAAATCTTCACCCACCACCTGCGCCTCCGGATAGTATTCCTTCAAGCCTTTTTTGAAGCTTTCCGCCAGAATGCGGCCGAAGGCGTAATCCTGGTTCAGAATGTAGAACTTTTTTTCCTTCTTCCGGATCTGACCGTAGAAATACGCCAGACCGCGGGCGATCTGCTCCGTTGAATAGGAGGAGTGGAAAGCGTAGCGCGAGAAATTGTTGGCGTCCTGAAGGTCATCGGCCAGGCAGGGAACGTTCAAAGCGATGATCTTGTATTTGCTTGCTGTTTCGTTGATGATCTTCATGAAATGGCTGCCGTCGGTGCCCCAGAAGAAATGGACCTTTTCCTGGAGGGCCATTCTTTCAGCGATCTTCTTGCACTGATCCGGTCTGGACATGTGATCGGCTTTGATGACCTGAATCAGCTTTTTCTTGCCATCCACCATCAGGCCGCCCCGCTTGTTGATGTCGTGGGCTACCCACTGGGCGATGAAGAAATAACTTATGCCGTTAAAGGCGCTGGGGCCGGAAAAAGCGGCCACCACGGCGATCTTGATGGTGTCTCCTTCGGGAATAACGGGAGTGGCGGGATCGTAATCGGACATGTCGCTCATTTTGTTGACGTCAAAAGCGTCATTGACTTTGCCGAACGGGTCCGCCGATTCTGATTTTACCGCTTTGGTTTTTGCCTTTGCCGGCGCGGCAAAGGCCGTTGAGGCGCTGTAGGTTGAAAGGAATAGGACTGAAAGCACGCATGCGAAAAAAATGACGCTTTTTCTGATACATCTCATCTGCAATCTCCTCCTTAATATCCGGTGAAAAATGGGACTGATTGTTATCATTCTAAAGCTATTGAACTATTCGCAGGAACCTGTTTTTGCAACCTCCTTTCATTATGAATATTAAATAGTTATAAATATATTATTGCCGCATATAAAACATACGTATGTTTTTCTATTCGAAATCGGTTTTTCTGTCAACAGGAGAGATTTTGACGTTGCGACGTCCTGTGATCCGGAAGGCCAGTCCCTGCCGATGCGAAAACAAGGTAAGGCAGGGCGGACTGTCCGGACGCGACATTGGGTGGGCCGTATGAATTTAGCAGGATCTGTCTTGCCCCTTCTCGCTCTTCATCAAAATAGGGGAACGCGAAATACAAAATCGCGAGTGGCTCCAGGTCTTGCCTTTTTCCGCAACCTTGCTTTCCTCTTTACTTTTGAAAGATTTTTTTCAGATCGAAAAAGATCCAGCCGGTGTGTGTGGGAATTCTCACCCACATTTTTCTTGCCGCCGGGCAGGTAACGACCTGATGGACGGTCACCTCGTCATCCTTGGGATCCTTTTCGATCACGGAGGCGCCTTTCCCGAACGATCCATCCTTGTTGAAGAGCCGTTCATCGAGGATTTTCATCAGAGTCTCTTCCTGAATCCGGCCCTTGTTCGCTTTTGCCAGAGCTTCCAGCCGGCTTTGCCTTGCTTCCGAATACCACGCGCCCGGATTTTTGAGAGGAAGAATATGCCAGGACGGTTCAAGGAACTGATTTGCAGCCGATATGAGGCCGTTTTCTTTGGCGACCCTTTTTTTCACGTCCGTCGTGCCGTTTTCGAAGTAGCATGCCGTGTCGGGTCCCGCACACATGAAGATCAGGGGATAGCTCGCACGGATGGTTCTCAACCTCCCTTCAACCGCCTCGATGGTATCGGCGTCAAAGAGGATATTCGTGCCTTCGTCAAAGATCACCGACCGGTCTGCGTAAATGACCAGTCCTTCGGAGTCTGCGGCGTTGTTTCCCTCAACGTAAATGCCCTTGTCGTTCATTGCATCAAAGAAGTTGATCATACCGGCGTTGCACACTCCCGCAACAGAATTGCTTCCGTCATTGGGTTTCATCACCAGCACGATTCCGACTTTTTTCGCGGCTTCCCGATAGATGCCGGGAAAATCAAGATTTCTGGCCGTGTAGGTCCGGCGGTTCGCCGTAAAATCGCCCCAGGCCGCCAGGGACGTGCAGGCTGTGGCATTGCCGGAACCGAGCTTTCTCATGTACATGACCGTCTGCACGTTCAGGTTGAGGAGCGCGTGCTTCTCAAAGGACAGACCGGTTTTCTCGGAAAGCCCCCTGAGCAGTTCGCTCTGCCGTTTGGCCTGTGTTCTGATGGCGGGATCGATGACCAGCCGGCGCAGGTCTTCTTCGCTGAAGAGCCCGCTTCTCAGCACAAATCCCTCGATCATCTGCTGATAAAAAGCAAGGATATCGTCCTTCAACAGGGCCCCGTATTGCCGGCCCATCTCTCTGTAATTGCCCTCCAGGACGGCCATCCTCATGCCGCTGCAATCGTAGAGCTTGCCTCTGCCGTACTCTTTTATGAGTTTGCAATGCTCAGATGCGCCGGCGGCGCAGACCGCTAAAACAACCACGATCAAAACGGCCAATGCCACGGCTGACCGCATCTTTACCCTCATCCCTGTTCTCCTCTTTTGAAAATGATGGATAGAAACCTGTTTTTTCCAGGTGGACTATAGGAAACGGAGTCTTGGCTGTCAAGATAATCTTAACTCCACGAAAAAAAAGAAAAAAAGAAGTTGCCTTTGCCGCAAATAAACTTGATAATTATTTGGAAAAGCGCCTCAGTTTGCGGATATTCTCGGAGGTCTTTTCTTCAATTAAATCCGGTGCGCAGGAAACAAAATTTTTCCCGGGCCACTGAAGGATGTCTCACTAAATTTAAAATCAAGGAGGTCATAATGTCCCTGTCGAATGAACTGAAGTATTTGGATGCCACGGCGCTTGCCGGACTGGTCCGGAAAAAAGAAGTCCAGCCTTTCGAACTGGTCGATGATGCGATTGGACGCATGGAGAAGCTCAATCCCGAGCTCAATGCGGTCATAACGCCCATGTACGAGCTGGCGCGCGAGGCGGCAAAGGCCCGGCTTTCGGAAGGTCCCTTTACCGGAGTGCCCTTTCTGCTGAAGGACGTCCTTGCGCTCTACAAGGGAGTGCCCACGTCGATGGGTTCGAAGCTGCTCAAACAGCACGCCCCGGATCATGACAGCGAGCTGGTGAGCCGGTATAAAAAGGCCGGTTTGATCGTCCTGGGCAAGACCAACGCTCCCGAATTCGGAATCCTTCCGACAACCGAACCCGAGGCGTTTGGAGCGACCAAAAATCCATGGAATGTGAAGCATACGCCGGGCGGTTCGAGCGGCGGTTCCGCCGCGGCCGTGGCCTCGCGCATGGTGCCCATGGCCCACGGCAACGACGGCGGCGGTTCCATCAGGATACCGGCCTCCTGCTGCGGTCTGTTCGGATTAAAACCGACCAGGGCCAGAATAAGCCTGGCGCCGGATTTCGGCGACGTGATGGGCGGCGCGGTGAACGAACACGCGCTTACGCTTTCCGTCCGGGACAGCGCGGCGCTTCTTGACGCCACCGCCGGATGCCTGCCGGGCGACCCTTACTGGGCGCCCCCCATTGCCCGGCCGTTTATTGAGGAGGTCGGCGCAGACCCCGGAAGGCTGCGTATTGCGTTTTTGCCCGCGGCGTTCGATGTCCCCGTGCACGAGGATTGCGTGAAGGCCGTTAAGGATGCCGCATTGCTTTGCGAGCGGTTGGGACATATCGTTGAAGAGATGCCTTCGGCGCCGATCACTGACCCGGCGGCCGTGAGGAGAGCCTTTGGCGTCATCTGGGCCGCCGGCGTCGCGTCCATCGTCAAAATTTTCGTTAAAATGGGACTCTCAAAAGAGCATTTTGAAAAACTGACCTGGGGATTGTATGAAATGTCCTGCGCCAACGATGCCGCCGACTATTTGCTCGCGGTCGGCGCCATGCAGCGGATGGCGCGTGAATTTGCCTCTTTCTTTAAAACGTACGATATCCTGCTCACGCCCACGCTGGCGCTGCCGCCGCTGCCGCTGGGCAGCTTCGATCCGACGCCGGACAATCCGCTCAACGGATGGGTGCGCGCCGGGGAGTTTTGTCCTTTCACGCCGCTTTGCAACGCCACGGGGCTGCCGGCCATGTCGGTGCCCCTGTACTGGAATGACGGCGGGCTTCCCGTCGGATCGCATTTCATCGGGCGGTTCGGAGACGAGGCGACACTTTTCCGGCTGGCGTCCCAGTTGGAAACGGCCAGGCCCTGGAAAGACAAGCGGCCGCCGGTATGCGCCTAAACGGTAAAGGAGCGCCCCTGAACGTCTTGATCCCTGCAGGGGCGTTTCCCCGATCCATCTTCAGTGCGGTTTGCGGCCGTCCTTTTTCACATTCATGATTTCCTGCATGAGTTCATCGACGCTGACTTCCTGATAGCCGTAGCTCGGCAACAGGGCCGCATCGTAGGCTTCTTCCAGTTTCCGGAGTTGCTTCAAGGCGGTTTTGTTTTGGCTGAAATCCTGGTCCATCAGTGCGGCCGCGACGTCTCCCGATTTTTTAAGATCGCTTAAATCAAGGGTCAGCGAGGTATGTGCCAGCACCTTTTGCAGAAGATCGTGGGATATTTTGGCGTTAAACGACTCAACATACGGCGGAACCCTGGCCACGATGCTCGCCGCCTCGATTCCCTCCCGGCCGGCGTGATCCACGAGCAGAGTGGAGAAGCTGCACGGCCCCGTATAATTGAGGAGCGGAAACGACCGGAATTCGGTTTTCATCTCCGCAGAGCTCAACACGGCATAAGCGCTGGTGTCCCGGGTATGGGGAACCTGGTCAAAGACGCCGCCCAGAATATAGATCCGGCATGCATTATAGCGTTTGGCGACGCTTAAAACCGCCGACGTATATTCCGGCCAGGCCACGTTCGGTTCGAATCCCGAAAAAAGGATCAGGTCGTGTTCGGCGCCGCTTTGCCAGAAAAAGAATTCGTTGGCGGGTTCGTCGAGGGACTTGATCCGGCCGCCTTCGACGACCACGCGGGGCCGCATGATCTGCGCTGCATCAAAGCCCGGAACCTGCCAGATATAAAAGTGTCTGGCGTCAATAGAGGCAAATTTGCGGGCGGAAAGCTTGTCGCGCAGGTAATCGATGCTTCCGGTGGCAACATTGCCGGCGTTAAGCCAGCCGTAGTAGCCGATCAGCATGTAGGGGTGGACCAGCTCGGGCGTATCCTGAAAAATTAAACTGTCGCTCATAAACTCTCCTGTTGTGCAATGTGCGGCGACGATCGTTGTCGCGCGCCGGGAAATTCGTTTCCCGATAGGAAATCAAAATTTCGCGCCGATTATGGGTTGTCCTCTTTTTGCCGTCAAGTCTTTTGTTGTCTTGTCATATTTTGCCGATTGACACGGATTTATTTTTAAAGTACTTAATCTTTGAAAAATACGTATCACCGTCAGGAGTATGTATCAATATGGCCAAGAAAGTTACGATCAGCGTTCCGGATGAGCTTTATGAAAGAATGGCGGCCTGGAAATCCTCGATGAACTTTTCCCGGGTATTTCAAAACGCCGTTTCCGGAATGATCCAGAAGAAAGAAGCTCTGACCTCCAGGATTCGCAATGAAATCGATTTTTCGGCCGTCGTGGATCGGCTGAAAAAAGAAAAAATCGATTACGAATTCAACATCACGGAATGCGGGAAAAAAGACGGCCTCGAATGGTGCAAAACCGCCCATTATGACGAACTGCAGTATGCGCTGTCCTGGACCCCCTATGAAGATCCCGGCCGGGATCAGAAACTCGGAGAATATTTTTCTCAGATGTTTGAAACCTATAAAAAACGGCTTACGGCGACCGGCCAGAAAGCGCAGGATTACCTGAGCGGCTTCTCCGAAAGATATGTCAGGGGGTGGAAAGAAGGAGTTGAACTGTTCTGGAACGAAGTAAAAGACAAGCTTTGACCGGCGGCAGCGGCGGATCGGCTTGAACACTCTCCGCGGCAGAGAGCGGAAAGTGATCCTGCTTTCGGATGACGCTTAAAAACGTTAAAATAGTGGGGGGGGAAAGATGGGATTAGGAGACGCGGCCAAGGATCTTTTTGCGGAATATCGACAGAAGTATTTGGATGACCGGCTGAGATTTTCAAACAGCATCAAACTATCTGCGGGAAGAAGTGAAGGCCGCATCAGCCGCGCCCTTTACCAGCCGTACAAATGGCTGTTTGTTTTTCCGTTGCTTGTCGTGACCACGTTTATCTTCGGAATCGGCGCCGTTGTCTTTGCGCTCTTGTTTTCACCGCGCATCGGCAGCGTCAGCGGCGTACTCTGGGCCAGGATCAACAGCTTTTTCACTCCGATGACCGTCGCCGTCAAGGGCGCCGAAAACATGAAGCCGGGAGCGTCGTATGTGATAACGGCCAATCACCAGAGTCTCTACGACATCTACGTCCTGTACGGCTGGGTGGGCGTCGATTTCAAATGGGTCATGAAGAAAGAGCTGGAAAAGGTTCCGGTGCTCGGATTTGCCTGCAAGGTCCTGGGGCATATTTTCATTGACCGGTCCGATACGAAAAAGGCCGTTGAAACCATTAACGCCGCCAAAACCAAAATCGCAAACGGAACGTCCGTTCTCTTTTTCCCGGAAGGTTCGCGAAGCAGCGACGGGGCCATGAAACCGTTCAAGAAAGGCGCCTTCAAGATGGCGCTGGACCTCGGGCTGCCCATCTTACCCGTCACCATCAACGGCACTCGCAACATCCTGCCGAAAGGAAGCATTGACTTGCGACCCGGTAACGTGACCATGATCATTCACAAACCGATTCCCGTCACGGACTACCATGAAGAAAACATGACGGAACTGATGGATAAGACGAGAGTGATCATGAACGCGTCCCGGGACTGAATTGTTGTCTCAGGAAGTTTTGAAGGGGATAAAGACCGCATGACAAGAAGGGCCTCCCGGCTTAATCCGTTTTTCAACCCCCAGAGCATCGCCCTGTTCGGCAGCATGCAGGAAAACTGGTTTTTCGGCGCCGGCGTCATTATCGGCGATTTGTTGAAATGGAACTACCGGGGGCAAATCTATCCTGTTCATCCCAGCGCGCAAACGGTCTACGGCGTCAAAGTCTATCGCAGTCTGAGCGAGGTGGACGCCGTTCCCGAGCTGGCGGTGATCGTCACCTCTTTCAAGCACGTGCCCGGTATTCTTCACCAGTGCGGAACGAAGGGCGTCAAGGCGGCCGTTATCGTTTCCGATGGATTCGGAGAGGCGGGAGTGAAAGGCAAAATTCGCCAGGAAGAGCTGCTCCTCATTGCAAAATCCTACGGCATGCGTATCATGGGGCCGAACACGGTCGGGGTTTTCAATTCCGAAAACGGGTTCACTACCGTTCCCTACGATCGGGGCTACGAGTACAACAGGCGGGGCAAACTCTCCATTATTACCCAGACCGGCATGTACAGCCCGCAGGCCATGGCGTGGGATGAATACGCAGCCGGGATCAATAAAGTCATTGATCTGGGAAATATGTGCGATATCGATGAGACGGACTGTCTGGACTATCTCGGAGAGGATGACAGCACGGATGTCATTTCCCTCTACATGGAGCATTCGCGGCGGCCCGGGATGTTTCTGGACATTCTTAAAAAAGTTTCTTTGAAAAAACCTGTTTTGTGCCTCAAGCCCGGGACATCGGCCGGCGCCGCTCAGGCCATGGCGTCCCACACGGGCTCCCTGGCCGGCAAGGCGAACCTGTACGAGGCGGTCCTGAAGCAAGGCGGCGCCCTCCGGGTCGAGGAATACGAAGACCTCCGCGATTGCGCCACCCCGTTTCTCCGCTATCCTCTTCCCCGAGGAAACCGTCTGGGAGTGATCACCTTTTCCGGGGCCATCGGCATTCAGGCGATTGATGCCGCTGAAGCGGGCGGTCTTTCTCTCGGGGAACTTTCGCCGGAAAGCCGCCGCCGGCTGGCCGCCGCGAGCGACACGCTGGGCAACCACCCCGTGGACGTGGGGCCCGCGTCGGCTGCGGTGGGCGCTGAAATATTTTCTTTGTACAGAAAATGTTTCGATGTCCTCCGGGAGGATGAAAACATCGATTGTATTTACTTTAACGGTTATGTTTCGCACGGATTGCAGCCGGCTTTCTACGAGGAGTTGCTTTGCTACATCGGATCCTGTCGCGAGAAACCGATCGTCTCCTGGTGCTACGGGCCGTCGCAGAAACTGGTGCTGGAATTCGGGGCGCTGGCTGAACGCTTCGGCATCCCCTTTTACTTGTCGAGCCGCAAAGCCGTCCGGTCTCTGTCCTACATGGCCGGGTATGCCCGCTGGAAAACCGCGTGGTCGGCGTCCGGCCGGTCGTGAGGCGACGCGCAAGCCTTAAAGGGGTCGAGAGATCTTGCGCGGACCGCCGTCTGTACGCCGGGTCAGGGCGGCGTCTATTTGCCCGGCGCTTTTTTTCCGTGTAATAAGTAGTAAAGAGGCACAGTGGCCAGCGCCAGGATCGCCATCGTTACATACAAGCCGCGATAACCGGTATAGGGAACCAGCAATCCGAGGAGATAAGGTCCGACACCGATTCCGAAATCCAGAAAAACATAATAAGTGGCTGTCGCCAGTCCGAAGCGCCGCGGGATTGTGGCCGATAAAGCGATCGTCTGGGCGCTGGACATGAAGTTTCCATAACCGATGCCGACCAGCGCTCCGGCCAGGACCAGGAATATGCCGTGATTGGCCTGGCTGAATAAAAACATTCCCAGCGCATAGATCAGCAGGCAGGGATAGACGACAAAGTTGTCTCCCCGGATGTCGAGCAGGCGTCCGGCAATGGGCCTTGTAACCAGCGTGGCAACGGCCGACACGACGAAATAAAGGCCTGCGGCCTTTTCCAGGCGCAGCTCTCTGGTATAAATGGATATGAACGCAATGATCACGGAGCAGCTGAACCCGACGATTAAGGCGATCACCGAGATGGGGATCGACTTGAATTCGAAGAAGTTGGAAAGATGGAAGCGGTGGACCTTTTTCCCTTCCTCCTCCTGGGGCGCAAGCTGAGCCGGCGCCTGCACCAGGAAGGAGATGCCGAGACTCGCAGCGGCCAGCAGCGCAGTGAACAAGAAAACGGTTTTGAAATCAACCAGCTGAATCAGGAGAATCCCGATAAAAGGACCGATGGCCGAAGCCATGACGATGCTCAGGCCGTAATAGCCGATGCCTTCGCCGCGTCTGCGCTGCGGAAGCGTCTGCGCCACGATGGTCCCTGTGGCCGTGCTGACCACTCCGTGAGCCATTCCGTGCAGCAGCCTGACAAGAATCAACAGGGGCAGACTAACGGCCATAAAATACAGAACAAGGACGACAACAAAAAAGATGGCGCCGAAGCCCAGAACGCTCTTGCTTCCAAGGTCCGAAATAACACGCCCGGCGCTGAAGCGTCCGATCAGAGCGCCGATGATGAAGATGCTGGCGACGAGCCCCGCCGTGCTGACGGCGGCCTGAAAGCGTTCGATGGCATAGGAAGCGATGCTGACCATCAAAAGCAGATGGATCAGAAACACCAGAAAGTTGATAAAGGAAACAATGATAAAATTTTTTGTCCAGAGTTTATCCTGGTTCATATTCCCCGAATTTTGATCCATCAGCAAACGGTCCAGCAACCGCAACGCGATCTCATTCATGAGTGGGAAAGCCGCCGCGCTGCTCCGCCGGGATGACCTTTCGGTCAGGCGCGGAGCGGTTCTCCGGCGGCGAACCGGTCTTGTCAGGAAGGCAAGATTCCGTGCGGCCGGCGCCGGCCCGGAAAAACAAAAACGGAATGGCGGCATCGTCCCGGCGCAAAGCGAACGCACGCCTCTCCTGTATCGCCCGGGCAAAGGCGCGCTTTCGCCGGACGCCGATCCGCATCCTGTTTGCGGTTATCCTTCGGGAGCAGCCGCCATTTTGCCTCTTTTGGACATCAACTCAAAGATGGCGCCGCCCGGACCGCCGGCATCGACATAAGCGAACCGGCCCGGATCGTGAACGAGCACGGTGGCGCCGTCTTGCGCGAGCTTTGCCACCTCCGCATCGACGTCGTCGACGAAAAATCCCAGGTGATGGATTCCTTCGCCCCATCGGTCGAGGAACTTCGATTGAAAGATCCTGCCTTCCGTACACTGGACCAGCTCGATTTCCACCGGACCCAGATAGGCAAAAGCCATCCGGATTTTCCAGGGACGTCCTTTGCCGTCCACCCCGCCGTTTTCCCGGAAAGTCCAGGGGCCGATGCCGTAAAGCGTTGTCCAGGACGCGATGACCTTGTCGATGTCCGTCACCGCATAACTGATGTGATCAACAGATGTCAGTTTCATGGTTTTTATCCTCTATGGTTGCTCCCGCCAGGACGGTTCGTCGTGAACGCGACCGCCATCGACGACAAGTGTTTCGCCGGTGATGTAGCTTCCCGCATCGGAGGCCAGAAACACCACGGCGCCCGCCAGTTCGTCCGGTTCGCCCAGGCGCTGCAGCGGAATCCGGGAAACGGCTTTCCTGCTCACTTCCGGGTCTTTCCACAACGCTTCGCTCAGGCGCGTCTTGATAATGCCCGGCGCAATCGCGTTCACCCGGATATTGTAGGGCCCCCATTCCTTGGCCATCACCTTCGTCAGCATGACGACGCCCGCCTTCGTCACGCAGTAGATTCCCAGTTCGCCCGCGCGCAGACCGCCGATCGAGGACGTGTTGATGATGCTTCCCCCGCCCTGGGGGATCATGACTTTTGCCGCGAGCTGGCTTAAGAAGAACATGCCTTTGAGATTGACGTTCATCGTGATGTCGTAGGTTTTCTCGTCTTGTTCCAGAAGCGTTCCGTAATAGGGATTGGTTCCGGCGTTATTGACGAGAATATCAATCCGTCCGAATTCTTTTACGACTTTTTCCACCAGGGCCCGGGAGTCATCGATTTTGGCGTTATGGGCCGCAACGGCCATTCCCTTCACGCCTTTGACGCGGATTTCCTCGGCGACCCGCTCCAGGTCCGCAATTTTTCTGCTGCTCACGACGACATGGGCGCCGGCGTCCGCCATGGCGAGCGCGCTTGCATAACCGATGCCGCGGCTGCCTCCGGTGACGATGGCGACTTTTCCTTCAAGTGAAAAACGGGAGAGATTCATGATGCGTTCCTTTCTTGTGCATTGCTATGTTTTGGAGGTCCATAGCACACAAGGCCGGACGGGTCAAATGACGCCGGATCATATAAGCTGCGCGGAGGTTGGGAACGGCGGCGGCGCCTTTCACGCGTTCCTGCTTGTTTTACGTCCGGCGCAGGTTGACCTTAAGACTCAGGCGGTGTAGAGTATTTTTAAAAAGACGGGAAACCAGGCGGCATGATCAAGGCAATCTTCTGGGACAATGACGGCGTGCTGGTCGATACGGAAGGACTTTTTTTTCGGGCCAACCAGGAGACGCTGGCAGGCGTGGGTGCGACGCTCAACTGGGATCAGTTTGCGGAAATCTCTCTGGCCCGGGGAGGAAGCGTTCTTACGCTTGCGGAAAAACCGGGAACGGAGGCCTTTTACAACCTGCGCCGCATCCGGGATGCCCGCTACGCCGATCTGCTCACGCGCGAACCGCTGGTGATCGACGGCGTTCGGGAAGCGCTGGACACGCTTCAGGGAAAGTATGCCATGGGGATCGTCACCAGTTCCGGGCACGAGCACTTCGAGATCATTCATCGGCGATCAGGACTTTTACCCTACTTTCAATTTGTGCTGACGATGAAGGATTGCGCGCATTTCAAGCCGCATCCCGAACCGTACCTCAAGGCCCAGGCGTTATGCGGATGCGCGCCGGAGGAATGCCTGGTCATTGAGGATTCGCCGCGCGGTCTGGCCTCCGCCGTGGGCGCGGGAATCCGCTGTGTTGTGATTCCGAGCCGGTTTACCGGCGCGAGCCCTTTCGCGGGAGCCTATAAAATTTTGAAAAGCGTTCGGGAGCTGCCGGCGGCGCTGGAGGCTCTGGCGTAGCCTTGGTCGGTAAGCGCCGGCACGCGAAAGCCTGCCGCCCATGTTTTGCGACCGGGGCAGGATGAACCCTTTATATTGTGCCCTTTATATTGTTGACACCGTTTTTGCTTTTTTTATACTCCGGCAAAATACAATTTCCTGCCCATGTCCGTAGCGCGTCGGGCAGCTGGTAGGGACGGTTTTTTTCATGCGGCCAAGCTCGCCTCGCGCAGGATTTCCGGCGCACTGGCCCTAGGCGTTCTCCAAAAGCCTGGCCCGGATTTCATTGGAGAGCGCGTACCAGCTCTGCACGCCGTTTTCCAGACGGTAGTAGTGCAGGATGTAGGCGGCTGACAGGAAGAGCAGGAGCGCCGTCAGCAGAATGTAGGGAACCGTGAAATGGACGAGCGACCACCCGAAGGCCAGGAGGAAGAAGAGGCAGACGAACATCATCGTGATGAGATGCGCCAGGCGTTCGTGTTGAATCCAGGAAATCTGTTTGTCGTGATACGCCAGCAGCTCGGCGAGCGCTTCCTTTGCCGGCCGGCCGGCGAGCAGATCCCGGACGCGGCTTTCGTGCCTCCGCATGTAGTCGATCATAAACCTTTTCTCCTTTTTTTCGCAATGCAGCCTGTTTTCGGAAAAAACATCGGCGTTTTTTTCCTGTAGTCCAGATAGTTCCGGCCCAGACGCATCGCCAGTTCCGGCTCCTCGATGATTTTCAACTCCAGGACACTCAATAAAATGAAAAGCGGCGTGAAGATCAAAAGCAGCGTCAGCGATTGCAAAACAAAACCAAGCCCGAAAAGCAGCAGGAACATTCCGGTCAGCATCGGATTTCGGGTGAAAGCGTAAGGACCGGAAGCCACCAGGACGGGCGGCGGATGGATGGGCACCGGAGTGCCTTTTTTCTTCACAAAATGAAAAACGCACCAGGTCAGCAGAAGCAGCGCGGCTGCCATAACGGGAAAACCGAGATGCCGATGATACGGCGCGGGAGGAAAGGAGGGAAGGTTCAGCCGCCTGTCGGTCACGAGGGCCAGAAGCACGAAAAAAATCGCGCAAAGAAAAAAGCACAGACCCACAGCCGGCGCAAGCAGCAGGCGAATTTTTCTGTCGCCGGTGGCAACCCGGTTAATCAGGCCGATCCATTTTATCCGGACGTTCATTGCTTTCCTTTTACGAATCTTCATCAAGGCTGTCTGTTTCCCGTCGCTGCTTGTCTTTTTGCTCGCGCGCGGCCGGATCCTGCCGGTAGTATCCTTTCAGCACCCGGTAAAGCTCAGGCGCGGCCCGGCGCATGCGAAGCGGCTGGTCGAAAAAATGTTCCGTGGCGACGGCGAAGAATTCCGCTTCGTCCGTCGCGCCGTATTCGTCGAGGAAGGTCCGCTTTCCTTTTTCCACGTCTTTCAGAAGTTTGGCAAATTCGCGCGAGCAGGTTTTGACCCAGTCGCGGTATTCGGCGCGGTCCCGCAGGCGGGGGGTGCCGTCCGCGATGCCGTCCTGCATGTCCAGTTTGTGGGCGAATTCGTGATACACCACGTTGTAGCCGCCTCCGGCGTAGCGGATGCTTTCCAAAACGGCATCCCAGACCAGGATGAGCGGACCCTGTTCAAAAGCCTGGCCGGTGATGGGGTAGGCGGGCTCCAGCGGCTCCAGCGCGGTTTCAAAAAAGCCGATCCTGCGTTCGGGCAGAACCAGTTCGGAAGGATAGACGAGGATGGATTCGACATTGTCGAAGTCGGTGCGGGGCAGGTTTAAAATCAAGAGACAGGCCATGGCGGAAATGATGACGCGCATTTCATCCGTGAGCGCCAGCCCTCCGCAGCCTTCCCAGTTTTTTTCGGCTGCGAAAATGACGATCCGTTCGCGAAGCCGCTGCTGTTCGTCTTCATCCAGCATTCGGTAGTGCGCCATGTTGCGGCGGATCACGTCCTCCCAGCCGGTCGGAAAGGGCGCTTCTGCAAGTTTGCGGCGGCGGCGGTTTCTGAACCAGTCAAACATTTCAGATTCTCCAGGAATCATTTTAATGCATACGTATGTATCATAAAAAAATTCCGGTGAAAAACGGCATTTTTCCGACCGTCCGAAAGGAAGACGCGCACAAAACGTCCGAACATGATAAAATGAGAAAAAAAGACGGGAGATACAAGCCTGCCGGGAGAAGAATGGAAAATAGAACGCGGAAAATGTCGCTTGTGCTTCTGTCGCTGGCGGTTCTCTGGACCGCTGCCGCCTGTTCGCGCCCCGTCGGACTTCCCCGGCTGGAAAAAGACGACGTGGTGGTCGCGTTCGGCGACAGCATTACTTACGGCGTCGGGGCGGCGCCGCAGGAAAGCTACCCCGCGGTTCTGGAGCGCCTCATCGGCCGGCGGGTCGTCAATGCCGGCGTTTCCGGGGAAGTGACCGCGGCCGGGCTGGCGCGTCTTCCGGAGGTTCTGCAACGGGAGAAACCGGCGCTCGTCATCCTCTGCCTGGGCGGCAACGATTTTCTGCGGCGGCTCGACCGGAAGCAGGCGGCCTTAAACCTTCGGGCGATGGTGCGGCTTGCCCGTGAGAAAGGCGCGTCGGTAGCGCTGCTGGCCGTTCCTGCGCTGGGTCTGTCCGTTGCGCCGGATCCTCTCTACCGCGACCTCGCCTCCGACCTGATTACGCCGCTCGAAGAAAAAACCCTGTCCGATATTCTGGCCGACCGTTCCCTGAAAGCCGATCTGATTCATCCCAACGCAGCCGGCTACCGCAGACTGGCCGAAGCCGTCCGGGATCTTTTGAAAAAGAGCGGGGCCATTGAGTAACCCTGAGGAAGCGCCGTGTATTTACTCTTTGCCGATGCGGTCATCATCGTTCACTTTCTGTTTATTGTTTTCGTCGTCGCCGGCGGGTTCATCGTCCTGTTCCATCCGCGCCTGGCCTGGGCGCACGTGCCCGCGGCGCTCTGGGGCGCGGCGATTGAATTTACCGGCTGGATTTGCCCGCTCACGCCGCTCGAGAATTCTCTGCGCCGCCTGGCCGGCGAGGCGGCTTACCGCGGCGATTTTATCGCGCACTACCTTGTTCCGGTCATCTACCCGCCGGGGCTGACTGCCGCCATGCAGTATGTTTTGGGAATCCTGGTGATCGCGGTAAACTTGGCGGTTTACACGTTTGTCCTCTACCGGCGTTATTTCCGGAAAGCCGCTTGAGGGATGGGCCTTTGGATAATCCGGAGCGGGAGAGGCGTCTCCCGCCCCGGACAAAAAGGTTATTCCGGCAGATAGGACGCTTCGGAAATTTCCATCACCGAAGCGTCGCCTTCCTTGATGACGCGCAGGATCATGCCCACGTTGGGCAGAATGTTGCGGGCGAAGAATTTGGCCGAGGCTACCTTGCCCGCATAGTACGGATATTCGAAATGTTTCTTGCCGATTTCGGCGATTTTCTTTCCGCAGAGAAGCGCATGCTCCAGCAGCAGTTTCGCGCCGTAAAGATAGCCCGTCGCGTGCAGAATGCGGGTGGCGAAAAAGCCGATCATGCCGAACTTGCCCTGGCCCAGGTAGCCGGCCATGGTGGTCTGGATTTCCCTGTACTGGCCGAGCGCTTCGGCCAAGAGCGCCACTTCCGCGGCCAGCTCGGGATGATCTTTGTTGTCCGCGGCGAATTTTTCGAGTTCGGTAAACCAGAGATTGAACACCTGCCCGCCGGCCATCATCCACTTGCGGCCGATCAGGTCCATGGACTGAATGAAGTTGGTGCCTTCCCAGATCGGGTATATCCGGCAGTCGCGAAGCTGCTGGGCGATGGGGTAGTCCTCGGAAAAGCCGTAGCCGCCGTAGCACTGCATGGCTTCGGAGATGCTGAGAAACGCCAGATCGGAACACCAGGCCTTGACAATCGGAATGTTGACTTCCACGAACGCCTTGGCGCGCTTGCGCTCGTTTTCATCGTCGGTGTTTTCGGCGATGTCCATGCAGTAATACGACATGGCGATCATCGCCCGGCTGGCTTCGGTGACAGCTTTCTGAAACATGAGCATGCGGCGGACGTCCTCGTGATGGATGATGGTGACGCGGCCTGCTTTGGGATTGGTGAGCTGACGCCCTTGAATGCGGCCCGCGGCGTACAGGGCCGCGTTGTTGTAGGAAACCGTAGCGGCCGCGAGCGCCGCCAGACCCGTGACGGTGCGCTCCTCGTTCATCATCTGGAACATCTGGGCCATGCCCGCGCCTTTGCCGTCCACCGGCGGATCGCCCAGCAGATAGCCCCGGCACTTGCCGTCCTCACCGAAGTTGATGATGCTCGTGGCCGATCCCCGAAGCCCCAGCTTGTGCTCGACGCCGCCGCAGTTGACGTCGTTGAACTCGCCTTTTTCGCCGTCCGGCGTGTGCCAGTACTTGGGAACGACAAACAGGGAGATGCCCTTGGTGCCCGGCGCCGAGCCTTCGATGCGGGCCAGCGTGAGATGGACGATGTTTTCCGTGATGTCCTGATCGCCGCCGGTAATGAAGCATTTGGTGCCGACAATGTTGTAAATCCCCGGTTCGCCGGTGGGCGTGGCTTTGGTAGTGATGTCCCCCACATCCGATCCGCTGTTGGGCTCGGTGAGGTCCATTGTTCCGGACCACCGGCCGGAATACATTTTCGGCAGGAAGAGGTTTTTGATCTTTCCGCTGCCGAAGTCCCGGATCAGGCCGGCGGCGCCGGTGGTGGCCATGACGTACGGGCCGGACGCGGCGTTGGCGGCGGCCAGGTACTCGTTGGTGCAGCCCATGACGCACAGCGGCAGCGAACTGGGGTCGGAGTGGTCGGCGTTGCTGGACCCCAGGCCGTTTTCCTGCACCGTCCAGTAAGGCTTCTTGAACGATTCGGGAGTCGTGACCTTGCCGTCTTTGTAAACGGCGTGCAGCTTATCGCCGTCTTCGTTGGTCGGGGCGACGACTTCTTTGGCGATTTTGAGCGCGTTTTCCAGGATGGAATCGAGGTCGTCAATCGTGTAGCCCCCTTTGAACCGTCCGTGTTCAAAGACTTTGGACATGTCGAGCCACTCTTTGAGGATAAACTTGTGTTCGCGGGTGGAATAAACAAAATTTGCTGCCATAACTCGTGCTCTCCTTCCTTACCCGGTAGAATTGAAGAAGCGGGTTTGGCGCATTGTAAGAAAAAGTTGACTCCAAGTCAATGATGTATAAAATCAAAGATCTTGATAAGATAGCTCTTGTCTGGTAAACATTGTTTATGCAAATGCCGTTTCGCTCAAATGATATCATGCTGGTGACGGTGGTGATCGCCTCGATGGCCGCCGCCGTCCTTTTCCCCGATTTCGGCGCCCGCTTTGCGGCGTTTCCCGTCTATTGCCTGATGGTCAACTTTTTTCTGAGTTACCTCTCCATTGATCTGGCCGACGTCTGGAAGGCGCTTCGGGGCCACGTCCGGGAGATCCTGGGCTTCACGGTGCTCAAACTCGCGCTTCTGCCGGTGGCGCTTTACGGGCTCTTCTGGGTCGCGGCGCCCCGGTACGCCCTTGCCGCTCTTCTTTTGACAGGTGTTTCCACCGGTGTGGTTTCGCCGATGATTTCCAACATGGTCAAGGGCAATTCATCGCTGGTTCTCGTGGTTGTGGTGATCACGTCGGCGCTGGCGCCCTTTACGCTGCCGATTCTCGTCAAGCTCCTGCTCGCCCGGGAAATGGCGATTTCCTTCTGGGCCATGCTCAAGCTGCTCGCGACCGTCATGTTTATTCCGATTGTCCTGGTCGAGATCATCCGCTATTGGACGCCCCGGCTGATTGCGCCGATTATGAAAATTTCGTTTCCCGTATCGCTTCTGATGTTCGCCGTCATCAACCTGGGCGTATTTTACCGTTATGCGTTCTTTTTCCAGGAGAAGCCTTCCGAAATTCTGGCCGCGACGGGAGTGGTGTTTTTCCTGGCGGCGATTTACTGCGCCGTCGGCATCTTCTTCTTTCGCAGAGGCCCGCTCCACAATCATCTGGCCGGCGCGGTCATGCTCGGCAACATCAACAACGTACTCGTGATCGTCTTCTCTTCCGCGTTCTTCGGTCCGCTTGAGCCGCTGGTCGCCGCCATGTACACGATTCCTTTTTTTGTTCTTATCCTTCCGCTGCGCTACTACCGGCGCCGCAAAGCCTCAACCCCCTGAACGACGGTTTTTCGGAAAAAGCGAATCTTTCCCGCTTCTGACGCGCCCCCGACGGTGACGCGCGCCCGTCCGTGGCCGCGGAGGAGAAAAAAATATTTTTCCCGTTGACAAATGTTTACATATATGAAATAAAAGTTTCCCAGCAGTTAACGATGTGATGAACCATCACCGGTTTTAGGCGAAAAAAAACGGCAGAGGTTTCCTTTCATGATACAAAGACCCGTTATCAATGAAGCAGACATCGGTAAAAGAATCAAATCGCTGAGGAACAAGAAGCGCATTACGCTCGAAAGCTTTGCGGCTCAGACCGGTTTCACCAAGGGGTATTTATCCAAGGTGGAAACCTCTTCCAAGGCGCCTCCCGTCTCCACACTTGGGATCATCGCCCGTGCGCTGGGCGTCAACATTTCCACCCTTCTGGGAGAAGACAGTCTAACCACCTCCCTGTGTCTGGTCAAGAAAGACGAAAGACCCCTCATCACGCGAAATGGCAGCAGTGTGGGGTATTCCTACGAAGCGGTGGCCCACAAGTTTAAAAACAAAACGATGGACCCTTTTGTTCTGACGCTTCCTTTTAAAACGAAGAAAAAAATTATTTATCAGCATGAAGGCCAGGAGTTGCTCTTCGTCCTGGAGGGGACGATGAAGTTTCGCTATGGCGCGGAGGAGATCATCGTCGAAGAAGGTGACTGTATTTACTTTGATTCCAGTGTGCCCCATTACGGAGAATCCACGGGAACAATACCGGTCAAATGTTTCATGGTCATCGCCAACGCCGACGATGCATAAAAAAATTACAGGCGGTTGCGGCTCCAAGAACGGGGCAGACGAAGTTCCGCGGACAACAACCGCAGCAGAAAGGAAGGGATATGAGCGAATTTCTCGTCTTTTTTCTTCATGGTCTTGCCTATGCCGGGCTTCTTTTTCTGGTGTCCGCCGGACTCACCCTCGTGTTCGGAATGATGAACGTTCTGAACTTTGCCCACGCGGCCATGTACATGTTAGGCGCGTATTTCTCCTACACGATCGTCATGCAGCTGACCGGCCAGTTCTGGATGTCGCTGATGATTTGTCCGGTCATCCTGTTTGTGATCGGGGCGGTGGTCGAACGGTTTCTGCTGCGGCGTGTCCACCGGTATGGCCACGTGCAGGAACTGCTCCTGACGTTCGGACTGGCCTATATCATCACGGAACTGGTCAAATGGTACTGGGGAAACTATCCGCTGGCCATTAACGTCACCGGTTTTCTCAACGGAACGGTTTCCATCTTCGGGATCATTTATCCCATGTACCGGATTTTCATTTTTGTCTGCGCCATCCTGGTCGGCGGCGTCATGGCGCTGGTGCTTTATAAAACCCGTCTGGGCATCATTCTCCGGGCGGCGGTCAACGACAGCGAGATGACCAACACCCTGGGCGTCAACGTGCCGCTGGTCTTCATGGGCGTGTTTGCCTTCGGCGCGGCGCTCTCGGGTTTCGCCGGCGTGATAGCGGGGCCGCTCCTGTCGACTTTTCCGGGCATGGCGCAGGAAATCCTGCTCGACGCCTTCGTCGTCATCGTTGTGGGAGGCTTTGGAAGTCTGGGGGGCGCCATTCTGGCCTCGCTTATCATCGGCGAACTCCAGTCCTTCGGCGTTTTGCTGTTTCCGAAGCTGTCCATGGCGCTGGTTTATCTGCTGATGGCGGCCGTTCTGATCATTAAACCGTCGGGCCTGTTTGGCGAGGAGTCATGATGAAACAGAAAAGCATTTCCCTGATCACCATTGTCGTATTGTTTGCGGTGGCAGCCGTCATGCCCGCCGTACTCAAGCAGTATCATTTGAACATGCTCACGGAAATCATCATTTTTGCGCTGTATGCCGTGAGCTACAACCTGCTGCTCGGCTATGCCGGTCTGCTTTCCTTCGGGCATGCCTCGTTTTTCGGCCTGGCCGCCTTTGCGACGGCCGTGTCCATCATTAATATTCCGGGGCTGTCCATCTGGAACGTCATTCTGATCAGCGTGGCGGTGACCACTCTGGCCGGCTTTGCCTTGGGAGGACTGCTCCTGCGGCATAAAGGCGCCTACTTTGCCCTGTTGACGCTGGCCTTCAACTCCATTCTTTTTGCCATCGCGACCAAGTGGCACTCCGTCACCGGCGGCGACGACGGTCTCAGCATCACGCGGCCGGATCTCAGTCTGGGATTTACGACCATTCCGCTGGCGAGTCTCACAAACTTCTATTATCTCACGCTGGTGGTGCTGGGGCTGGCCATCATTTTCTGCTGGTATTTTACGAAGACAGCGATGGGCCAGACGGTGCTGCTCATGCGCGAAAACGAAGACCGGATGAAATTTCTGGGATACAACACCAACATCAGCCGGCTGATCCTTTTTACGTTTTCAGGCGCCGTGGCCGGTCTGGCCGGTATTTTTTACACGTTCCATTTTCAGTTCGTTTCCATTTCGGCCATCAGCGGCGATATGTCCACGACGGTTCTGCTGATCGCTTTTGTCGGGGGGACGAAAAAATTCTGGGGGCCCATTCTCGGCGCGTTCGTTTACATCATCCTCCAGAACTACTTAAGTGATGTCACGGACCGCTGGCCGCTTGTCATGGGGATGATCTTCGTCCTGATGGTGCTGTTCGTCCCCGGCGGCCTCTCCGACGTGATCACGAATCTGTGGCATAAGTTCTTCGGCAAGAAGGATGACAAAGACGGGAAACTCACCACGGCAGAGGAGGTGAGACCATGAGCGATTATCTTCATATTCAGAATATTCACAAGGATTTCTCGGGACTGAAAGTCCTGACCGGCGTTGATTTCAAAGTCCGGGAAAAAGAGCGTCACGCCGTCATCGGGCCCAACGGGGCAGGGAAGACGACGCTGTTCAACATCATCAGCGGCAAGTTCAAACCGTCCTCCGGCGCCATCCTGCTCAGGGGCGAGGACATTTCGGGAAAGCCGGCGGATGTTTTGAACCGCCATGGTCTTTCGCGGTCTTTTCAGATCACCAATGTCTTTCAGGAGCTGAGCGTTTTCGACAATATCCTGACGGGCGTGCGTTCCCGGCACGGACTGCGCTATCATTTTTTCAGAAAGCCCGCCATGAACCGGGTTCTGACCGAAAAAACGGAAGCCATCCTCGAGAAAGTCGGCCTTGCCGACGTCAAGGACCAGCCCGCCAGTTCCCTGTCCTACGGGCAGCAGCGGGCGCTGGAAATCGGCATCACGCTTTCCACGGAACCGGAGCTGATTCTGCTCGATGAACCGACGGCGGGCATGACGCGCGAGGAAACGGAGCATGCCATTAAAATGATCGATCAGGTCACCGCCGGCCTGACCTTGATTATTATCGAGCATGACATGGACGTCGTTTTTTCGCTGGCCGATACGATTTCCGTTCTTCATTACGGAACGATTCTCGTCTGCGACGCGCCGGACAAGATCCGCTGCGACCAGCGCGTAAAAGACGCTTATCTGGGGGAAGGATAATCATGTTAGAAGTCAAGGGTGTTCACAGCTACTACGGCAAGAGCCATATCCTGCATGGCGTTTCTCTGGAACTCAAGGAAGGCGAGCTGGTCTGTCTGCTCGGCAGAAACGGCGTCGGCAAGTCCACGACCCTCAAGAGCATCATGGGCGTGGTTCGGCCCGCCGCGGGCAGCGTCCGGTTTCGCGGCCAGGAGCTGTGCGGCAAAGAGCCCTACAAGATTGCCCGCCTGGGCCTCGGATACGTTCCCGAAGACCGGCGCATCTTCCGCAGCCTGACCGTTCATGAAAATCTGCTGATGGGCATTAAAAGCGGACGGCAATCCGCCGAAGGAGAGGCGTGGAGCGTTGAGAAAGTTTATCGGTTGTTCCCCCGCCTGGAAGAGCGGAAGAACAACAAGGGCGGCCACTTGTCCGGCGGCGAGCAGCAGATGCTGACCGTGGTGCGGACGCTGATGGGCAATCCCCGCCTGATTCTGGTGGACGAACCGACGGAAGGCCTCGCTCCTCTGATCGTCAAGGACGTTCTGGAAATGCTGATTACCGTCCGTCAATCGGGCGTCACCGTGCTGATGGTGGAGCAGAATTTCAACGCGGCCATCAAAGTTGCGGACCGCTTCTACATTATGAGTAAAGGGGCTATCGTTTTTTCCGGAAACCGGGAAGAACTGATGGCGGCGGAGGAGGTGAGAAAAAACTACCTCGAGGTATGATCGCCCGCGCCTCCCCGCTGGGACCGGAAGGAGACGCGATTAAGAAAGCGGCATAGGGAGTCAATGCATTTTTGCATTTGGCAAGGAGAGCAAAACGACCAAAACAATGCAATGGGAGGTGGAGTATGAGCAAGAAGCTGGTTTACGGTTTATGTTTTCTGTTTGCAGTCCTCATGATGTCATGGCCTGTTTCTTCCGGGGCTGCGGAGGACACCATCAAGATCGGGGCGACGGAGCCGCTGTCCGGAACCTTCAAGGACATCGGGGAACGTTATCTGGACGGCGTGGTGTATGCCGCGCAGTTGATCAATGAGAGCGGCGGATTGCTGGGCAAGAAAGTGGAAGTGGTTCCGATCGATTCGGAACTGAAGCCCGACGTGGCGACCCGCAAGGCGCAAAACCTGATTCTGCGCGACGGCGTGAAGTTTTTCTGCGGCGGCACGGGAAGCTCCGTCGGAGCCGCCATGGCCCAGCTTGCGGAAAGACAGAACGTCATCATGTTCACTTACGGCATGGACGCGGCCAGCATGACAGGCGTCAAGTGCAACAAGAACTTCTTCCGCCCCGGCGGAAGCACGGACGGCCGTTCTTTCGCATTGGCTGAGCTCATCGTGAAATTGGGCTACAAGAAAATCGCCATCATCGCCCAGGATTACTCTTTCGGCCAGGAAGCGCTGGCGGCGTTCAAGAAAAGAGTCGCCAAGATCAGTCCGGCGACGAAAATTGTGGTCGAACTGTATCACCCCGCCGGCACCAAGGATTACGGTCCCTACGTCAGCCAGATCATCGCGGCCAAACCGGATGTCATTTTTACGCCGAACTGGGGTAACGACCTTACGCTGCTGCTCAAACAGGGCCGTCCCATGGGAATGAGCCAGAAGGTCTTTTCCTATTACATCAATGATGAAGTCACGATTGAAGCGCTGGGCAACGACAGCCTCATGATCGGCAACATGGGCGCGGAAATTTACACCCTTTCCATTCCCACGAAGAAAAACGAAGCGTTTGTCGCCAAGTTTTACAAGGACAAGGGCTACTATCCGACCTGGCTGCGCGGAAAGGCGTTCATCGCCACGATGTTCTGGGCGGAAGCCGTTAAAAAGGCGGGGACGACGGATGTCGCGGCGGTCATCAAGGCCTGGGAAGGCCTGACCTATGACGGGCCGGCCGGCCTCTGGACGATGAGAGCCTGCGATCACCAGGCGCAGGTTCCCTACTGGTACACGGAAATTGTGCCCAAAACGAAGTATTTTAAGCACGCTTTTGAGGCGCCCAAGGGAATGATCTCCGCGAAAGCGGTGGAAGTGCCTTGTGCGGAAACAGGCTGCAAGATGAAGTAGCGATTTCCCAAAAAGCGGCGGCGACTTTCGTTGCGGGTCTTAACGACGGAAGACGCCGGAAACCTGAACATTAACTGTCCATCCGCCTTATGAACCGGTCCCGGATGCCCTTCCGGGCGAAGGGGCCCTTTCATGAGGCGAGGGGCAATCGAGGCAGCAGGAAGCAAACCGAACAGTGAGGATGATACATATGGGAGAAGCAAGCGGTAAGGTCATGAGCGCGCGGGAAGCGATAGAAAAATTCGTCCATGACGGCGACGAAGTGGTGATCGGCAATTATACCGTGGGCAGCTGCGCCGAACTGGTCTATGAAATCATCAGGCAAGGCAGGAAAGGCTTCACCCTGTATTCGCAATCCGGCATTTTTGATGTCGAAGTGCTGGTCGCCGGCGGGTGCGTCAATCGCCTGGTGACGACGTACGTGCTGCGTTCCGGCGGCAAAAAGGGCGGCTCCGCCGTCGAGCGGGCCCTGAATGCAGGAACCCTGGAGATTGAGGATTACACCAATTTTGAATATAACGCCCGCCTGGTTGCCGGTATGCACGGATTCACCTTCATGCCGGTGCTGGAAGGGGTGAGGGTGACGGATATCTTCCGCAAACGCGGGTTTATGGGCGAAAACAAATTTCAGATCATCTCCTGCCCCTATACGCGCCGGGAGATCGTTACGGTGCCCGCAGCGACTCCGGATGTCTGCGTCATTCATGTGCAGCGGGCGGATACAGACGGCAACGCCCAGTACTGGGGGGCGATGGGCAGCGTGGCCGCGGCGGCTTTGTCCAGCAAAAAAATCATCGTCTCCTGTGAAGAAATCGTCGAGCATGACATCATCCAGTCAAGCCCCCATCTGACGATCATTCCGGCCTATCGCGTCAACGCCGTCGTGGAGGTTCCCTGGGGCGCCCATCCCACAGAGGTGCTGGGATATTACAACGTGGATACTTTCATGTACAACGGATTGTTTACCGCGGCGGCGGCAACCGCAGACGGCCTTGCCGCCTGGATGGACGAATGGGTTTACGGTTGCCCGGACCGGACGGCCTACATCGATCGTTACATCCAGCGGTTCGGCGTTGAAACGCTAAACGAACTGCGCGCCCGGCCCCTTTACTCCGCTCCCGCCAATTACGGAGCGGCGTTCACGTCGCACTGGGACCATGAGGGCAGGGAGAGAAGCATGGGCGTAACCCTTCCACAGTTGGAGAAATTATTGAAAGAGAGGGGGAAGCTGTATGAGTAAACCCTATACACTGGACGAACTGCTGGCGATTGCCGTGGCCAGAGAAATTCACGATTATGAAAACGTGGTGCTGGGAGTCGGCGTGCCCATGACGGCCGGCGCCCTGGCCAAAGCGCTCTTCGCGCCGCACGCGACGCTGATGATGGAATCGGGAATTGTGGATATTCGTCCGCTTCTGTCATTGAACAACATCGCCGATGCCCACTCGGCGCGCGGATTCTCTTACGCCACGGATCTTTTCTCCGCCTTTACCGCAACCTACCGCGGCTTTGTGGATGTCTGCTTTCTCGGCGTGGCGCAGGTCGATAAATTCGGCAATCTAAACACCACCGTGATCGGCGACTATGAAAAACCGACGATGCGCCTGCCGGGATCCGGCGGAGCGGCGGATTTCATTGCCTATTCCAAGCGGACGGTCCTGACCATGCGCGGCGGGACCTTTGTCAACAAGCTCGACTATTTCACGTCACCGGGCTATCTGGACGGCGGCGACAGCCGCGACCGAACCGGGCTTTTCCCCCAGGGTTCCGGGCCTTCGGCGCTCATCAGCACGAAGGGTGTTTTCCGGTTCGATCCGGCAACGAAGGAAATGTATCTGGCCGAAATTTTTCCGGCTGTCGACATCGAATCCATCAAAAAGGACATTCCCTGGGAGTTGAAAGTGGCATCCGACCTGAGCGTGACCCAACGGCCCAGCGACGAGGAAATCGATTTCATCCGTAATTTCGCACCGGAGCTGTCCGCCGGCCGCGAGCTTGCCGCAGATCTGCGCGCCGCCCGCCTCCGGAATAAAGCGGAACAGCGCGCCCGGAAGCATGTCTCTTAAGCGGCGCGCAGGAGGTATTTATGAAACTGAAAAATAAAGTTGCCATTATCACCGGCGCCAGCAAAGGCATCGGCAAGGCCATTGCCGTCCGGTTCGCCCGTGAGGGCGCGTCGGTCGTGGTGGCCAGCCGTTCGCTCGACGCGCTGGAAAAAGTGGCGCAGGAGATCAAAAGCGCCGGCGGAGAGGCTTCGGCGATTACCGTCAACGTGCGGAACGCGGAAAGCATCAACGAACTGGTTCAAAAAACCGTCGACCGGTACGGCCGTCTCGACCTGCTGGTCAACAACGCCGGCGTCACCATGGGCAGCCCTTCCGAAGACCTGTCGCCGGAGGACTGGCGGGCCGCCATGGAAACCGATCTGTTCGGCGTTTTTTTTGCCTGTCAGGCGGCGGCGCGCATCATGATTCCCCAGGGCGGCGGCAACATTATCAACATTTCCTCGGTCAACGGAATTCTCGCCGCGCCCAGGCGGGCCGCCTATTGCGCCAGCAAGGCGGCGGTGAACGAACTGACCAAGGTGCTGGCCATCGAATGGGCCGACCGGAAGATCCGCGTCAACGCCATCGCGCCTGGGTACGTGCGCACGGAACTGGTCCAGGATGTCATCGATAAAGGGGCCATTTCCATGGAGGCCATTTTGAGAAGAACGCCCCAGCACCGCATCGGGGAGGTGGAGGATATCGCCGGTCTGGCCGTCTATATCGCCGGCGAAGAGTCGTCCTATATGACCGGCAGCATCGTCAATATCGATGGCGGTTGGCTGGCGTACGGGTATTTGTAAATGGGTTTCAAAGACGGAGAAGGAGTACGATGATGACACAGAAGATTACCGTTATCGGAGCGGGGACGATGGGTTCGGGCATCGCCCAGGTTGCCGTGGAAGCGGGATTTCAGGTGATCCTGGTGGACACGGACAAGCAGTTCGTGGACCGGGGGGTTGCCAATATACGCAAATTTTTAGGCAAGAAAGTCGAAAAAGGCAAGCTGACGCAGGACCAGCTCGATGGGATGCTGTCGCGTCTGACCGGCGCAACGGACATGGCCGCCGCGGCAGCGGGCGCGATCATGGTCGTAGAGGCGGTTTTCGAGAAATTTGAGCTTAAGAAAGACATTTTTCAGAAGCTCGATGCCCTGTGCCCGCCGGAGGTCATCCTGGCCAGCAATACCTCGACGTTGAGCATTTCGTCGATTGCCGCCGCTGCGAAGATACCGGGGCGGGTGATCGGCACCCACTATTTCAGCCCGGTTCCCGCCATGCGCCTGGTAGAAGTCATTCGGGGCAGGGAAACCACCGACGACACGGCCGAGCGGACCGTGGAGCTGTGCCGGAAGTTCGGCAAGACGCCGATCGTCGTCAAGGACATTCCCGGCTTCATCGTCAACCGGTTTTTGTGCCTGATCTACAACGAGGCGGCGGACATGATTGCCCGGGGCGATTCGACGGCGCAAGACATTGACCAGGCCATGAAGCTGGGCTGCAACTGGCCGATGGGGATCACCGAGATTATCGATCTGGCGGGCGTGGATGTGTGCGCCAACGCCATCGAAGCCATGTACCAGATGACGGGAGAAGAGCGCTACAAACCGTCTCCCCTTTTTGAAAAGATGCTGTCTGAGAAGAAGCTGGGCCGGAAAACGGGCGAAGGCTTTTACAAATACGACACCAAGTAAAGCAAACAGGAGATAAAGGGAATGAACAGCAAAGAAGTAGTTCTGGTGGACGGCACAAGGACGGCTTTCGGCCGCCTGGGCGGCAGCCTGAAAGATATTACGGCGGAGGAGCTGGGCACCGTCGCCCTCAAGGGTCTGCTGGACAAGACCCGAATCAGCGAGCGGGGGAAAGTGGATTGTGTTTTTGCGGGATCAGCGTTTCATGTGTCCCGGCCAATTAATCCGGCCCGCTGGATGGTGCTCAATGCCGGCCTTCCCGTGGAGACAACGGCTTCTTACGTGGAAATGCAGTGCGGATCGGCAATCGACGGCATCAATCACGCCGCCTGGAAGATCCTCTGCGGGCATGCGGACGTCATCATTGCCGGCGGCATGGAATCCTTCAGCCAGCTGCCGTTCAAATTTACCTCGAGCCCGACGCCGTATCGGATCACGCCGCCGAAGGTTCTGGAATATCAGCTTCAGCCGCCGCCGGCGGAAGGCCGGGCGTATCTGCCCTTCGAGATGGGGCTCACGGCGGAAAATCTGCACGAGATGTACGACATCTCCCGCGAGGCCCAGGATGAATTTGCTTTTCGCAGCCAGACCCTCGCTAAAAAAGCGATGGATGCGGGGTATTTCGTCGATGAAATCGTGCCGGTTTTGGTGCCGCAGGGAAAGAAGAAGCCGCCCCTGGAGTTCAAAATGGACGAACATCCGCGGCTGGAGCCCCTGGATGTTTTGGTCAAACTGCCGCCCGCTTTCAAAAAAGGCGGAACGGTCACGGCGGGAAATTCCTCCGGCCTCAACGACGGCGCTGCGTTTGTTCTGATGATGACCGCTGAGAAGGCCAGGGAACTGGGATATCAGCCCTATGCGCGCTGGATCTGCGGCGCCGATGCGGCGGTGGATCCTTCCATCATGGGAATCGCCCCGGCCTACGCCATACCGATTGCGCTGAAGCGGGCCGGTCTCAGGCTTCGGGATATGGACGTGGTGGAATGCAACGAAGCCTTTGCCGCGCAGAATCTGGCCGTCATCAAGGAGTTGGAGAAGCAAACCGGCGAGAAAGTCGTGATGGACCGCTGGAATCCCTTGGGCGGCGCGATTGCGTTTGGCCATGCCAACGGCGCTTCCGGGGCCCGCTGCGCGCTGTTTGCGATGAAACAGCTGGAACGGACGGGCGGACGGTACGGCCTCTTTTCGGCCTGCTGCGGCGGCGGTCAGGGCGTGGTTGCGATCATTGAAAATTTGAGAAAATAGTCAACCGGGCCTCGCTTCTGTTTTCCGGGAGGCCCTTAATAATTTTTTTGCCCCTTCTCACAGCCTCTGCGTTTTTGTACGGCCAGCCCCCGGCCGGCAAAGACGCAGGGGCTTCTTTGGAAAACCTTTGCGGCTGCGGCCGTTTTCAGCGGTCAGCAATCCCCCGTTGATCTTTCCTTGCCGATAATGCTAGAATCCGGGCACCTTGGGAATCGAAAGGAGCTTTGATGATCCGCATCAGAATTTTTTCCGATTATGTCTGACCTTTTTGCTATATCGGCAAGGCGATTGTCGATCGGCTGAAGAAGGAATATCCGATAGTGGAAGAGTGGATAAGCTATGAACTGCATCCGGAAACGCCGTCCGAAGGCATGTTGCTTTCCGAGCGTTTTAAAGGCAGAGACCTCGCGCCTTTTTACGCTCAGTTAAAGTTACGCGGCGATGAACTGGGCATCGTCTTTAAAGAACACGCCATCCTTTCCAATTCCCGTTTGGCGCTCTTGGCCTCTGAGTATGCCCGCGACCGGGGGCGGCATGATGTGTTTCATGAAAACATGTTTCAGGCGTATCTGAGCCGGGCGCAGGATATCGGCCGACCGGAAGTGGTCGGCGCGGTCGCCGCCGCAAGCGGCCTCGGCGCCGAAGAAACGCTGGCGGCGGCAGGCGACGGCCGCTATGCGCCCCGACTCGCGGAAGCGGCCGGCGAAGGGCGGATGCTCGGATTGACGGGGATTCCTCTGTTCATCGTCAATGACGCTTACAAGATCACCGGCGCTCAGCCGCTGGAGGTTTTCCGAGACCTTTTGGGCAGGCTGGCATGACGGTCTGAGTCTTTTTTGAGCCGCCGGAAATGCCGGCGTCGTACCGACCGCAAAAAACAAGGAGGTAACGCATGGAGAAAAATTCAGTCGTCCTCATTTCGGGCTGTTCGTCCGGCATCGGTCTTGCCCTGTCCCGTGAGTTTGCCTTGCGCGGCTGCCGGGTCTTTGCCACGGCGCGCCGGCCGGAAGCCCTTGCGGACCTCGTGCAGGAAACGATGGATACCGCGGCTCTGGACGTCACCGACGCCGGGTCCATCGAAGCCTGCGTGGCGGAGGTGTTGGCCAGAGCCGGCCGGATCGATGTGCTGGTGAACAATGCCGGCTATGCGCTCATCGGTCCGATGATCGATCTTTCCATAGAGGACCTGCGCAGACAATTTGAAACCAACGTCATCGGCCTCATGGCGCTCACCAGGGCCGTCGTTCCCGCCATGATCCGGCAGCGTTCGGGGCTGGTGGTCAACATGGCATCCGTGTCGGGTATCTGCGCCACGCCGTTTGCCGGGGCTTACTGCGCCTCCAAGGCGGCCGTGAATCTGCTTTCCACGTCGCTGCGCATCGAGCTTGCGCCTTTCGGCATCGACGTGGTGACGGTCCAGCCCGGCGCGATACGATCCGGCTTCGGCAAAGCCGCGGCCGACAGCGTCCGGCTTGGCGAGGATTCGTTTTATAAGCCGGTTGCCGCGTACGTGCAGGCGCGCGCCACCGCGTCCCAGGACAATCCGACATCGGCGGAGAAATTTGTGAAGAAGCTGGTCGACAAACTGTTTTCCGGAAAGATTCCCAAAATCATTCGTCTGGGCCGGCAATCGACGAGCCTGCCGCTGGTGGCCCGTCTGCCGTTGCGCCAGTTCGACGGGCTGATGAGCAAGACCTTCGGCCTTCACAAGTTAAAATAGTCAGGGTTTTCGCCTGAACGCCGGTGGATGAGGCGTTTTTTGAAAAACGTTATACGTACAATCAACAAAAAGTAAGGAGTCGAAGCCATGAAGTTTGTTTTTTCCCACAACAATTTTAACGTCCTGAATCTGGAAAAGAGTTTGACTTTCTACAGGAAAGCGCTTTCGCTCGCCGAGGTGCGCCGCTACGAACCGCCGGATAAAAGTTTCATCATCGTGTACCTGGGCGACGGAACAACTCCCCATTACCTGGAGCTGACCTGGCTTAGGGACCGCGAGGAGCCCTATAATCTGGGGGACAATGAATTTCATCTGGCGCTCAAGGTGGAAGACTTTGCCGCCGCGCATGCGCTGCATGAAAAAATGGGCTGCATCTGTTTTGAAAACAAAAAAATGGGGATTTACTTCATCAACGACCCGGATGATTATTGGATTGAAATCTTGCCGGCAAAGCGGTAGATTTAAACCGTGCGGCAAGTCCCCCTTGCTCCGATGACCGGAGGGGCGACCTTGCTTGAGAAAGGAGAAGATTTAATGAAAAGGTTTTTTTTCAGGATGATTTTCCTGGCGCTGGTTGTTCTGACGCCCATTTCAGCGATGGCGGATGTGGATGTAAAAATCGGCATCAATATTCCCCTTCCGCCGCCGATCCTTTTTCCGGCGCCGCCGGAGGTGATCGTGATTCCGGAAACCGACGTTTATGCGGTGCCCGATGTTGATGTCGATATTTTCTTTTACGGCGGCTGGTGGTGGCGCCCGTGGGAGGGACGCTGGTATCGATCCCGTTATTACGACAGGGGCTGGAGCCACTACAACCGGGCGCCCTCATTTTACCGGAATGTGCCGCCAGGATGGAGAAACGATTATCGGGACCGCCGGTGGAAAGGCCATGAGTGGGATCAACGCCGCATTCCCTACGGTGACGCGAAGAAAAACTGGCGCAGCTGGAAGCGCAACAAGCACTGGGAAAAGGAAAACCACTGGGGCGTGAGAGGAATGGATCGCAGGCCGTCCGGTCAGCAGAAAAAGTACCGCGACCGCTATGACGGACCGCAACGCGGGAATGGCCCCGGACCCGGCCCCAAGGGCGGACCGGGAAGGGATCGCCCAGACAGGGGCGACAGAAGATAATGCCCATCACTCTTCTTTAATGCAGTAAACCGGCCGGGCAGACTATGCCAATTGCAGTCTGCCCGGCCGGTTTACGGTCGGTTTGCCGGGCAGGCTCCCCGTGGATCGTTTTTTGTCCTGCGGAAAGTGCGCCGGATGACGGACGCCGCATAAAAATTGATTGATTTTTATAGTATTCTCCTTTAAAGTCGCCCGCGTAAATGGGTCTGCGATCCGCTTACCGTAGTTTTTCAGGATGCCGGCGATATCCTCTTTAATCCTCAAATCACTACGCTGTGTTGTGCGCTTGGAGAGCAAGAATACCAAAATCAAATCAGGGAGAATGAGCAATTGAACATTGACAAGACCATTTTGAGCGAAGAAAATTATCAGAAGATTAAAGCCCTCAAGAATCCCCACGTGGAAAGAATCGTTGAGGAATATGTGACGTTATGCAAGCCGGCGAAAGTATCGGTGATCACGGACAGTTTTACGGATATCGGCTACATTCGCCAGATGGCCCTGGATCTGGGCGAAGAAAAGAAGCTGGCCATGCCCGGTCACACGATTCATTTCGACAGTTTTCACGACCAGGGGCGCGACAAGAAAAACACCCGCCTGCTGGTGACTCCCGATATGAAAGTGTCCAAAATCATCGACGTGAAAGATCGGGAGGAAGGCCTCGCGGAAATCCGCGGAATCATGGACGGCATCATGAAGGGAAAGGAATGTTTTGTCCGCTTCTTCTGCCTGGGGCCGCTTCACTCCCGTTTTTCCATCGCCGCCCTGCAGATCACCGATTCCGCCTACGTCGCCCACAGTGAAGATCTGCTTTACCGCGTGGGATACGAACACTTCAAAACGCTTGCCGGCTCGGATGATTTCTTCTATCTGGTCCATTCCGCAGGCGAACTCGATGAACGGGGCAATACCAAAAACATCAAGGACCGTAGAATTTATATCGACGTGATCGGGAAAAAGGTTCTTACCGTGAACAATCAGTACGCGGGCAACAGCGTCGGGTTGAAGAAGCTGGCGCTGCGTCTGGCGATTTACAAGGCCAACAAGGAAGACTGGCTCACCGAGCACATGTTCATCATGGGCGTGAAGCCGGAAGGCAGGAAACGCGTGACCTACTTTACCGGCGCGTTTCCCAGCGCCTGCGGAAAAACCTCGACGGCCATGGTGCCGGGCCAGCAGATTGTCGGCGACGACATTGCCTACATCCGCCACGCCGAGGACGGCCGGGCGTATGCGGTCAACATCGAACAGGGCATCTTCGGCATCATCGAAGACGTCAACCCCATCGACGATCCGGTTATCTACGAAGCCCTGACGACGCCGCGCGAGCTTATCTTCTCCAACGTCCTCCTGAAAGACGACAAGCCCTACTGGCTGGGCATGGGGCAGATTCTTCCGGAGGAGGGCTACAATTTTTCCGGCGAGTGGAAAAAAGGCAAGAAGGATGAAAAGGGCAACGACATTCTCCTGGCCCACAAGAACGCGCGCTACACGATTCGCCTCAACGAACTGAAGAACGTGGATCCCAAACTTTACGATCCGGAAGGCGTTCCCATAAGCGGCATCATTTACGGCGGGCGCGATTCCGATACGTCCGTGCCCGTTTACCAGAGCTTTGACTGGGCCCACGGCATGTTTATCGGCGCGTCGCTGGAGTCGGAGACGACAGCCGCGACGATCGGAGCGGTGGGCGTCCGGGAGCTGTCTCCCATGGCCAACCTGGATTTCCTGGTGGTGCCGCTGGGAACGTATCTTTCCAACCATCTGAAGTTCGGCAACCGCCTCATCGTCAAGCCGCTGGTTTTCGCCACCAACTATTTCCTGAAGGAAGACGGCAAATTCCTGAACGAAAAGGTCGACAAGAAAGTCTGGCTCATGTGGATGGAAGGCCGGGTGCACGGTGAGTACAAGGCGATTGAAACGCCGATAGGGTATATTCCGCATTACGACGATATCGCCAAGCTGTTTGTGCAGATTTTCGGCAAAAAGTTTTCGCGCGAAATGTACGACAAGCTGTTTTCGGTCCGGGTGGAAAAGTTCCTGGAGAAACTGGACCGCGTCGAAAAGGCCTACCGCGAGGAGGAAAACATTCCCGATGAGTTCCATGCTATCATGGACATGCTGCGCAACCGTCTGACCGTGGCAAGGGAAAAAACCGGAAAGTCCGTCATCACGCCCGGCGAATTCGCCTGAACCGATTGCTCCTGCGCTCTAAAAAAGCCTCGCCGGTGACGACGGGGCTTTTTGTTGTCTGCGACCTATTTCAATTTGCCGCGGATATCCGGCCGGTCCGCGAGGTCCGTCGTGTAGCCGCCGTCCAGAAAGTCGTCCTCCTGCAGAATGACCCGGTGAAACGGAAGCGTGGTTTTCGGTCCTTCCAGCTCCATTTCGCCGATTGCCCGCCGCATCCGCGCAATCGCCTCACTGCGCGTCTTGCCGACGCTCATTATTTTCATCATCAGGGAATCGTAGTGGAACGGAAACGTGTAGCCCTCGTAGACGCCTTCGTCAATGCGGATGCCGGGGCCGTGGGGAAGCCTCAGTTTCCGAATGACGCCCGGCGAGGGGATGAAGTTGTTAAGCGCATCTTCCGCATTGATGCGGCATTCGATGGCGTGGAGATTCATGCGGATATCGTCCTGGCTGAAACTGAGCTCTTCGCCTTCGGCGATGCGGATCTGTTCGCGGATGATGTCGATGCCGGTCACCATTTCGGTGACGCAGTGCTCCACCTGCAGGCGGGAATTAATTTCGTTGAAGTAGAATTTCCTTTCCTCCGGGAAGTAAAAAAATTCGACGGTCAGCGCGCCCACGTAATCCAGCGCCAGCGCGACGTCGATGGCCGCCGCTCCCATTTTCATCCGCCAGAACGGGTTGACGATGGGGCAGGGGGCTTCTTCCACCAGCTTCTGAAAGCGGCGCTGCACGGAACAGTCTCTTTCTCCCAGATGGGCCACGTTGCCGTGGCTGTCGGCCAGAACCTGAAACTCGACATGCTTCATGCCGTGCAGGTACTTTTCGATATAGAAGGATGAAGTGCCGAAGGCTTTGCGGCCGCGCGTTTCGGCGCCGGCAACGGCGCGGCCCAGTTCCTCTTCGTTACGGGCGATCATGATGCCGATCCCGCCGCCGCCTCCGGATGGCTTGACGATCACCGGATAACCGATGTCGCGGGCGATGTCATGGGCGCGGCGCATACCTTCTTCCGTTCCATTGGTGATGGCGTCATCGCAGCCCGGCGTGACCGGAATGTTGATCATCTTCATCAGCTGCCGGGCGCGGTTTTTTGGCTTGGCTTTGAACATGCAGCGGCTCGACGGTCCGATGAAAACGATTTTTTCTTTTTCGCACAGTTCCACGAATTCCGGATTTTCCGATAGAAAACCATAGCCGGGATGAACGGCGCAGGCGCCGCTCCGGCGGGCGGCGGAGATGATTTTTCCGAAGTTCAGATAGCTGTCCGGCGCTTCCGGCGGGCCGATTTCATAGGACTCGTCGGCCAGCTTGACGTGCAGTGCGTCTTTGTCCGCCTGTGAATAAACGGCCACGGAGCGAATGCCCATGTCGCGGCAGGTGCGGATAATGCGCACGGCGATTTCGCCGCGGTTGGCGATCAGTATTTTCTGGAATTTTTTCATATGACGATACTCCTGTTGGCAATGTCAGTCGGACTTGCGCAGGCAGAAGCAGCAACCATGCCAGGGGGTGTTTGCTCCCGGCGGGGATGCAACTAATGAAAATCAAAAGCTTTTGAAATAAGGATTTTAAGATGATGTGAAAAAAAGCCACGGCTCGGCTGTGAAAGTGTTTTTACACCCGGAAAACCCATACACACCGCGGAGGGAGGCAAATGGATCTGCGGTGCGTTATCGGAGCAGCTGCGGCAGGAACGTCACGATTTTCGGGAAGATGAGCAAGAGGAGCGCCAGAGCAATCATCGCGTAGAGCATGTGCAGCGAGCCCTTGAAGATGACGTGTAGCGGCACGTCGCGCGCCACACCCGCCACCACATAGGCGTTGATGCCGACCGGCGGCGTGATCACGCCCATGCCGGAAATCACCACGATAATGACGCCGAACCAGATAGGGTCGAAGCCCAGCGCCAGAACGACCGGATAAAAAATGGGAATCGTCAGCATGATCATCGCGAGCGAATCCATCAGGCAGCCCAGCGAAAGGTAAATGAGGATGATGATGCCCATGACGATGATCGGCGGCAGCTGCAGGCCGGACACAAACGTTCCGATGTCCGCCGGAATTCTTGTGACGGCCAGAAAATGTCCGAACACCGTCGCCCCGGCCACCACCACGAAAATCATGCAG
>JAAYDW010000033.1 GCA_012729055.1 Deltaproteobacteria bacterium
CGGCTGCCGGGTCTGATGCTTCGAGACGCCGTCCATTTTGGTAAGGATAGCCCCTATCCTTTTGCTCGCCCCTCAGGAAAAACACCCCGGAACGGTCAGCTGCACGATCCTTTCCGCCGCGCCGGCAACGCCCGCCCACGCGGCCACAAGCGTCACGATCAAAACCAGTGTCCAAATTTTTCTCATCACTTTTTTCATCCCTCCCCCTTTCACGAGGCGCGCTTCGCCGTTTCCGGCGTACCGGATAACTACGCCAAGTCGCGGCAAGTTGCAACGCCAATTTATAATTGACAGGGGACCTTTTATCTGGAATACATTGCGCAAAAATCGGGAAACAGCCCATGTCCGTCTCGTTATCATATCCCTTCGTTCTGGCCTCCGCCTCGCCCCGGCGCGAGGAACTCCTGCGCTCGCTGGGGCTCAGCTTCACCATTCTTCCCGCGCATATCGACGAAACCTGGCAGGAAGGCGAAACGCCCGCCGCGCACGTGAGACGGCTGGCCCGAGAGAAGGCGGCCGCCATGGCGGTCAAACATCCGCAGGCCATCGTGCTGGGCGCCGATACGATCGTCGCGCTGGACGGGCTGATTCTGGGCAAGCCCAAAAACAGGAAGCAGGCCCGGGAGATGCTCCAGAGGCTGAGCGGCCGCACACACACGGTTTTCACCGGATTTGCGCTCGCGCAGGAAAGCCGCAACGTAGCGACAACGAGAGTGGTCCGTTCGGCCGTGCGCTTCAAGGTCATCAGCCCCGATGAAATGCGCTGGTACATCGCCTCCGCCGAACCCTACGACAAGGCCGGCGGCTATGCGGCGCAGGGAATGGGCGCTTCATTCATCAAAAGCATCCGCGGCTCCTACACCAACGTGATCGGCCTGCCGGTTTGCGAAGTGCTGGAAGAATTGAAAAAACTCGACGCCGTTCATTTTGGGGGAAACAGGCGATGACAACGCAAATTGCCGACAACATCCGGACGATCCGCAACCGCATGGCCGCGGCCGCGGCGCGCGCCGGGCGCGACCCCGCAGGCATCCGGCTGATGGCGGTTTCCAAAACCGTGGAGCCCGAGCGCCTCCGGCAGGCCATTGACGCGGGCATCGGGCTTCTGGGCGAAAACTACGTTCAGGAAGCCCGGGAAAAAATTCCCGCCGTCGGGCAGGCGGTCCAGTGGCACATGATCGGCCACCTGCAAACCAACAAGGTCAAGTACGTCGTCACCCTCTTTGACTGGATCCACTCCGTCGACCGCCTGGAGTTGGCGCAGGAACTGAGCCGGCGGGCCGGTCAGCACGGCCGCGTTCTGAATGTGCTCATCGAAATCAACGTGAGCGGCGAAGCCTCCAAAAACGGCGCGCGGCCCGCGGATGTTTTGGAGCTGGCCCGGCAGGTCGCCGCGCTGCCGAATCTGAGCGTCCGGGGATTGATGACCATGCCGCCCTACTCCGACGATCCCGAGAATTCCCGCCCGTATTTTGTCGCGCTGCGCCGTCTGCGCGATGAACTTGCCGCCGCCGCTCTTCCGGGCGTCGCAATGGCCGAGCTTTCCATGGGGATGACCGACGACTTTGAAGTCGCCATCGAGGAAGGCGCCACCATCATCCGCGTCGGCCGGGCCATCTTCGGCGAACGGCGCTCCACTTGATCATGTTCAGCAAAAATTTTTTTCACGGACGACTGCGCCTTGGCGGCAGCCTGCGGACCGCAGGGCCGTCATTCTAAATTATTGATCTTCCAATTATAATTTAAGAACACTTACCTCAGGGCCTTCAGGTGAAAAACATCATCCGACGGACCGCCCTCGCGAAAAAATATTGCAATATGAAAATTTACGCGCTATGGTAGCCACATCGTAACGAATCCGACCTCATAAACTTATTTTCAAACTATACGACTACGGAGTACATCTTCAGGGAATGTGCGTTCTGTGGTTGATCAAGAATGTTTTTTTAACCAGGGCTTTCCTGACGACAGCCGATGGCGGTAGCCTGTAAAAAAAGCATGGAAAACTGGTACTGCATTTACACCAAGCCTGGCATGGAAGAAACGGTCGGCCGGCGGCTTCTGGACTTGCCCGACATTGAGATCTTTCAGCCGAAACTCAGGCGCAGAGCCCTGCACCGCGGCCAGGTGCGGGAAAAAACCGAACACCTCTTTCCCTGTTATCTTTTTTCCCGTTTTCTTCCCTCCCGTTATGGCCATCTCATCACCTACACCCGGGGCGTAAGAAAGATTCTCTCTGATCCGGCGGGCCGCCCCTGCGTCGTGGACGAAGAGATCATCGCTCAAATCAAATCCCGTCTGCAGGACGGTTACGTCCGCCTGGAAGCCGCCGCATTCAAAACCGGCCAGCCGGTGCGGATTCAGGCGGGGCCGCTTGCCGGCTTCACGGGCGTCTTTCGGGAAGTCAAGGCCCGCGACCGTGTGCTGATTCTCCTTAACGCCCTCACTTACCAGGCTCGAATCGAAATATCAAAACAGTACCTTGCCGGGCTTTAAAACGCCGCGCCTGACGGCGTCGGCGCCTCCCCGCGGCAGCGCGCGGGACGGGCCGCTTCGCTTATCCGGGAAATCCATTTCATCAAAAGTAGTGGCAGCAGCCGAAGGCATCTTGCAAAACCATTGTTTCTGTCTTTGGAGGATGAATCATGTTCCTTTCTTCAGTCAGACATGGAAGGCTTTGGAAAATTTTATTCCTGATCGTTCTGGTTATTTCGGGGATTGTGCTCTTTCCGGGGCGGATTTTCTCCGTCGATGAACGGACAGAGATTCTACTCGATGAGGAACCGCGGATGGTGGCAATTTCTCCGGCGGCAAACCTGGCCGTGGTCACCCACCGTCGCGCGGATTCCGTCTCGCTCGTCGATTTGACCGCCGGGCGCGTGATCCGGGAACTGCCGGTCGGCCGTTCTCCCCGGAGCGTGGCGATCGATGCGGAACTGAACCTCGCGGTGATCACGTATGAAAAAGAGAAATCGGTGACGCTCATCGACCTTACCCGCAGCCGGATTGCCGCGGATATCCATGTCGGCGAGAGCACCGGCAGCGTCGCCGTCAATTCCCGGACGCACATCGCCGCGGTCACCAGCCCCGGCGAGGTTCACCTGTTCTTTCTCGATCTGACGCGCAGGAAAATTATCGCCCGGACGCCCGTCGGCCGGCACGCCGGCGATATCGCCCTCGACCCGGAGAGTAATACCGCCTTTCTGCTGAATCCGGAGCGCCGGAAGCTTTTCATCATCGACCTTAACCACTACCGCGTGAGCGAGGTCCTGAACCTGCGGGAGAGGCCGCGGGCCGTCGATGTGAATCCGCAGACCCAAACCCTGCTCATCGCGAACGCCCGGGACGCTTCGGTAACGCAAATTGATTTGCTGCACAGGCGCAGCCTGCCGATTTCCGTTCTGCGCTTCCCCCGGGACGTGGCCTTCAACACCGTCGACAACCGGGCGGTGATTCTGTGCGACCGCGACAGAAGGCTCCTGCTCTGGGACGGCAGCAAACAAAAAATAATTCAGAGTTATTTTTTACCCCGCCGACCCAAAAGCGTCGCCGTCAACAGCCTCAAAAACATCGCGGTGGTGGCCGATGACGAACAAGACGGGCTGACGATCATTCCGCTGCCCCTCTCTTCCACGCTGCCGAAGGTTAAAATCACCTCTCCGGCGGACAACGCGCAGGTTTTTTCCGCCGATGTGGCCGTTACCGGAACCGTAGAAGACAGCTCCGAGGTGACCGTCAACGGGCGGCCTGCCTCCGTGAGCGGCAACGCCTTTTCCGCAACCCTGACCCTGAACGCGGGGAAAAACACAATCATCGCCATTGCCACCGACGCCTATGGGCGGACAGCCTCCCACGACGTGACGGTGGATATCGTCCTTCCCGCCACGGGGAAAATAAACGGAACCGTGACCGACAGCGCGACCGGCCGGCCTCTGCCGGCGGCCGTCGTCACCGTCACCGACGCCGCGGGGAATACACAAACCCTCTCCACATCGGCTGCCGGAACGTTTACGGCGGAAGTCGCGCCCGGCGCCTTCACCGGTTCCGTCAATAAACCCTGGTATTTGCCCGGCGCCTTTGCCGGATCGGTGGCGGCGGGGGAAACCGCCGCCGTCAGTACTCTTTTGTCCCCGGTCGAGCCGCAGATCGACTCCATCACGGTTTCCGACCTGACGGCGGAGTCCGCCAGAATCACCTGGACAACAGACCAGCCGACGCAGGGCGCGGTCCAATACGGAACAACCTCCGCCTACGGCAGCCAGGCGACCGGCGCCGTCGAGCAAACGGCCCACAGCCTCACGCTCGCCGGTTTATCGCCGGTCACCGTTTATCATTACCGCGTTGTGGCAACGTCCCCCAACGGCTCAACCGTCGCGTCGGGGGACAACACCTTCAAGACCGGCGGCCGGATCGACCTCTCGATTACCGCGCCCGCCGACGGAGCGACGGCCACGGCCCGCAGCGTTGTCGTCGCCGGCGTTGTCGCCAATGCCTCCGGCGCGGAGACGGGAATAACGGTCAACGGCATTGCCGCCGCGTTGACCGGCAATCAGTTTGCCGTCAACAACGTGCCCCTGACCTCGGGGACCAACGTCATCACCGTCACGGCAACGGACGTCAACGGAACAACCGCGACAAAATCCGTCACGGTGAACGCCGTCGTTCCCGATCATTACATCAAACTCAGCGCTTATCCCGAATCCGGCACGGCGCCGCTGGAGGTGAATTTAAGACTCGGCGGCACCTTCAGCGTCAGCAACCCGGCGCTGACCGTCACCGGGCCCGGCGCGGCGGAGCAGCTGCCCGGCGGCGCTCCCGAAGAATACAGATACAGGCTCCTTTCCGAAGGCGTCTATTCCTTCACCGCCCGCGCCGCCGGACCGGACGGCGCTGCCTGTGAGGATACCGTCAGCATCAGCGTGCTGCCCCTGGAACAGGTGGATGCTCTGCTGCGGACGAAATGGACGGCGCTTTCCGACGCCCTGAAAGACAAGGATATTGCAGCCGCGCTCGCCATGATGGATGAACGGAGCCGAGAGCGCTACCAGATCATTTTCAATTTACTGAAAGACACGTTGCCGGCTATCATGGCGGCAAACACGGGCCTTGTCCTGCAATCCATTACGGGAGAAAGAGCCTATTATGAACTGCATGCCGCCGAGAACGGCGCAACCTACGCCTATCGGCTCTCTTTCATAAAAGACGACAAAGGACTCTGGCTCATCAAAGAATTTTAAAGCGCACAAAAGATGAAAAGCCGCCTGTTGCGCTGGATGACAGCCGTCATCCTGATGAACGTATTCGCCGCGCCGTCAAATGCCTGGCTGATTTACAGTAAGCCGGAGTTTCACGGCAGAGTGATCGATTCCGAAACAAAGGAACCCATCGCAGGGGCGGTCGTGGTTGTTCTTTACTATAAACGATCGACTTTCAGCCTCAATCCCGGCGGACCGAGCTCTTTTGTAACAAAGGCAAATGAAACCCTGACGGATAAACAAGGAGAGTTCTTCTTCCACTCGTACAGTGAACTCATGTGGCTGAACGAGGACGTTGGAGCGCGTTTTATATTTTTCAAACCCGGTTACCAGGCCGGATACGGACCGACTTACATTGCGCCTCTTCTGACAGAAAAATATTTTTCAGCAGGCGAGATCGGCAAAGAGGTCGAGATTGAAGCCGGTTCATTCAACAACAGCAGCTATGTCAAATGGAAAGGTCCACTGGGCATTGTGGAATTGAAAAAAGTAAAAACGTATAATGAAAGAAGATTGGGGGTTCCAGATACCCCGACTGGATACACATCAAAAGAATTACCCCTAATTTTCAGAGCAATTACCATAGATCGTAAAGAGCGGGGATTGGAGGTGAGATAAGCCCAAAAGTAAGTATCATGTAACCTTCTCAAAAACCAGCTGATTGGCGTTATTGCGTTGTTGCATGTTTCCCGATCTCAATAGCAGTTTGAATCCACGAGCATGATATGATTAGTTCTCTTTACCATTACCCATGCCACCGTTCAGAGGGTTGGTCATGTACAAATTTTACTTCGTCATTGCTTTCTCCGCCGTCCTGATGATTTCAGTGGCGCAGAAGTCTCAAGCCGCATTCCTTTACAGCAAGCCGGAGTTTCACGGCAGAGTGATCGATTCCGAAACAAAGGAGCCCATCGCAGGGGCGGTAGTGGTCGTTCTTTACTATAAACGATCGACTTTCAGCCTCAATCCGGGTGGGCCAAGTTCTTTCGTAACAAAGGCAAAAGAAACCCTGACGGATAATCAAGGAGAGTTCTTCTTCCACTCATACAGTGAACTCATGTGGCTGAACGAGAACGTTGGAGCACGCTTTATATTTTTCAAGCCCGGTTACCAGGCCGGATACGGACCGACTTACATTGCGCCTCTTCTGACAGAAAAATATTTTTCAGCAGGCGAGATCGGCAAAGAGGTCGAGATTGAAGCCGGTTCATTCGACAACAGCAGCTACGTCAAATGGAAAGGCCCGATGGGAATTATGTTGCTGGAAAAGGTATCGCCTGATCAGGCAATGCCGCCCGCTGGCATACCTGCTAATTACAGTGCAAGACAGTTGCCTCTTTTATATCGAGCAATAAATGAAGATAGGATTAATCGCGGATTGAAAGGAGTGGTAGAATGAAAAAATATTTTCAACATTTACCTCTTCACATATTGATCCTATCATCCTCAGCATGGCTTCTTTTTACAATGCAATCTATTGCTTTTGAGGGAGTGACGCATAGAGCGTTAAACGGAAAATGTGCTGCCATAAATACGTTTGTACATTAATACTTAATCAAGCAACTTGGTTTTGAAGATGGTGCAGAAACAACAATTCAATTTTAAGTATTGCTTCTCGCGGATCATCGGAGTGTAAACAAAATGAATAAGCTGATTACAGCAATTGCCTTAGCTTTTGTCTTCCTTATCTCTGTGCCGGCAAATGCCTGGATGATCTACAGCAAGCCGGAGTTTCACGGCAGAGTGATTGATTCCGAAACAAAGGAGCCCATCGCAGGGGCGGTCGTGGTTGTTCTTTACAAAAAGTGGGAATTCGGCGGGCCTGGCGGCGGCAATACCCCTACCATGGATGCCAAGGAAACGCTGACGGACAAAAACGGTGATTTTCACTTTCCTTCCTATCTTACGCTGATCGGACCTTTGTCGCGGGTGTCCGAGGTTTCCTTTACTATCTTCAAGCCTGATTACATGTCGGTCACACGAATAGACGGCATCTCCATTCCGGAAGAAACATATTTCACGATCGCCAGGGACAAAGTCGGGACGGAAGGAATGATCACCTATGTCGATCGCTGGGACAGAAAGCTATCCTTCAAAGGATCGCTGGGAATTGTGGAACTGAATAAAGCAAGAACAAGGGAAGAAAAATTACGCACGATGCCCTCGCCACCAGCAAATTATACATCTAGGGATCTGCCGATACTTATAAAAATTGTTAACGACGAAATTGAAAATCTGGGATTGAAGGGGGAATACAAATGATGACCTGGTTAAAAAACTTTTTTTCATCTATTTCTCACCTTAATAATGACACTGATTTATTTCTTTTCAGCGGCAACAACTTCAGCTCCGGAGACTCACCGCTTACTGAATAGTCACATTGCTCAAGAATCGGTTTTAATGTTTATTTAAAAAACATCCTGGAATGTTGGGTGGCATAAATGTTTTTGTCGTCATGTAAACCATCGTTCAGAAGGTTCGTCATGCACAAATTATACTTCTTCATTGCTTTCTCAGTGCTTCTGGTAATTGCAGCGGCGCAGACGTCACAAGCCGCGTTCCTTTACAGCAAACCGGAATTTTGCGGCAGAGTGATCGATTCCGAAACAAAGGAGCCCATCGCAGGGGCAGTCGTGGTTATTCTTTACTATAAACGATCGACTTTCAGCCTCAATCCCGGCGGACCGAGCTCTTTCGTAACAAAGGCAAAAGAAACCCTGACGGATAAAAATGGAGAGTTCTTCTTCCACTCGTACAGCGAACTCATGTGGCTGAACGAAGACGTGGGAGCACGCTTTATATTTTTCAAGCCCGGTTACCAAGCCGGATACGGACCGTCTTATATTGCGCCACTTCTGACGGAAAAATATTTTTCGGCAGGCGAGATCGCCAAAGAGGTCGAGATTGAAGCCGGTTCATTCAACAACAGCAGCTATGTCAAATGGAAAGGCCCCCTGGGCATTGTGGAGCTGAAAAAAGCAAGAACAAGAGAAGAAAAATTGCGCACTATGCCCTCGCCACCGGCCAATTATACATCCAAGGAATTACCAATACTTATAAAATTTATTAACAGCGAAATTAACAATCTGGGATTGAAGGGAGAATACAAATGATGACTTGGTTAAAAAACTATTTTCATCTGTTTCTTACCTTAGTAATGGCGATGATTTATTTCTCTTCAAAGGTTCGTCATGCATAAATTCTATTTCGTCATTACCTTCTCCGTCCTCCTGATGATTTCAACAGCGCAGACGTCTCAAGCCGCATTCCTTTACAGCAAGCCGGAGTTTCACGGCAGAGTGATCGATTCTGAAACAAAGAGCCCCATCGCAGGGGCGGTCGTAGTCGTTCTTTACTATAAACGATCGACTTTCAGCCTCAATCCCGGCGGACCAAGTTCTTTCGTAACAAAGGCAAAAGAAACCCTGACAGATAAAAATGGAGAGTTCTTCTTTCCCTCATACAGTGAACTCATGTATCTCAATGAGGACGTGGGAGCGCGCTTTATATTTTTCAAGCCCGGTTATCAGGCCGGATACGGACCGACTTACATTTCACCTCTTCTGACGGAAAAATATTTTTCAGCAGGCGAGATCGCCAAAGAGATCGAGATTGAAGCCGGCTCATTCGACAACAGCAGCTATGTCAAATGGAAAGGCATTGTGGGGATTGTGGAGTTGAAAAAATTGTCACCCGAGAAGGCAATGTCACCCGGATATATATCAGATGACTACGGTCCAAATCAGTTACCACTTTATTATAAGGCCATAGAGGAAGATTTGGTAAATCGCGGAATAATACAGGGAGGCAAAAAGAAATGATTACAAATGCTAAAAAAATATTTGTACTACTCATTATTATTTTACCAGTAATATTATTTACGTCTTTGCCATGCAAAGCATTAAATCAAGTTACGCATAAAGCCATAAATAAATATATTGCTGATAAAGGCTCTAGTTTAGTTGCTGCTTCTCTACATGAATATCTTCAACAACAACTAGGGATGCAAAAAGGATTAGAAGAATTCGTTAATAATAAAATGATTTTTGATTGGATCGGTGACGGCGGAGAATATGAAGATTCCGGCGGGCGAAGTGTGAACCATTTTCTCGACCCTGTTACAAACAAGGGGCTGCTCATCGGGCAATCCGCGCTGGTGTGGGCAACACTGCCCGTAGGCGAACAAAACTTGACCCCCATTTCTTCCTGGAACGACGTCCGGGCGTACTATTACAAAGCGTTGACATCCATAAATGATTCCGTCCGGGAGGAATATTTCGCCCTGACGTTTCAGGGCCTCGGGCAGGTCATGCACCTGGTGCAGGACATGTCCATACCGGCACATGCGCGAAATGATATGCATCCCAGCGCCGGCATAATCGGCAAAGGCGATCCTTTTGAAAAATGGGCGGAAAAGCATATAACCAATCAAACCCCTTTCAGCACGAGCTATCCTGCTTACAATTATCTTCCTCACCAGGCAGCGTCTTTTTTAATACCGCAGCTTTTTGATACGGATCAATATAACGGCAATAATCCGGACATCACCGTCTCGTCCGGCGGCATCGGACTTGCAGAATACACCAATGCAAATTTCTTAAGCGCCGATACGGTCTTCAAATACTATGATTATCCCTCGTATAAGCCAGCCATATCTGTAGCGGAAAATCCGCAAACGATTGACGGAAACGTTATCCTATACCTAAAGAAGATCGGCGAAGGCCAGACAATGGATTTTTTTGCCAGGGCGGGATTGTTCTTCAACAAGCTGACCGCGGACTACAAGGCTTTAGCGCTGACAGTCGATGATGACCTGGTGCATAAAAACTACGCCGTTTTGCTCCTCCCCCGCGCCATCGGCTATTCCGCACAGGTACTGAATTATTTTTTCCGCGGCGCGCTGGAAATCTCCCTGCCGGAAAACGAAGGCGCATATGCGTTGGCAAAGACCGATGACGGTTTCGATCAAATCGTCCTGGCCGTTAAAAACACCAGCGCGGCCGCCGAAGAAATGCCGGACGGCGAGATTTACCTGATCGTGAAATATAAGCTCGCCCTGGAAGATCCTTTTCAAAACCAGCCCGTTCCTGCTTCGGAAAATTTCTTTTACAAGGTTGTGCCGGAAAAAAACGGCATCCGGAGCATTCCCCGCACGCCGGTTGTTCTGACCTTTGATTTGTCGGCCGGTAAAATACCGGTGTGGGCGACGGATGTTTATCTGCAGGTCGTTTACAAAGGCCGGATGGGAGCCGAAACCAATGCCATTGCCGTGGGCTTCAAGGACATCAGCGAACCGACGCCCTTCGATTACATCAACTCCCCCAAGACCTGCTGCTACGGCGAGTGGCTTGTTTCGGGCAGTCCCGAAGCGGTCGCCAAAGCGGACGCCAACGGCGACGGCGTGGCCGATTACGACGTTTATCCGCATTTGTTTCGCAATGTTTACGTCAAAATTTCATCCGTCACAACGCCCGAGGAAAAAATCGTCGCATCTGAAAGCAACCATACCTACAAAATCGATGCGCTGCCGTCGGGTCAGTACAACCGGGTCTATATTCTGGGGGATGAGGAGTTCAATACCCATCTGCGCCTGACGTGGACGCCGGTGGACCCGCGGGATACCTTTCCCGAATTCGAGGACATCATGGACGAATATTTTATTCAAAACACCGTCACGCATCAGAACGTCCGGGAGCCCACGCAAAAATGCTGCGAGCTCTGGGGGACGCCATCCTGCGGGACCAGTTACTCCGATCCAAACTGTTGTGAAAGATTGTACGAAAACGGCTGCACGGTCAGATACTATCCCCAGTTAAAAAAGTTTATGGACGTTTACCGCTGGGCGGTCATAAGGTCATGGATGCGCGTCGGCTATACCAATTGCACTCTGGATACTTACGAGACACCGGCCCCCTGACGCAAGCCCCATCCCCTGCAATTTTAACCATACCGAACAAAATAAAAAGACCATGGAACCGTGGACCAAAACCAGGATACTGGCCCTCTGGGAGCGGGGCGTTGACGCGTCGCCTCCGGCGCGGCGCGGGGAAACGTCATCATCCGGCATCTGGAAGGATCTCGTCTTCCCGATCGGAACAGACGACCCGGGCAGCGTTTTTGAAAGCTGGTTTGACGTGATTCCGGCCGCGGCCGGATCCACACCCGGAAGATCCGCAACGCGCGCGGCCAAAAACAAACCGGCGGCCTCCGGGACCGGCGGAAAAAAATAACTTTGTTCCGGACAAGGAGGTTGTCATGCCTTCCCTTTTGCAAAAAGGCGACCGCGGCGCCGGCGTGAAAACGCTGCAGACGCTGTTAAACGACAGGGGATATCCGGTGGACGTGGACGACCATTTCGGGGCGCAAACGCAGCGCGCGGTGCGCGCGTTCCAGTCGCAAAACCTCGACCAGCACGGCCAGCCGCTCGTTGTGGACGGCAAGGTCGGGCCGCTTTCCTGGTGGAGCCTCACGCATCGCAAGCCGGCCATTGAAACGCCCGCGGCGGTAGACTATGCAAAAATGCCGGCAAAAAAGGAAGGCGGCGGCAAAACCGGGCGCAGGGCGCTAAGCGCGGCTATCGCCGAAATGAAGGCCGGGGCGCGGGAAATCGGCGGCAACAACCGCGGTCCGTGGGTGAAAAAATATCTCGCGCCGGCGGGCCTGGACGAAGGCAACTCCTGGTGCGCCTCCTTTGTGAGCTGGTGCTACCGCGAGGCCTGCGGCGGGGATGAAAACAAAATGCCTTTTGCCTACTGCCCCGGGGCGTGGGCGCTCCTGCGGCAGTTCAAAGACAGGAACTGGGCTCATGAGCCGGCCGAGGGCTATCCTCCGCAACCGGGCGACATCGTCGTGTGGTGGCGGGTCTGCCTGGCGGGCTGGCAGGGCCACGTCGGTCTGGTGCACTCCTTAAAAGACGGCATGCTGTACACGATTGAAGGCAATCGCAGCCCGCAGGCGCAGGGCTTTTCCTACGTCATGAGCCGCATGGAAAAGCTGCCGGGATTCGGACACGTCCCGGATTGACAAGTACGAATAAAACCGATGGAATTCTTAAGGCCCGCCGAAGGCGGGCTTTTTTATTCCAAAGCGGAAGCCGCAGGCGTCAAGAGAATATTTTTCACGGTCAACTGGCGCACAGCACTCCCGGCGCTTCTTCCGCGCGTCGCGAATTTTCGTCTATGGTTTTGCCGGCCCGATTTCGCCGCCTGCTGTAATACGTCTGGGCCTTGGCCAGCGCGCGGATGGCCCGCTCCGGCGAAGAATAAGCCATGACGCCTCCGGCATCGAGCTTGCGGACGATATTGCGCTCGCCCGGCTCGTCGAAGCCGATGATGTCGATGACCGGAATGATCGGCTTGTTGAATTGCCGGATCTGCCGCACGATCAGCTCCACGAGTTCCTTTTCTCCGTCGATCATTTTCTGCGCCGGCTCCGCCATGACCTCGCGCGGCAGCACGGGCGAATCCAGCCAGTGCGTGGCGCGGCAGGTCAGATAGCCCAGGCCCAGAAGGAGCACCGCGTCCAGGTCCTCATGCGCGAGGAGCGCCGCCGTGGAGTCGGTGATCATCGACACCCGGCCGGGCGCCACCAGATCCACCGGATTGCGCCGGCTCCAGAAGGGCGGCAGATAGGCGTCAAGCATTTCGACCACCCGGTCGGAAAGCGGCGGAATCTCCAGGCCGACAGCCTCGCACAGATCGGCGGAAAGGACTCCCAGGCCTCCGCCCTGCGTGACGATACCGATGCGCCGGCCCCGGATCTCGGGCTGGGAAAGCAGAAGCCCCGCGATATCGACCATCTCGTCGATCGTGTCCGCGATAATGACGTTCGCCTGACGGCAGACCGCGCGAAACACCGCAAAGCTGCCGGCCAGCGCGCCTGTATGCGACCGGGCCGCATCGGCGCCGACGGTCCCGATGCCGCCCTTGAGCAGAATCACCGGCTTGACGGCGGAAACGCGGCGGACGGTTTCAATAAACCGGCCGCCCTGGCGCACACCCTCGACGTAGAGGCAGATGACTTTGGTTTTTTCGTCCGTCTCCAGGTAGTCCAGATAATCCTCCACGGTCAAGTCCGCCTCGTTGCCGGAGCTGACCAGGCGGCTCATGCCGATCCCGCGCCGGATGAAGCGGTCGGCAATGGAGGTTCCCAGATTGCCGCTTTGCGAAATCAGGGCGACGGCCCCAGGCTGATACTGCGAGACGGCCATGACCGCGCGCACACGGCGGGGATAGGCGCTGTAAATGCCCATGGTATTGGGCCCCACGATGCGGATGCCGCAGGCGCGAGCCACGCTAAGGACTTCTTCCTCCATCGCCCGGCCGGCCGCGCCCGTTTCGCCGAAACCGGCGGTAATCACCACGGCGGCGGCAATCCCCGCCGCGCCGCAGTCGCGAAGCGCGTCCGCCACTTTTTCCTTCGGCACGACAATCACGGCCAGATCGGCGCTCCCCGGCACATCGGCCAGGCGGCGATACATCGGCCGGCCGAACCAGTCGCCGCCCTGAGCGTTTATGGGATAGACGGGACCGTCGTAGCCGCCCCGAAACAGGTGATGGAGAATATTGAAGCCCCACTTGGCGGGCGAGGTGGACGCGCCGATAAACGCAATGGCCCGGGGTTCAAACAAAGACGTAAAAAACGATAGGGAATCCATGAGTGCTCCTTTTTTGCAGCATCCGAAGTCGAGCAATGCGATCCGCGTTTTGCGTCGCCTGCGCCGACCCCGCTGATTTCGGGAGTGCACCATGGCACATTTGCGTCTAAACATCAATACCGGGCGCAAGCGGCTGGAGCCTGGAGCCTCTGATTCCGCAAGGAGTCTTCAGCGCGCAAGGCCTGAAATTGCGGGCTTTATTTTACGGCCGGCCGATCTGAAGCAATCGCGGGTTGGATATTTTTCCAAGATGGTATATAGGCCGGAGAAAGAGGACGGAGAATGGCTCTGCCCTTTGCGCCCGGTTTCAGCCGGCGCGCGGCCGAAAGATTTTGTTGAAGAGGTTTCCATGTTTTGCCCGATCGATTCAGTCTATCCCGTTCAGTATGAACAGCGCCTGACGCTTAAAAACGGGAAGGAGGTTTTTCTCCGTCCGATCGTCCAGACGGACGAAGCCCTGATTCTGGATTTGCTCAACAAACTCTCCGCCGACTCCATCTATCTGCGGTTTTTGCGGCCCGTGAACTCGCTGCCGGAAGAATTCCTCTACCAGCTCACGCACATCAACTACACCAGCAATTTCGCGCTGGTCGCCGTCATCCGGGAGGAGGGCCGCGACGCCTTGGTCGCCGTGGCCCGCTACGGATACGACGCGCGGGAAAAGGTCACGGACTTCGCCATCGTGGTGCGCGACGACTGGCAGCGCCTGGGCCTGGGAAAAGTCCTCCTGCAGAAAATTTTCGCCGTCGGCCGCAGGCACGGATTTACGCGGTTTGTGTCCGTCATCGACTCCGCCAACAGCGGCATCAAGCATGTCCTGCGGGAGTTGGACTGGGCCGTCCATTATTCCTATCGCGGCGGCGCGACGCAGGTGGAAGTGGAGGTGGAATGAAAGAAAGCCGCAGCTCCGCGACCGCGCGCGGCGTCCTGGCCGAGGCCACGCGGCGCCTGGAAGACGCGGGCAGCCCCTCCGCCGGTCTTGACGCGGAGATTCTGCTCGCGCACTGTCTGGAATGCGACCGTCTGGACTTTCTCAAAAACCCGGAGAGGCGCTTAAGCGAATCCGAGCAGGCAGCCTACGAAAGTCTCGTCGCCCGCCGCCTGCGGGGGGAGCCGGTGGCGTATCTCACCGGGCGCAAGGCTTTCTGGACCCTCACGCTGGAGGTCGGCCCGGACGTCCTCATTCCCCGGCCGGACACGGAAGTCCTGGTGGAGGAGGCGCTGGCCGTCTGCCGCCTGGCGGGCCTGACCGGGCCGCGCATTCTGGATGTCGGCACGGGCAGCGGCGCGATTGCGCTGGCCCTCGCCGCGGAGCTGCCGGGCGCGCAGATCGTCGCCACGGATATTTCGGCAGCCGCGCTCGCCGTCGCCCGCCGCAACGCCCGCGCGCTGGGCCTTGCCGGTGGCGTCACTTTTCTTGAGGGCGACCTGCTCGGTCCGGTGGAAGGACTTTTCGATCTTATTGTTTCCAATCCGCCCTACATCGGCGCCGCCGAGTATGAAACGCTTCCGGCCGGCGTCAAAAATTATGAACCCCGGCAGGCGCTCTGGGCCGGCCAAACAGGGGTGGAATTTTACGAAAAATTGATATATCAGGCACCAGGAAGCCTCAGGGAAAAGGGCTGGCTCCTGCTGGAAATCGGCGCGCAGCAGAGCCGGCCGGTCGGCGACATTCTGGCGCGGGCGGGCTTTTACGAAGACATCACCATCCGCGCCGATTACGCGGGTCTTTCGCGCGTCATCAGAGGAAGGAGAAAATAAGTGGATAAAATAGTCGTTAACGGCGGCAAGCCCCTGCACGGAGACGTCCGGATCAGCGGAGCGAAAAACGCCGCCCTGCCGGTGTTGATTTCGGCGCTCCTGACCGAAAGCCCCTGCACCTTTTCCAACATTCCGGATCTGGTGGACATCAAGACCACTTTCAAGCTCTTGCGCAACATGGGAGTGGAAATCGAAGGCGACTCCACCGTCACGGTCAGCGCCGGAAAAATTACGGCCAGCGAAGCGCCTTACGATCTGGTAAAAACCATGCGGGCGTCGATTCTGGTGCTGGGGCCGCTGGTGGCGCGCATGGGACGCGCCCGCGTGTCCCTGCCGGGCGGCTGCGCCATCGGCGCGCGGCCGGTCAACCTCCACATCAAGGCGCTGCAGGACATGGGCGCCGTCGTGGAGCTGCACGGCGGCTACATCGAAGCGCGCGTGGACCGTCTCAAAGGCGCCACCATTTATTTCGATCTGCCGACGGTCACCGGCACGGAAAACATCATGATGGCGGCGACGCTCGCGGACGGCGTCACCGTCCTGCAAAACGCCGCGCGCGAGCCGGAAATCGTCAACCTGGCGGACGTGCTCACGGGCATGGGCGCGAAAATCAGCGGCGCGGGAACGGACGTCATCACCATCACCGGCGTGCCCGGGCTTTCCGGAACTGAAGCGGCCGTCATCCCCGACCGCATCGAAGCCGGCACCTTCATGATCGCCGCCGGCATGACGCACGGCGACATCAACGTGCTGGGCTGCATTCCCCAGCACCTGGACGCGCTCACGAACAAGCTTCGGGACACCGGCATGACGATCACGCCCATCGCCGGAGGCCTCCGGGTCGCCGCCGGCCGGAAGATCAACAGCGTCGACGTCAAAACCCTTCCCTACCCGGGCTTTCCCACGGACCTGCAGGCGCAGATCATGGCGTACATGTGCATCGGCAGCGGCCTTTCGGTCATCACGGAAACCGTTTTCGAAAACCGCTTCATGCACGTGAGCGAACTGCTGCGGATGGGCGCGGACATCGTGATCCAGGGCGGCAGCGCCGTGGTGCGCGGCGTCCCGACGCTCTACGGCGCGCAAACCATGGCTACGGACCTGCGGGCCAGCGCCTCGCTCATCCTGGCGGCGCTGGTCGCCCAGGGCGCCACGGAAATCTCGCGGGTCTACCACATCGACCGCGGCTACGAATCCATCGAAAAGAAATTTTCCGCGCTCGGCGCGGACATCCGGAGGATCAAGGCGTAAAATGAAAATTCTGCGAACCGACGCGCCCGAATTTCAGGATTTCTTTCAGGCCCTGCGCCGGCGGGGCGGCGCTTTCGCGCCCGAGCTCGTCGCGGACGTGGCCCGGATTCTCGCCGACGTTTCCGCGCGGGGCGATGAAGCGCTTTTTTCCTACACGCTTAAGTTCGACGGTCTGACGCTCACCGCAGCAACCGTGGAGGCGGGCGCCGATGAAAGAAAGGAAGCTGCGGCCGCCCTTCCGGCCGCGGACCGGGAGGTCCTGGAAATCGCCGCCCGGCGGATCGAAGCCTACCACCGCCGGCAGACGGCCGCAGGCTACACGATTTCCGATGAAGACGGCGTTTCCATCGGCCAGCGCGTTTTGCCCCTGGCCCGCGCCGGCATCTACGCGCCCGGCGGCAAGGCCTTTTATCCGTCCACGCTGCTCATGGCGGCCATTCCGGCGCGCATCGCCGGCGTCGGAGAAATCGTTTTGGCCAGCCCCGCAAAAGACGGGCGGCTCAGCCCGCTTATCGCCGCGGCGGCCGACATCGCGGGCGTCGACCGCATTTTCAAAATCGGCGGCGCTCAGGCCATTGCCGCGCTGGCTTACGGCACCAAAAGCGTTCCGCGCGTGGACAAGATCGTGGGGCCGGGCAACGCTTTCGTGGCGGCGGCCAAGAAACTCGTCTTCGGCCAGGTGGCCATCGACATGATCGCGGGGCCCAGCGAGGTGGTGATCATCGCGGACCGGACGGCCCGGCCCGCCTTCGCGGCAGCAGACCTGCTGGCCCAGGCCGAACATGATGAAATGGCGGCGGCCGTGCTGTTCACACCCGACGCCGAATGGGCAAAGCTCGCGGCCGAAGAAGTCGCGCGGCAGATCGAGGCGCTGCCCAAGAAAAGCATCATCGAAAAATCCCTGTCGCGCTACGGCGCGGTCATCATCACGGCGGATCTCGATGAAGCCGTGACGCTCGCCAACCTCTTCGCGCCCGAACATCTGGAGCTGATGGTGGAAAATCCCGCCGCGCTTCTGGACCGGATTTGCAACGCCGGCTCGGTCTTTCTGGGCTCCTATACGCCGGAAGCGCTGGGCGACTACACCGCCGGCGCCAATCACATCCTGCCGACCGAAGGCACAGCGCGGTTTTCGTCTCCCCTGGGCGTATACGACTTCTATAAACGGATGAGCGTGCTTTCCTTTTCCGAGGCGGCGTTCACGAGGCTGGCCGGACCGACCCGGCATTTCGCGCAAATGGAAGGCCTCGCCGCACACGCCAATGCCGTCGCCGTGCGTGAAAAAGAATAGCGGCTGATTTTTACCGGAGAACCCCGGCGGTCTTTTTTTCACGAAAGGACAGCCGGACGGCCGCGGGCCAAAGACCGTCCGGCTTGAGCGAAGTGACTGAAACGCAGAAATCGGTTCCGGGCCACGCCCGGTTACACGTAAAAACGGCCGGAGGCGATAACCGGCGGATCTTCATTGTCGATGGCGTAAACGATTTCCTTGTTCATTTCCGCCTTAATGAGTTCAACGACCGGCCGGCGTTTGTTTTGCTGACTTGCGAATTTCATCACCTCGTCCATCAGCTGGTCGATATGGCAGGCCTTGGTGATGATGTGGTGCTCCTCCAGTTCCGGAGCGGCCACGCGCTTGCCCGTGAGCACCATCTCATCGAGCTTGTAGCGGGGAATGGCTTTTTTCATCGCCGTCATCATGCCCGGCAGAAACGGAATGCCCAGATCGACTTCCGGAAAGCACATGAAGCCCCGGTCCGACCGCATGAAGCGGAAATCAAAGTAGCAGCACAGGATCGCGCCCCCGGCAAAAGCGTGTCCGGTCATCGCCACGATCGTCGGCATGGGGTACAGCGCAATCTTCCGGAAGAGCGCCATCATCGTTTCGATGAATTTCTTGGCCGTGGCGGTATCGTTTTTCTGCATGATCGGCATCAGCCACTCCAGATCGATGCCGTTGCTGAAGATCTTGGCATCCGCGCCGCGCACGACCAGCACATTGGCGTTTGTCTTTTTTTCGACTTCGTCGAGCGCCTCAATGAATTTTTTCAGGAAATCCAGATTCAAGCGGTTTTCCCCTTCGTTCAGCGTGACCACGGCCACCTGTCCTTCCATCTTGATTTCGATCGGCATAATTGTCTTCCTTCAAATGTGATTTACAGCGGTTTTGCGCCGCTTGCATTGTCGAATTCCGGATACCGCAGGAGGTTTCTTATCCCTTTCGGGAAATATTTTCAACACTCTTGTCCGGAAGAGCTTTTCTAGCCTTTCTTTTCGAGCGCCTGCCGGGCCTCTTCCTTGGTTTGAAAGATATGCGGAGCCAGGTGGCGCTTTTTCAATTCGTCGCCCAGTTTCATGCGCAAAAAGGCGCTGGTCGTATAGCGGGTCACGTCGCTGTAGTAGTTGGAGACGACGTACTTCACCATACGAACATAGTCATCCTCCAGTTCCGGCGCGATCGAAAAGTTGTCGTAATTGACGATGGTCTTGACGCGGCGGCCCAGCGGCGAGCAGATTTCGGATACGCGCGAGCGGATGGCCTCGATTTCAGCGGCGGATTTGACGGCCAGTCCTTCGAAGTTGACGAAAAAGATGTTGGTCGCCGGATCGTAAACGAGGCGCTCGTTGATGGGAATGCTGAGCAGGTCCTCCTTGAGTCCCATCGGCGCCGGCTTGAAAATCCGCTCGTCCATCGTCCGGAGATTGCGGATCAGCGGCTGAAAGTCCATCCGCGCCAGGATGTCCCTTTCCAGATCGACGCCGGGGGCGATTTCCAGAAGCTCCACACCGTCCGGAGCGAGCGCAAAAACGCAGCGCTCCGTAACGTAGGAAATCTGCTGGCTGCCCCGGCGCGCCGTCGGGCCGCTGAACGTGATCTGCTCCACGTCGCGGATCATTTTTCTGGCGGCGCCGTCCCGGATGATTTTCAGCCGGCCGTCGGCCACGGCAAGCTCACTCGCGCCCGCCGTGAATGTGCCGGCAAAGACGACTTTCTTGGCGGTCTGGCTGATGTCGATAAAGCCCCCGCAGCCCGCAAGCTTGGGGCCGAACTTGCTGACGTTGACGTTGCCGTGGGAATCCATCTGGGCCATGCCCAGGCAGGCCAGGTCCAGGCCGCCGCCGTCGTAGTAGTCAAACTGGAAATGCATGTCGATGAGGCAATCCACATTGGAGGCGGTGCCGAAATCCATGCCGCCCGCGGGAATGCCGCCGATGGTGCCGGCTTCCGCCGTCAGCGTCAGATAGTCGAGGATCCCCTCCTCATTGGCGACGTTGGCCACGCCTTCCGGCATGCCGATGCCCAGGTTCACCACCATGTTCGGCTGCAGCTCGAAGGCGACGCGGCGCGCGATGATCTTGCGCTCGTCGAGCGCCAGCGGCTCGATGGTGGTGGCCGGCACCCTGAATTCGCAGCTGTAGGCCGGATTGTAAGGCGTCCCGTAGGTCTGCCAGTGGTTTTCCGGTTTCGCGACCACGACGCAGTCAACCAGGATGCCGGGAATCTTCACGCGGCGGGCGTCGAGCGCCCGGCGCTCGGCGATCCGCTCGACCTGCACGATGACGAAGCCGCCGGAATTCTTCGCCGCCATCGCGGCCGAGAGGACCTCCAGCGTCAGAGCCTCTTTTTCCATCGTGATGTTGCCGTCCATGTCCGCGGTCGTGCCGCGCAGGAGCGCCACCTGGACGGGCAGCGTCTTGTAGGCCAGATACTCTTTGTTATCGAATGAAACCACCTCCACCAGGTCCTCGGTCGTGACGGCGTTGATCCGGCCGCCCCGGTCCCGCGGATCGGCGAACGTGCCCAGCCCCACGCGGGTGATCGTCCGCGGCACATGGGCCGCAATATCCCTAAAGAGGCGCGCGATGACGCCCTGCGGAAAATTATAGGCCTCGATCTTTTCCTCAAACGCCAGCTTTTGCAGCTTCGGGATCAGCCCCCAGTGGCCGGCGATGACGCGCCGGAGCAGTCCTTCGTGCGCCAGGTGGTTCACGCCCTGGTCCCGGCCGTCGCCGATGCCGGAGGCGAAAAGAAGCGTCAGGTTTTTCGGTTCGCCCGTCGCAAGAAACCGCCGCTCCAGGCCGAGCATCAGTTCGTTGGGCGCCAGGCTGCCGATAAATCCGTCCAGCGCAACCGTATCGCCGTCCCGGATCACGCGGATGGCGTCGTCCACGGAAACGATTTTTCCGCGCTTCATGCCGGTCCGGATATCCGCAATGACCGGACTGACAATGCCTTGATGGTTCATGGAGGTCCCCCTGTTTTGATAATCTCGGTCTTGATCGGAAACGATCCGGAGAGTTGCCGGAGAAGAAAGCGGAGAGCGGCCCGGGGCCGCTCTCCGCCGGACATTACGACGTCATGGTGCCGCCGTCGACGTAAATCGTGTCGCCGGTGATGTAGGCGGCCGCGTCGGAGGCCAGGAAAAGCACCGCCCCGACCACGTCTTCGGGTTCGCCGATTTTTCCCTTGGGAATGACTTTGCAGATGATCGCTTCGACTTCGGGATTGGACCAGATCGGTTTGCTGAAATCCGTGCGGGTAAAGCCGGGCGCGACGGCGTTGACGTTGATGCCGAGGGCCGCCCATTCCTTCGCCATGCAGCGCGTCAGGTGCTTGAGCGCCGCCTTGCTGCAGCCGTAGGCGGCCATGCCGGCTTCGGCCTTGTCCGCGCCGACCGTGGTGATGTTGATGATCCGGCCGCTTTTCTGCTCGATCATCTTGCGCGCGACCAGGCGGCTCAGCAGCCAGACGGCCTTGACGTTGGTGTTGAAGCACTTGTCCCAGCCGTCCTCGCGCAGGTCCAGAAGGCCGCGCAGGAAACTGCGGGCGGCGTTGTTGACCAGAATGTCGATCCGGCCGAATTCCGCCAGGGCGGCCGCGACGAGATTTTCCAATTGATCGTGAACGGTGAGGTCTGTGACGACCGGCAGGGCCTTGCCGCCTTTTTTGCGGACCTCGTCCGCGACGGCGTCGATTTCCGCCTTCGTCCGGCTGCACAAAACCACATTGGCGCCCGCCTCGGCAAACCCCAGGGCAATCGCCCGGCCGATTCCGCGGCCCGCGCCCGTCACGATCGCTGTCTTTCCTGAAAAATTGAAAACGCTGCCCATTTTTCCCCTCCTTGTTTTTGCACTAACGGTTCTTTTTTTTCAGACGCTCTTTTATAAGCTTTCGGAAAAAGGTTTGCAAGAGATCAAACGAAGATTTTTCGGAGGGCGAAGCGCCCGGGGCAACGCCGCTGTCGTCTTTTCCCGGGACGGAAGTCCAGGGGCAAACCCGGGCGGCGTTGCCGGATGATTCGGAAACGACTTATTTTCCGGACTGAATGGGATCCCAGTCGTATCCCCACAGGGCGCCGCCCATCGGCATCTTGTAGCGGCGTCTGTCCTCGTAGGACGGATAACGGCGGGTTCCCCCTTCCGCGGGCAGGAAATCGACCGGAAACTGCGGCGGCAGCAGACCGTTCTCCCGCGCTTCGCGCGTCAGCCATTCGCGGTCGTCCGGATGGGCGATGGAGATGAGCGCGGCGGCGCGCTCATAGCCGTTGAGGCCTCTCAGGTTCACGATGCCGTATTCCGTGCAGACATACTGAGCCAACTGCGCGGGAACGTCCACCACCGTGCCGGACGGCAGAAACGGAACGATCCGCGGCGTGTTGTGCTTGCTGCGTGACGTCATCGCGGCAACCGAGCGCCCGCCTCTGGCCTGCGCGGCGAAGATGATGAACTGGAAAAATCCGCCCGTGCCGGAAATCGGCCGCCGGTCGTAAAAGGAGCAGGCCATCTGTCCCAGCAAATCGACGGCGACAGTGTTGTTGATGGCGATCAGATTGTCTATGCGGCGCAGCACGTCGAGGTTGTTGGTGTAGTCGATGTCGTAAACGGCCAGCGCCTGGTTGCGGTGAATCGTCTCGTAGTACCACATCACGTCCACCGGAAAGGCGAACGTCCAGACGCTCTTGCCGCAGTCGAGGCTTTTGTAGGCGTTGGTCACCTGGCCCGACTCGATCATTTTGATGAGGCCGTAGTTGAGCATTTCCGTGTGGATGCCCAGGTCCTTGAATCCCGCATCCGCCATGGCGGCCACGCAGGCCGACGGCAGCGAGCCGATGCCCAGCTGCACGACGTCGCGGTCGCGCATGACGGTCATGATGTGCCGGGCGATTTCCTGCTCCACGGCGTCGGGGGCGATGGCTTTTTCATTCATCTGCGGCCACTTGTATCTTTCGCAGTCCACCTCCACCCAGTAGTCGATGTCGTCGATGTTAATCGTGTTGAAGCGGCCGCCCTCCGCCCAGGGGTAGTCGGCGCGCACTTCGAAGACGATTTTTTTGGCGGTCTGCTTGAAGATCTGGCTGCTGTTGGTCCCGTAGGACATGTTGAAGTAACCGTGGTTGTCCGGCGCGGTGGCCGCGTTGAACCACCAGTCGATGCCGCGCTTTTGTCTGTCGCCGTGGGCGAACCGGTAGTGATGGGCCCAGACGCCGCCCGCCCAGCCCCAGGGCGTCCAGCTGGTTGCGCCGTTTTCTTCCCTCGCCTTGCGGTTCCAGGGGAAGAAGAAATGCTCGTGCACGCAGTGGAAGCGCTGGCCCGGATCGATCTGCTGCAGCTCCGGATGGGGGTAAAAATTTCCGGCCAGCCAAAACTCGATGTCGCTGAGGTCGCCGGGCCCGGGCCCCAGCCTTTGCGCGACTGCTTCCGTGCAGACGGTGGAATCGCCGCCGACGGTCCCGTGATTGATCCAGTCGCCCGGCCGGACCATGTCGGCAATCTGTCGGGCGGTTCTTTTCTTGTCGCGTATTTTTTGTTCTATCGGTGTTGTCATACGTCTCTCTCTTCATTCTGTTTCATTCCCCGAGGCGCCGGAAAATACTACTCCGGTTCGATAATATCCCCACGATCAGGACATTACTTACGTTTGTTCTGCCTCTTGGTTTCGGGTTAGGGCTTCGTATATCACAACGACGCCGGCAGTCAATATTTTTTGCGGGGTAAAATACGCAATACCCGCTGCGCTCTTCCGGGCTGTTTTCTGACGCCGTCAACGCGTTTTTTTCGGCCCGACGCCGCCTCAGGGCTCCGCCCGGCCGCAAGACGGCCGCGGACAGCCGGTCTCCGTTGCTTCTTTCCGCATGGCCGGCCGTACATGTTTTCAGTTGACATTCCCCGTCCTTCATTTTAAATTTCGTCCGGTCAACGGACTGTCTCTTTCTTCACGATCGAAACGTTAACCCAAAGGAGTCTTCATGAGCGCACCGTTAATTATCGCAATGTCCCAGGGCCGGGAAATCTCCCTGTTGCCGAACATGGCCAACCGCCATGGATTGATCACCGGCGCTACCGGAACGGGCAAAACCGTTACACTGCAAAAGATGGCCGAGTCTTTCGCATCCATCGGGGTTCCCTGCTTCATGGCCGACGTCAAGGGGGACCTCTCCGGCATCGGGGCGGCGGGCGTCGCCTCCGATAAAATGCTCAAAAGACTGGAATCCATCGGCATCAAAGATTTTCAACCGCGCGCCAACACGGCCGTGTTCTGGGACGTCTTCGGCGAAAAGGGGCACCCGGTGCGCGCCACCGTCTCCGATATGGGGCCGTTGCTCCTGGCCAGGCTGCTGAATCTCAACGAAACCCAGTCGGGCGTGCTCACGCTGGTTTTTAAAATCGCCGACGACAACGGTCTTTTGCTCCTGGACATTAAAGACCTGCGTGCCATGATTCAGTTCGTGGGCGACAACGCCAGGCAGTTTACCACCGGCTACGGCAATATTTCCGCCGCGTCCGTCGGCGCGATCCAGCGCGGCCTGCTCACGCTCGACGAGCAGGGCGGCGACAAATTTTTCGGCGAGCCGATGCTCGACATCGCCGACCTGATGCAGACCGACGGTGCGGGACGCGGCGTGGTCAACGTGCTCGCGGCCGACAGGCTCTACAACAGTCCGAAGCTCTACTCGACGTTTCTTTTGTGGATGCTCTCCGAGTTTTTCGAACAGCTGCCCGAAGTGGGAGACGTGGAAAAACCCAAACTGGTTTTTTTCTTCGACGAGGCGCACCTGCTGTTTAACGACGCTCCGGCCGCGCTTTTGGAAAAAATCGAGCAGGTCGTCCGCCTGATCCGTTCCAAGGGCGTGGGCGTTTATTTCGTGACGCAGAATCCGCTCGACATTCCCGATACGGTTCTGGCGCAGCTGGGCAACCGCGTCCAGCACGCCCTGCGCGCCTTCACGCCGCGCGACCAGAAGGCGGTCAAGACCGCCGCGGAAACGATGCGTCCCAATCCGTCGTTTGACGCGGCCGCGGCCATCACCGAGCTGGGCGTCGGCGAAGCGCTCATTTCCTTCCTGGATGAAAAGGGCCGCCCGGCGCAGGTGGAACGCTCTTTTGTGATCGCCCCCGGCTCGCGACTAGGCGTACTCACCGATGCCGAACGGCAGTCGGCGATCCGCGCCTCGACCATTTACGGCCATTATGAAAAGGTTCTGGACCGCGAATCCGCCTATGAAAAGCTGCGCCAGGCCGTTGCGGCCGCCCAGCCGGAAGCCCAGCCTGCGGCGCGAAACGAAAGCCAGACCGCACCCGCGAAAGAAGGCGGCCTGCTGGGCGGCGCCGTCGGGGATTTGCTCTTCGGGCGCACGGGCCCGCGCGGCGGCAAAACGGACGGCCTGGTGCACGCTGCGGCCAAAAGTGTGGCGCGGACCATCGGCTCGTCTGTCGGGAGGGAAATCGTTCGCGGAATACTGGGATCGCTTTTGGGCGGGGGCAAGCGCAGGTAAGGCAGCGCGTCAACAAACCAAAGGGCGGGCACGCATTGCGTATCCGCCCTTTTTTTCAGGGGATTCGATCTGACTCAGTCAAATGGAAGCGAAAGTTGCAGAAGAGACGGATAGCAGCGGCGGCAGACGCCCTTGGAATAGGATCGGGCCCGGCAGGCCTCCAGATCGATGAAATAGCCGAATTTTCCGCACCACACGGAATTGCGGCCTGCTTTTTTGAGCGGGAGAGGCTGCGCATCGTTTTGTCGAACAACTTTTTTCATAAAAAATGAAACGCCGAAATCCCCGCTATTCTTTTCCGCCTCAGCCGTCGGGACGCCGAACGCCGACCCTTTCCGGCTTCTGTGCGGGAAAGACCGGCCGGGACATCGATATTCAGGTGCGCCGGTTACTTCCTGGTTGCTTTTTTACCGGCCGCAGGTTTTTTTGCGGCAGGTTTTTTTGCGGCAGGTTTTTTCGGGGCCGCCGGTTTAACGGCTTTCTTGGGCGCCGCCTTTTTCTTTGCCGTCGGCTTGGCTTTCGGTGCGGCTTTCCTGGGTTTGGGCGCCGCTTCCGCCTTCCTGGCCGGTTTGGGGCCCTTGTTCTGCATCGGCTCATCGCAGCAGATCAGCTCCGCGATGGCGCAGCCGCATTCTTCATCCACAATGACAGAAAGTCCGCATACTTCACAACTCAAAACATCACCTGGTTTTACGTTTGACATTGGCACTCCCTCCTCATTATTGATGGATCTTGATGTTGTTTGATACAGGCCCTGACGGAAACGATATTAGTTCAAATAGTTCGATCTTTCAAGCATTGATTAATCCCGCGCGCATTTTTTTACGCCGCCGGGCCCCGCGCATACAGGCCGGGGGACGAAGTATCCGCGCGGCGGCAAAGGACAGGCGGCAAAGGACAACTTGACTTTGTCCGACGCTTTGGTATGATTTTTCGCACCGAGGGAAAACGCCGCATGAAACAAAAACTTAAGAAGCTTTTGCAGTTCACGCCGCTGACGATCGCCGTCGTTGTTATTCTGATTGCGCTCGCCCTGTTTCTGATCGACTTTCGTTTTCTGCGGCTGGTGGAACTCAAAGCCCTCGACGCGCGCATTGCCTCGCGCGGCCACCTGGCGCCCGGGGGAGAAACCGTCATCGCCGCCATTGACGAAAAAAGCATTTCCGAACTGGGGCGCTGGCCCTGGCCCCGCGCCACTCTCGCCCGTCTGGTGGAGCGACTGAAAACCGGCGGCGCCAGGGCGGTCGGTTTCGATATTGTCTTTTCCGAACCGGAGGAGGGCAAAGAGCGCAAAACGATCGATGCGCTCGCCGCCGAGCTCACGAAACAGGGCGTTGCCGGCCCGAAGATCCTGAATCTGCTTGCCTCCCGGCGCGCCGCCGACCCGGACGCCGTTCTGGCCGACGCCATCCGCAAAGCCGAAAACGTCACCCTGGGGTATTTTTTTCATTTTCCCCGCGGGCAACAGGAGCGCGACCTGGCGCATATCAGCGAAAAAACGCTTGCCGATCAGGCCCGGCGCATCGAAGACTCCCGTTACGCAATGATCAACGCGGCGACGGGCGAGCCCACCGACGCCTATCTGCCGCGCGCCTTCGCGCCCGAGGCCAACCTGGACATTTTTTCCAAAGCCGCGCAAAACAGCGGCTACTTCAACATGCTGCCGGACAGCGACGGGTCCAACCGCTGGTCGCCGCTCGTCATCGCTTTCGGAGAAAATTACTACTCCTCGCTGGCCGTCTCGCTCGTTCAGGCCTACCTTGATTTTCCGGCCCTGGCGCTCAATCTGGAGCCTTACGGCGCCAAGAGCGTCAATATCGGCGACATCGAAATCCCAACGGACGAATCGGGCCAGTTGCTCATCAATTATCTGGGGCCGCCGCGGACTTTTCCCCACTATTCGATTGCGGATATTCTGAAAGGCGCCGTGCCGCCCGACACCTTCCGCGATAAAATCGTTCTGGTCGGCGCCACCGCCGTCGGCATCTACGACCTGCGCGTCACACCCTTTTCCGCCGCCTATCCCGGCGTGGAAATCCACGCCACCGTCGTGGACAACATCCTGCGTCAAAATTTTCTCACGCATTCGGCCACTACCCGCTTCATCGACATCTGTTCGATCATTGTCTTCGGCCTGATTATCGGCCTGGCGATTCCCCGCCTGCGCCCGATATCCGGCATGATCGCCGCTTTTGCGGTTGTGGCCGCCTTCGTGGCGGTCAACTTTCTGGTGTTCTTCCGCTTCAACCTCTGGCTCAACCTGGTTTACCCGTTTGTCGCCATGGCGCTCATTTACCTGGGCATCACGATCTACCACTATTTCAAGGAGGAACGGGAGAAGAAGAAAATCCGCGGCGCGTTTCAGTACTATCTCAACGCGTCGGTCATCAATGAAATGCTCAAGGATCCGGCCAAACTGAAGCTCGGCGGCGACAAGAAGGACCTCACCGTCCTGTTTTCCGACATCCGGGGATTCACAACGATCTCCGAAAAACTCTCGCCGCAGGAGCTGGTTTCGCTGCTTAACGAATACCTGACCGCCATGACCAACAGGGTCTTCGCCCATGACGGCCTGCTCGACAAATACATGGGAGACGCCATCATGGCGGTCTTCGGCGCGCCGCTGGCCCAGACGGACCACGCCCGGCGGGCCTGCCTGACGGCGTTGGACATGATGCGGGAACTGCGCCTCCTCAAGAAAAAATGGCAAGGCGAAGGCCGCCCCGCCTTCGATATCGGCGTCGGCGTCAACTCCGGCGAAATGGTCGTGGGCAACATGGGCTCGGAAATGCGCTTCGACTACACGGTCATGGGCGACATGGTCAACCTGGGATCGCGCCTGGAGGGCGTCAACAAGGAATACGGAACCAGCATCATTATCAGCGAGTTCACCTACGACAAGGTAAAAGACGACATGTGCTGCCGCGAGCTCGACGCGGTGCGCGTCAAGGGCAAGCTCAAACCGGTCAAGATTTACGAACTCCTGGGAGAAAAGAAGGATGAATCGTCCTTCAGCGCGTGGACCGATCCCTTTGCCCGCGCCCTGGCGCTGTACCGGGAAAAGAAATGGGACGATGCCGCCGCCGCGTTCGCGACCGTTTTGGAGCTCCGGCCGGAGGATCTGGCGTCGAAAATGTACATCGAACGCTGCCGGAATCTGAAAGACCAGCCGCCTCCCGAACCGTGGGACGGAGTTTTCGTGATGACGAAAAAATAATGCGGCGACAAGGTTAAAAAAACATATGGCTTTGAGAAACGAACAGAAATACCGCAGCTGGGTCGAGGTCGACCTGGACAACTTTACCGCCAACCTCCGGGAAATCCGGCGCCTGCTCGGCGACGGAATGGACTTCATGCAGACCGTGAAAGCCGACGCCTACGGCCACGGCGCGATTGAAATTTCGCAGGCGGCTCTCCGCGCGGGCGCGCGCATGCTGGGCGTCGCCAACGCCGACGAAGGCGTTCAGCTGAGAGTGAGCGGCATCGAAGCGCCCATCGTCATTCTGGGCCCCTCCACCCGGTCGGAAATTCCCGAACTCGTCAAATACCATCTGACGCCTTCCGTTTCCGACGCGGGATTTGCCGCCGCGCTGGAAGAACAGCTCGCCCGCGCCTCCCGGACGCTCGCCGTCCACGTGGAAGTCGATACCGGCATGGGCCGCGGCGGCACGATGCACAGCGAAGCCCCGGCGCTGATCCGCTATCTCCGGACGCTGCCCCACGTCAAACTGGAAGGCATCTTCAGCCACTTCGCGGCCAGCGAACTCATGACCTTTTACAACGATGAACAGTGGCGCCTGTTTTCCGCGCTCCTGGCCCATCTGTACGACCAGGGCATCGATATTCCGATCAGGCACATGGACAACAGCGGCGCGATTCTGAATTATCCGGGGCTGAAGCTCGACATGGCGCGCCCCGGCATCATGACTTACGGGATCTATCCGTCGGAGGAAACCCGGGGCAAAGCGGCGCTTCTGCCCGTCATGTCGTTCAAAACCTCGATCGTGCTGATCAAGGAATTTCCGGCCGGGTACGGCATCGGTTACAACCGGTCCTACGTCACGAAAGGAACGACCCGCGTCGCGACCATTCCCGTAGGCTACGGCGACGGCTATCCGTTTGTCCTGTCCAACACGGGCGAAGCGCTCATCCGCGGCCGGCGCGCGCCGGTCATCGGGCGCGTCTCGATGGACCTGTGCACGCTCGACGTCACGCACATTCCCGACTGCGCCGTGGGCGACGAAGTGGCACTCCTGGGACGGCAGGGGGACGAATACATCAGCGCCAACGAAATCGCCGCCAAGGCCCGAACGATCAGCTATGAAGTTCTTTGCGCGCTCGGCAAAAGAGCGCCGCGCGTCTTTCTGCAGAAAGGCCGGACCGACGCGGTGGAGCCCAGGCTGCGCCGGATTTTCGTCCCCGGCGAGGAGAAGTCCATCGCGCGCATCGACGGCATCATCCGCCACTGCCTCCAGACGCGCACCCGCGACGAGGAGCTGGGCGACGCGATTTATTACGAAGTCATCGAAACCCTCTTCGGCAAGGAAGACCGGCAGCTCGAACTGCGGTCCTGCTTCCGCTACGACATCACCATTGCGCAGCTGGCGGAGGCGGCGGAACACCGGCGGCGCTCCGACGCCTATTTTCAGCTGCGGACGCACGTTGAATACAAGAAGACCATCCGCAGCCATATTTTCATGATCGGCTGCGCTTCGGACCGGGCGCAGCTCGAAGCCCTCATCGAAGACGAACACTGCGAATACCGCTGGATTCTGGGCGGCGGCGAAGACGTGATGATCGAGCGCGATTTCACCGTGGAAAAAATGCGCATCGACGGCGAGGACATTCCGGTCATCGACGCTAAAAAGACAAACCGCGGCTACGAAGTCTGGTGCGGCAGCGACGCGCTCAAAGCCAAGATCAACCGGGAAGTGAAAATCGAAATTGAAATCCTCACCAAGAAAGCCAAAAACAACCGCACTTTCCCCGTTTATCTGCTCTACCCGACCCGCGGTCTGGAAATCAATTTTCACTACGAACACGCGGCGCTTAAAAACGTCCGGGCAGAGAGCTTTTTTGCCGGGCGGCATCCGCAGGCGTCCATCCGCGCCTGGAAGGGCCGGTCGATTTCCGTGCAGGTTCCCGGCGAGGAGTGGGTTTTTCCGACCAGCGGCGTGATATTCATCTGGGACATTTAACAAAGGGAGGGGAAAAATGATCGTCGATTCCCATTACCACTACATGACCGCCATGAGCGAAAAGGGAGCGGCCGAGATGGTCGGCATGCTTTTTTCTGAAGCCCGAAAAATGGGTATGAACGCGGACTACGACACAATGCTGCAAACGGCCGTCCGGACCTGGGCCGATCCGCTCGCAAACCGTCTCATCGAAAACATGGACGAAGCGGGCGTAGACGTCACCGTCGCCGTCAACGTGGACGACATCGCCATCAAATTCTTCACGCCCGAGGTCATCGACCGGCAGAACCGGATGCTGGGCGAGGCCCTCCGGCGCCATTCCGGCCGGCTTGTCGGCCTGGCCGGCATCGATCCGCGAAGACCCGAAGCGGCGCAGATGGCCAGGATCTGCATGGAAGAGTACGGCCTGGCCGGCGTCAAGTACCACCCCGATCACGGCTTCGATCCGGCGGGGGCAGACTCTTACAGAGTCCTCGAAGTTCTGGCCCGCCACCGCGGTATTCTCCTGTCCCACACGGGGCCGCTCATGCCCCGGGGGCGCAGCAAATTCGCCGATCCGCTCCTGCTGTCCGACATCGCCGTCGATTTTCCGGAAATCCGGGTCATCGCCGCGCACTCGGGCGGCTACATCCACTGGCGTCCCTGGGCGGCGCTGGCCGCTTATCAGACGCCCCTTTACGGGGATCTGGCGGTCTGGGATACGCTGGCCTGCCGCAACTACCCGCTTTTCTGCCGCCAGCTGCGCGAGGTCATCGATCTGGCCGGAGAAGAGAAAATCCTCTTCGGCACGGACGGCCCGGTGCAGTCGCTTTTATACCCGATCAAAACCATGATCGGCTTTGTCCGCGATCTGCCCGAAAAGGCGCCGCCGGATATCCGCTTCACCCGGGAAGAAGTCGATCGGATTCTGGGCGCAAACGCCGCGACGGTATTCGGTCTTGGATCCAAAGACGAACCGTCCTGAAACATCCGGCAGACCGGATGGGTGTGCGGAAATCTTTTCCTGCCGCAAACGCGGCTGCAGCGTTCAAACCTCTTGATGCGATTGTGAAAACGGACACGCCGGGCATGTTTGTAAAAACATCCGCGCTGTTCCGCTTTCAAAAAAAAGTTGCTTTTTCGCCGGGAAACTGAATAATTATTTTTAAGAAAAAGACGTTATGCAATATTTCACCATTATCGCCGGCCTGATCGGCGGACTCGGCCTGTTTATTTACGGGATGTTCCTGCTGAGCGACTCGCTCAAAAAGCTGTCGCTCGGCATTTTAAAGTCGCTTCTGGAAAAGATCACCTCCAACCGCGTCAAATCGATGCTGGTCGGGCTCGGCGTCACCGCCGTGATTCAGAGTTCCAGCGCCACATCCGTGATTCTGATCGGTTTTTTAAATGCGGGGATCTTGTCGCTCGCAGCCGCGATCGCCATCATGATCGGCGCCAATATCGGCACCACGGTCACGGCCCAGTTAATCGCCTTCAAGCTGACGGCCGTCGCGCCGCTTTTCGTCTTTGCCGGCACTGTCTATTTTTTCTTCGCGAAAAAGCAAAAGGAAAAAAACAAGGGGCTCGTGGTTCTCGGGTTCGGCATGCTCTTTCTGGGACTCGCCATGATGAGCCTGTCCGTCGCGCCGCTGTCGCAAAACGAGGCCGCCCGCAACGCCTTCGTCTCCTTTGGAAAATACCCGGCGCTGGGTATCCTGACCGGTCTCGTAGTCACCGTCGTTTTTCAGAGTTCCTCCACGACCACCGGTATGATCATCGCCTTTGCGTCGGCCGGGCTGCTTGACCTGCCCTCATCGATTTACCTGGTGTTCGGAACCAACATCGGCACCTGCATCACGGCCCTCCTGGCCAGCATCGGCGGCAATTTCGCCAGCAAGCGGCTGGCCTGGGGCAATACGTTCTTCAACATCTTCGGAACGCTCATCGCCGTGGCCATGGTCCCCCTGTATTTGAAATTCATTCCGCTCACCTCCGGCGACATTGCCCGCCAGGTCGCCAACACGCACACGGTTTTCAATGTAATCAACACCATTATTTTTCTGCCGCTGACCTCGTTTTTTGTTGTGTTTCTCAATAAAATCATTCCGGGGCAGGACTATGCCAAAAAGGAAATCAAATACCTGGATAAAAACCTGCTGGGCGTACCCCACCTGGCCATCCGGGCGGTCATCAGTGAAATGGTCGTGATGCTGGACACCTGCGCGGAAATGCTCGCCAAAGCGAGAAGGTGCACCGCGGATTTCAGTTTCAAGCTGCGCGATGAAATCGCCGTGGACGAGGAATCCGTCGATGAAATGCAGAAATCCATCACGGAATATCTGGTGCAAATCACACAGAACGAACTGCCGCACAAATATTCCCGGATGGTGCCCGCTCTGCTGCACAGCGTGAACGACCTGGAAAAAGTAGGCGACTACTGCGAAGACATCATTCTCTTGTCGCAGCGCGCCTACGAAAACGATCTGCAATATTCCGAAGAGGCGGACCGCGAACTGCAGGCGCTCTTCGATAAAACGGAACGCATCATGGGGGAAACCCGCAAAGCCATGCAGCAAAACGATCAGCCGGCCGCGGCCGTCACCCTGGACATCCAGAAGGAAATCGACGAACTGATTGCGGTCTACAAGATCAACCACATCAAACGGCTGGAAAACTCCGTCTGCATCAGCAACGCCGGCCTCGTCTTCAACGACATTCTGACCAACATCGACAGACTCAACAACCATCTGTGCAACATCACCAAGGGCATCCTGCACCTTGGCAAACGGTAACAGAGCTTTTGACCGGCGGCGGACAAGCCCGCAAGGACGCCGCAAATCCGGAGGCTCCCGATCCGCATGGAGGCGCAAAGACATGACTTTCTGGAAAAGACTGATGCTTGGCAGTTCACTGGCCCTGTGGACGTGGACCGCGGGCGGCGCGGCGGCGCCGGTCGTCGAACCGCCGGACGCTTTGGCCATCCGCGGCTATGACGCCGTCGCCTACTTCACGCAGGGACGGACGAAAAAAGGCCGGGCGGATCTGACTTTCCGCTGGCGCAACCGGACCTGGCGTTTTGCGACGCCGGAAAACAGAACGCTTTTTGCCGCCGATCCCGGGCGATACGCCCCGCAGTACGACGGCTATTGCGCATGGGCGATGAGCGAGGCGCGCCGGGCCGAAACAGACCCGGAGGTCTGGAAAATCGTCGACGGGAAGCTGTATCTCAACTGCAGCCCGTCCGCCGCCGAAAAATGGAGCGCGGACATCCCCGGCAACATCAGGAAGGCGGACGAAAACTGGCTGCGGCTTGAACGATGACCTCACGGCAGGCATCCCCATGATTCAGATTCCTATGGGCGATGAGCGCGGCAATGTCGTCCGTCAGGATGCCGAGATGATGCAGATCGCAGCGCATGTGCAGGCCGCCCTCAGGCAATGAGCAGCGGCCGACCGCGCGCTCAAGCCGGGTCCTTGAACCTGGGAGGCTCTTTGGTGAAGTTCGCGGCCACCGCCTCCAGCTGGTTGGGGCTTCCCATGAGCGTCATCATCAGCTCGGATTCCATCATCAGGCCCCGGGCGGAATCTCCGTGCCAGACGTTATTGATGAGCTTTTTCGCCGCGCGGACGGCATCGGGATTTTTGGAGGCAATCTCCCGGGCCAGGGCCAGCGCCGCTGCATGGGGGTTTTCAACCACGTGCGTCACGAGATTCAGCCGGGCCGCTTCTTCGCCCTTGATGACCTTCCCCGTAAAAATCAGTTCCTTGGCCACGTCAATCGCCATGAAATCGCGGATGGTCTGGGAAACGCTCATGTCCGGAATCAAGCCCCAGCGCATTTCCATGAGCGAGTATTTCGCGTCGGGCGTGCTGAAGCGGATGTCCGCCCCCATGGCAATCTGAAAACCGCCGCCGAAGGCGACGCCGTGGATGGCGGCAATCACCGGCACGGGCAGCTCTTTCCACCCATAGCCGATGTGCTGGTAGATGTTGGAAATCCGGTTTTGGTAGCGCCTGGTCAGATCGGGAAACTTGTTTGTTCCGGATTGCAGGGCGGCGAAGTTCTCGATATCCAGCCCGGCGCAGAAGCTCTTGCCTTCGCCGGAGATGACAACCACCCGGACGCCGGACTCCCCGGCCAGCCGGTCGATGGCGCCCGCCATGGCGTCGATCATCTCAAAGCTCAGCGCGTTGAATTTTTCGGGCCGGTTGAAGCGGACATCCGCGATGTGGTCTTCGATGGAAATTTTTACCAGTTCACTCATGGGGCCTCCTTATGCCGGTTCATATTTTTCATGACTTCTCCTCGGGAGAAATCATGAAATTCGATCCTGCTGTCAAGAAATTATTTCCGCGCCTTCGCTCTTTCGCGGCCGCTAATCGAAATAGTCCCGCATAGGTTCCGGAATCGCGTTTTTATCGACCGCAAAAAGCTCGATGAGCACGTTGTCCGGCGCGGGAACCATGATGTATTTCCAGACGCCGATATCGGTAATGTCCTTTTTTAACGGGACTTTTGTGGCTTTTAGTTTTTTGACAATCCCATCGATGTCGTCGGTCTGTATTCCGAGGTGATGGATGCTGCCCCGTCCTGAAAACCCGGGAGCCTGATCGTAAAAATGAATGCGGCCCGTGCCGACGCGCATAAAGACGTTCCGGGCTCCCGCCATATTTTCATCGAGGACGACTTGCCCGCCGAAAACATCCCTGTAAAAAGCCAGGCTTTTTTCAATATCCGAGGCAAACAGATGCACATGGTGGACATGGTTCATTGGAAGACTCCCTTTCGTCAGGTTTTCGTTTCAGACCTGCCTTTATAAATCAACGCTGAGGCCGCCGCGTGTAAAGTAGTCCTGAACCTTGTCCAGAAGCGGCGTCTGCAAGTGAAGCCTGATGGCCAATTGCGGGCAGAGCGCGGCGCAGAAGCCGCAGCCCAGGCATTGCGCCGCGTCGATGCAGATCTGCTTTTCTTTTAAAGATATCGCCCCGATCGGGCAGCGCTTCACGCAGAGCCCGCACTGATTGCAGACGTCCTTCGTCAGGACCGCCTTCCAGCCGATGGAATGGAAGCGGTCCCGGATGTCTTGCAGATTAGAGGCCCTCATGAGCTTGAAGGTTCCGCAGCAGCAGGGACAGCAAAAGCAGATTTCCAGCCAGTGCGCCACGCCGTTTTCCCGGGCGAGCCCCATCATCAGCCGTTCAACCTCGATCCACAAGGCCTGTCCGACCAAGCCCAGTTCGGCGCCCCGGTCAATGTGGGACAGGGCTTCCTCCACGGTCGCTTCCCGGCCCACGCCGTTTTTCACAATGCCGCGCGCGCCCTCGCCGATAAAGATGCAGGCGTGATCATGCGGGAAAGTCTTACAGTCGTAAGCGGAACGGCACAGGCACTTATTCATGATCGCCCGGAAACCGGCCTGCCGCACCGCCTCTTTCATCATGTCGATCGGCAGCACGACGCCCTGCGCCAGATCGGTGACGTCGGCGTTGATATTGAGGGTGTATCCCTGCGTCTTGGCCTCCGGTTCCAGGTTGACAACTTTGCGCAAGCGGGGACCGATGACCGGATAGCGGAAATACGGACTCCATCGGACAAGTTTTCGCAACAGAGAAAGTATCGCCTGCCACGAGCGCTTCCTGACCAGTTTATTGATTTTCCGCTTAAGACTCATCGACCGCTTTCTCCTTCTTCAGTCCGCTGCAGGACCACCAGCGCATCAACCGCAATCGGCTGATCGCCGGAGATAATGACAGGATTGATGTCGATTTCAGCGATTTCGCGTGAGCGATATCCCAAATCGCCGATCGCGACCAGCGCCCGGACCAGCGCCCGACGGTCTACGGCCGGCTTCCCGCGAAAGGCCGTCAGCAGCTTCGACAGGCGGATTTCATCAAGCATTTCCCCGGCGTCGCGCTCGGTGATCGGCGCCACGCGGAACGTCACATCCTTGACGGCTTCCGTAAAGATGCCGCCGACGCCAAACATCACACAGGGGCCGAACTGCGGATCGCGGCTCAATCCCAGAACGAATTCCCGGTCGCCGCGGATCATCTCGCCGACCAGAACACCGTCCAAGTCAACTCCCTTGCCCGTGATCTCATCATAGGCTTTCGCCACTTCTTCAGCGTTGCCGAGGTTGAGCTTGACCAGACCCATTTCCGTCTTGTGCGCGGCTTTGTCCGAGCAGCCTTTCAGAACCACCGGATATCCGATTTCCGATGCGATGGATATCGCTTCTTTCCGGGAACCGGCCAGCTTCTCCCGGTTGACCGCAAGCCCCGCGGATTGAATGACCCGCTTCGAATCGTACTCAGAAAGCACGCGCTGGCCGCGCTTGAGCGCTTTTTGAATTATGGTTTCCACAACGGTTCCTCCTTTTTATCCAGATACAGGTACTGCTGATAGGAAACCTCCAGCGCTCTTACGGCCTCTTCGGCGGTATAGAAAACCGGCAGCTCTTTTTCCTGGCGGGCGGCCAGCAGTTTCCCCATTGAATTGTACGCATAAAGCGCGGCGGGCTTGCGCTGACGCCGGCAGAAGCCGACCAAGGCCTGCATGACGTCTTGAACAAAATCCCGCCACATGCCCGCAAGATGCAGCATGCCGTCCACCTCGCCGGATGTCAAAAGAATATTGTAAATCTCCAGATAAATTTCGGGAGGGGCGGGGCCGATATCCACCGGATTGGCTGCATTGAACACTCCCGGAATCCGGCTCAGTCTGGACTTTGTCTCATCGGAAAATTCGGCCATGACCAGGTTGGTGCCCGCCAGCAGATCGGCGCCGACGCTGCCGAACGCTCCAGAAGTTGTAAACACGGCAATGCGGTTCCCCGACAAAAGCGGCATCCGGGTAAACATTTTCGGCAGCGCATGCAGTTCTTCAATCGACTGCAGCCGAATGATCCCCGCCTGCCGGCACGCGCCGTCAAAGACAGCGTCGTTCTGGGCCATCCCCGCGGTATGGGACAAGGCGGCGGCGCGGCCCGCCTCGCTTTTCCCCGACTTGTAAACCAGCACGGGCTTTCTTGTCTTTTTTACCGCTCTCATCAGCTTTCGGCCGTCCTTGACGTTTTCCAGGTAAACGCAGATGACCTCCGTATGATCCGTGTCGAAATAATCGATCAAATCGGCTTCATTCACGTCCGACTTATTGCCGATGCAGACCATCTTGTTGACGCCCAGACGATCGTCCATCAGCCGTTCGCCCACCAGCTCCGCCACGCCGCCGCTCTGGAGGATATAGGAAACGGGGCCGGGATGACGGACCAGCACCGACACGATCTCTTCCGCTCCATACATACAGCAAAACCGCCGCTCGATATCCAGCACCCCCAGGCAATTGGGACCAATAATGCGCAGCGCATAAAAGCGCGCCAGCCGGTCGATCTCATTTTGCAGTTTTCTGCCTTCCTCCCCTTTTTCCGAAAATCCCGAGCTTTCAATAATGACGTTGCGGATGCCTCTGGCGCCGCATTTCTGAATCAGGCCCGGGATGACGGACGCCGGCGTGATGATCACCGCAAGGTCGATATCCTCCCGGATATCCTCCAGAGCCTGGCAGCCTTTTGCGCCGGCGACATCGTCGCCGGCGCTGTTTACCGCATAGACCTGTCCCGGATATTGGACGGCGTCTCTCAACGCTTTGCAGATCATGGCCCCGAGGTTGAACTTGGCGTTTGATGCGCCAAAAATCACCACGGAAGACGGATTAAAGAATTTCTCCATATCGGAAACACCGCGGGCCTCATGGATTTTCATAGCCGGTGACATGCTCATGAACGAACGACCTCCTGCCTGTATTTGTTTTATTTCTTGCATCGCCAAATTAAATAACGTAGTTCTATTTTTAGCACAGCGTTATTATACATAAACACTGTTTACATCGCAAGCCATTTTTACTTTCCCGCCGCGGAATCAACGGAAGATTTATTTCTTGCTGAACAATTTCGATAAGGTACGAGCTACTTTTTGTCTGTGCTTCAAGACCTGCGCCGAACTTTTGGTGGGATGGTTGCGGAAGGTGACGACAATGCCGGTGATGGCCGCAAAGAGAGCATGGGAGTAAATCCGGACATCTCCTCTTACCTTCATTTTGCGGAAAATAACGTCCAGATGATCGAGAATGTTTTTCTCGATGATCGTCAGTTTCTCAAAAAGCGCCGGATCGACCGCGCTGCCGAGAAAGAAATTCATCATCATACGGAAATACTGGTCGTTCTGCGTGAAGTATTCGATATAAAGCGACGCCGCCTTTTCCAGCGCGCCGTCCGGCGAGTCGTTGATGGTTTTGAAAATATTTTCAAAGATCTGATTCGTTCCCTTCATAAAGGTATCGACAAACAGCGTTTGCTGATCCGGAAAATGCTGATAAATAACGGCGGTGGACATCCCGGCGCGCCTGGCGATGGTTCTCATCGAAACTTCATTGAAAGGCTTTTCGGCAAATTCCTCTTCCGCGGCGGCAATAATGATGTCGCGCCGGACTTGTCTTTCTTTTTCTTTTAATTCCGACAAAACGCCCTTCGGTTTCATAAAGGCTCCGCTCCCTGTTCAGTGTGTGGTGAATGGTGTTCAATGCGCCAAGGTCGCCGGCAACAAGCTTCGGACCTTCCCATGCGCAATCCGCCCCGTTATTTGGCAATAATCCGGCGTCATTCGTTCCAGATAACGATGCGGTTGCGGCCTTCGTTTTTGGCCTTGTAAAGCGCCATATCGGCCCTTTGAAAAAATGCTTTGGGGCTAAGAGACTCCGAGGAATCCGTGGAGGCCACGCCGCCGCTGACCGTGATGCGGATGGGCAGGGTCTCGTCTCCAAAAACGGTATTTGCGCACAGGGTCATGATCCGGCGCGCCAGCGCCACCGCTTCCTCCAGACGCGCGTCGGGCATGAGGACGGTAAATTCCTCACCGCCGTAACGGCTGACAAGCGTGGAGCCCTTGCGGGTATGCTCCTGCATGAGCAGGCCGAACTGTCGCAAAACGTCATCGCCCACCAGGTGGCCGAACGAATCGTTGACCTTCTTGAAATCGTCCAGATCGAACATGATGAGCGACAGGAAGCTCTGCCGGCGTTTCAGTTTGTAGAGTTCTTCCTCCAGGCGGATTTCATAGAAGCGGCGCGTGTACAGATTGGTGAGCCCGTCGGTAATCACCCGTGAAAAAAGCTTGGCGTTTTCCAGGGAAACGGCGAGCACCGTGCTGAGAACCCGCAATTGCTGGGCTTCGAAAAACGTAAAGGCATGGTTCGCGGGAACGGCGACCGTGGCCAGTCCGACCACGCGAAACGCCGTGCCGACGAGCGGAAGGCACAGGCATTGTTCTTTACCGGCCGGTCCGTCTGCCGCCGGCAGCGGAATCCCCTGTTCCACGGTAAGCGGATGAACGACAACGGCTTTTTCCAGCATCACTTTTTCCAAAAACGTGCCTGGAGCCGGAAAAGACAAACAGGGACGGGAGGGCCGCAAGTTTGAGAAAACGCCGTCCACCTCCAGATTCTCCCGCTTGTCGTCGAGGCTCAGAACGGCAAGCCTCTCTCCCCGGGAAAAATCCGCCAGGGTCTCAAGTGCAATATCCACCAGAATATCCTTGTCGGTAAAGGCGGTAAGCAGCCGCGTCCCGAAATTGAGCATAAAGAACTGCTCGTCAAAATCGGAGCCGAGTTCGCAGGCGCTGAAAGCATTGGTAACGGGTATCGAGGCGGGGAAAAGCGGTTTATCCATGGAATTCCTTCAGAAAATTGTCTCTTTTTTAAAGCGCGGAAAAATTTCAACTGTCAAAAAGATTGCAATATTTTTTCTTCTTTTTTTTGGGCGCGAGTATAGGACGCCAAATCCTCACTGTCAAAGAGATTTTATCGTCATATTCCTCCGGCGTTACTTTACGGCCAGATTTGTCATTTCTCGCGAAGGCGGAAATTCAGCGCCTTTCAACGCTTTCCGGATCCCGTCGGGAATGACATCTGTGTTGTGTGGAACTGCCAAAGGAACCATACTGATTACATGCATGGAATGAAAGCGGCGTGGACAGGCTGCGGCGGAACTGATATGGAAATTTTAAAGAAACGGGCGCGCGAACGAATAAAAATAAACACCCGGACTGCCGGCCGCCGCGCCCACGGATTTATTTTCATGAACGAAACTGTCATTGCCATCGACCGCCTCCGCATTCTGGATACGATCGTGTCCGCCGAAATCCGCGCGGGAGAGCTGGTGGCCGTCCTCGGCCCCAATCGCTCCGGAAAAACGACATTCGCAGAAATTCTCCGCGGCGCCATCCGCGACATCGAGGGGGCGGTCCGCCGCGCAATCGACCTCCGCGACATCGCCTATTCGGCTTACTCGGCCGACGGCGGCCTTTTCCACTATGCCGATTTCTACTATCAGCAGCGCTACAACACCTTCGACGCCGCCGACGTGGACACCGTCAGACAGTACCTGCGCTATGACGCCGCCGACGACTACCGGCGCGATCTTTTTGCCGCCGTCTTGCCGCCCTCCCTCCTGGAAACAAAACTCATCGAACTGTCCAGCGGTGAAACCCGCAAAGCGCTGTTGCTGAAAAATCTCTTCCGGGAAGCCGGAGTGTATATTTTGGACAATCCGTTCAGCGGCCTGGATGAAGCCTCCAGCGCTCTTTTTCTCGCCGTATTGCGCCGGATCACCCGCCGGTACCGGAAAACCGTCATCCTGCTTCTTGCCGATCCGCCTGCGGGCGTCGCCTTTGACCGCATCATCCGCCTGAACGGTCCGGAAGAAAGGAAAGCGGAAGCAGACGTCCCGCCGGTAGAACCGCCGGCCTTCCTGGTCACGCCGCCGGTTGATTTTGAGGTGTTCTTTGACATTGAAAAAGAAGTTTTGGCCATCGGCAAACGGATTCTCGTCCGGGATTTGAGCTGGCGCATCCGGCGCGGTGAAAAATGGCTGCTCACCGGCGCCAACGGCTCGGGCAAGTCAACGCTCCTGAGCCTTCTCAATGCCGACAATCCCGTCGCCTACCGCTGCGATTTCCGGCTCTTCGACCGGAAGCGGGGAACAGGCGAATCCATCTGGGACATCAAAGCGCGCATCGGCTTCATTTCCTCGGACATGCAACTGTACTTCAAAGGATCGTCCAGCGTGCAGGATATCATCCTTTCGGGATTGTCGGACACAATGGTGCTGAACCGGCGCATCACCGACACGGAAACGGCCCGCTACCAAACCCTTGTCGGAACGCTGGAATTAACAGATCTTCAAAACGCACCCTTCGGCAGGCTTTCCTCGGGTGAGAAAAAAACGGTCATGATCGCCCGGGCGCTGGTCAAAAATCCGCCGGTCCTCATTCTGGATGAACCGTTTCAGGACCTGGACGCGGGGCGTTTCCGTTTTCTGCATTCTTTTCTGGCGCAGTGCGCGGACGAAAACCGAACCGTGATCCAGACCGCCCATCACGACGCCGAAAGGCTTCCCGGCGTCAACCGTACGGCCCGGATTGAAAACGAAACCCTGACCTTCCCGGCCGGCTGACGTTTTCCCGGCCCGATAGGCGAATTTTCCAACGCGGCCACAAGAAAACCCTTTGCTTTTTCGGCCGGTTTTTCTTACAACCTGCAGCAAAAAGGCTTCGGACCAATGGATTTCGATTTTTCATTTCATTATCAGGACAAAATTCCCCGGGAAGAACCGGCCTACTGGTTCATCTTCCGTCAGGAAAAGATTCTCGCCGCCACGGAGGGAAACAACACAAAACCGCTGCTGATGCAAGGCGGCGATCTTCCGGCACTCGATACCGACCGGGCGCTGCACATCGGAAGGCTCGATGGCGTCGACTGTTACGCGCTCGCGGACGATGCGCCGGAGGGCCTTGTCCTGCCGCACACCGAGTGGGTCGGCCTGCGCCGGTCGGCCGGAAGATTCGACGAACAGATGTTCCACATTTACGGCCGGGCCAGACAACTGCTCCTGTGGGCGGAAAACAACCGGTACTGCGGCCGCTGTGGAAACCGCACGGCGCTGAAGACGGAGGAAAGATGTTTTCTCTGCCCGTCGTGCGGTCTGGCCGCCTATCCGCGGCTTTCGCCGGCGGTAATCGTCTCCATCGTCCGGGACGGCAAGCTCCTGCTGGCGACGTCGGCGCGGTTTCAGGTGCGGATGTTCAGCGTGCTCGCGGGATTCGTCGAACCGGGCGAATGCCTGGAGGAGTGCGTGCGGCGCGAGATCCGGGAGGAAACCGGTCTTGAAGTCAAAAACATCCGCTATTTCAAAAGCCAGCCCTGGCCGTTTCCCGATTCATTGATGGTGGGCTTTACGTCCGAATACGCGGGCGGAGAGCTGAAAATCGACGGCAGGGAAATCGTGGAGGCCGGCTGGTACGGCCCCGATGAACTGCCGGCGATCCCCGGCAAAATCAGCATCGCCCGGGCGTTGATCGACCGCTTCATCGAACAATACGCCAGGACGGCCTGACGGCGGAGCGCCGTTGTGTGCAAGCCGTCGCGGTTTTCCGCCGCGTCCCCTCCCTTATTTTCCCGCCGGCCGATCGGCGCTGAAGCTTTCGGCAATGACGCCGGCAATGTTGAGCATGTGCCGGCGAACCGCCTTGGTCGTGCGTCCCGGATAGTTGCGAAACGTGATGAGCACGCCGTTTAACGCGGCAAAAAAGGCGTGGGACAGAAGACGCACCGGCTCGGGCTTTTTCAGTTTCTTGAAGAGCCGGTCGAACTGGTCGAAGATCCGCCGCTCGGCGGCGTTGAGCTTTTCGATTTTTTCCGCCGCCAGGGAGCCGTCGAGCATGAAGTGCGTCATCATGCGGAAATACTGATCGTTGTCCATCAGATACGTCACATACACACTGCTGATTTTCAGAATATCGGGCGTGTCGGAGCTTTCAATCAACTTTTCGAGCGTGTCGCCGATTTCGCCGGCCCCCTGCAGAAAGGCTTCCACGAACAGAGATTGCTGATCGGGGAAATACCGGTAAATGGAGGCATGGGAAATGCCCGCCTCGCGGGCGATGTCCCGGATGCTGACCTTGTTGAACGGTTTGACGGCAAACACGCGCTCGGCCGCCTCGATGATGAGCGCCTGGCGCGCCAGTTTGGCTTCGCTTTTGACATGGGCAAATGTTTTGGTTTGTTTCATAGGGCGCCTTCTATACCACAGATCATCCCGGAACTGAAAAAAAACTTGACTGCGTAACCACTGGTTTGTATAGTAACCACTGGTTACACAACATACAATACTAAAACAGGAGGGTCAGGTTTATGGAAATCAACATCGGCAAAATGTTGGCCAACCGCGCTTACCTAAGCCCCGCCCTGGAGGCTTTCTCCGGGCTCGATTACCGGTTTACTTTCCGCGAAGCCAACGAACGGGTCAACCGTTTCGGCGCTTATCTGAAAAAAAGCGGCCTGGCCTCAGGCGAGCGCATCGCCGTCCTGTGCAAGAACAACGAGCACGCGACGACAGCTCTGTTCGGCGCGGCCAAAATCGGCGTCATCACGCTCATGCTCAACTGGCGTCTCCAGATTCCGGAGCTCGTTTACATTCTGCAGGACAGCGGCGCATCGCTTCTGCTCTGCGATAAAGATTTGCGTTTGCAGTTTACCTGAGGAGGTTCTTATGTCATTCGCGGATAGAAACAACCCATACAGCTTCAATGATTTCCTGGCCTGGCGCCAGGGCGTCGATTACTATGCCGACGATCCCTTTATTCAAAAAGTCGTGCGCCGCTTCACCGGCGATATCTGGCAGCAGGTGGATGCCGCAGCGCGCGCCGTTTCCGCCAAAGCCTCATCCCGCTGGCGGGACATGGCCGAGCGGATCGCCCGCCCGGAGGAGCGCCCCTACATGGTGCACTACGACGGCCACCACAACCGCATCGACCGGATCGTCCGCCCCCACGACACGGAAATCATGGAAAAGGAAATTTTTTCGGAAGCGTTCTTTGCGGAGAAAACGTCTCCCTGGGTCAAGCTCGTCAAGATGTACCTCATTTACCAGAACGGCGAGGCCTGCATCGGCTGTCCCGTCACCTGCACGGAAGGTCTGGTCGAGCTGCTGAACAAGTATGCCGATTCGCCGGAAACAAAAGAAATCCTCCGGCACTGCAAGGAAGGAATTGACGGCGACTTCGCCATCGGCGCGCAGTACCTGTCCGAAATCCAGGGCGGATCGGATGTGCCGGCCAATGTTCTCGAAGCCGTAAACGATCACGGCGTCTGGAAACTCTACGGAACAAAATTTTTCTGCTCCGCCACGCACGCGGATTACGCCGTCGTGACGGCCAAGCCCGCCGGTTCGGAAAAGGTTGCCCTTTTTGTCGTGCCGTCATGGCTGCCCGGCAACCGGGAAAAGGAAATCCGCAACGGCTACACGATCGACCGGATCAAGTGGAAGATGGGCACCAGCGAACTGACAACGGCTGAGCTCACCTACACCGGCGCCGTCGCCTATCCCGTCGGGCCGCTGGACAAGGGCGTGGCCAATGTGGTCGGCATTGTGCTGACGTTTTCCCGCCTCACCGTGGGGCTTTCCGCCGCCGCGTACATGACGCGCGCCGTGCGTGAAGCGGAGAAATACGTCGCTTTCCGGGATGCCTTCGGCCTCAGGCTCGACCAATTTCCCCTTGTCACTGTTCAACTGAACCGAATTCGACAAACCACCCGGCGGACCACGGCCGGCGCCTTCAAACTGTACCGCGACTTCATGAACCTCGAAGGCGGCCTCAAGGGCAGCCAGGCCGGCGATGAGCCGCTGCCGGCGCGCCGGAACCGCTTCAACGTCCGGGAGCTGATCATGTTGCAGAAGATCGCCGCCTCCTGGGACTGCACCGACGTCATCCGCGAAGCCATGTCGCTTTTCGGCGGCCACGGCGTGATGGAGGATTTCTCGTGCCTGCCCCGCCTGTACCGCGATTCGGCTATCAACGAACTGTGGGAAGGCCCGCGCAACGTTCTTTTGACGCAGATTCACCGCGACATGCAGCAGGCGGCTTCCTGGTACAAACCGGAGGAGTTCGTCGCCGGAATTCTGCAGGGACTGGACCCGGCTGAGGTTCAGGAAATGGCGGACGAAATTCAGGGTCTCGTCGCGCATCCGCACCTGTTTGGAATGGACGACGCCACCATCGACGTCTGCCGTCGCTGGGACATTTTCTGCCACAAATTTTTCCACGCCTATCAGGACCTGGCCTTGGCCGAGGTAGAAAAATAGACGAAAAGGAGGAGCGAAAATGAATCTGGTTGCAATCCTGGAAAGCAATACGCGCAAGAGTCCGGAGAAGGACTGCATCCGCGCCGGCGGGCGGAGCTATTCCTTCCGGGAAATCAGAGACACGGCCGCCAAAGCGGCGGGACTTTTTCAAAGTCTGGGGCTGGCGAAAGGCGACCGCCTTGCCATCATGAGCCAGAACACGCCCGGCTTCGTCATCGCCTTTTACGGCGCGCTCATGGCCGGCGGCGTCGTGGTCCCCGTCAATCACAAACTGATGCCTCCGGAGGTGGACTATATCCTCACGCACAGTGAAGCAAAGATCCTTCTCTTAGACGGGTCCCTCCTGTCCGTTGCCGACAAGCTTTCCTCGGACGTCAAGAAGCTCGCCATGGACAGTCCGGCGGGGACTTACGGACAGTTCGAGGACCTGCTCGCGGCGGCGCCTCCGCTTTCGCCCGTCGAAATCGGCGACGACGATCTGGCGGAAATTCTCTACACCTCGGGCACGACGGGAAAGCCGAAAGGCTGCATGCATACCCACCGGGGCGTCGTCATGAGCGGCATTACGGGCGCCCTGGCAATCAAGATGGATGAGGACGACCGGCTGCTCATGGCGATGCCGATCTGGCATTCCTCGCCGCTCAACAACTGGTTCACCGGCATCCAGTACGTCGGCGGAACGACCGTCATGATCCGCGAGTATCATCCGCTGCATTTTCTCCAGGCCATCGCTCAGGAGAAATGCACCGTCTATTTCGGCGCCCCCATCTCCTACATCATGCCCGTGCAGATGCTGCCCAATTTCGATACGTTCGATCTCTCCTCAATGCGCGCCTGGATTTACGGCGGCGGCCCCATCGCCGCGGAGACGGCGCGGATGATCATGGCCAAATACAAGAGCGACCGCTTTTACCAGGTTTATGGGATGACCGAATCGGGCCCCACCGGGACGACGCTCATGCCCAAGGACCAGGTCGGCAAGGCCGGATCGATCGGCCGGTCCGGGCTGCCCGGCTGCGATATCGTCGTCATGAAGAACGCCGGAGAGGCGGCCAAGCCCGGCGATGTCGGCGAAATCTGGCTCAAGGCCGACAGCATGATGAAAGGCTATTTCCGCGATCCGGCGGCGACGAAAGAAGTTTTTGAGAGAGGCTGGTATAAAACCGGAGACGTGGCGCGGCTCGACAAAGACGGTTACCTATTCATGGTGGACCGCACCAAGGATATGATTGTCACGGGCGGCGAAAACGTCTACTCCAAGGAAGTGGAAGACGCGATTGCGGCCTGTCCGGGGATCGCGGCCGCCGCGGTGATCGGAATTCCCCATAAAGAGTGGGGTGAAACTGTTGCCGCCTTTGTGGTAAAAGGCAGGGAGGCGGACGTCACCGAAGAGAAACTCCGCGAGTTCCTGGGCGACAAGATGGCGAAATATAAAATTCCGCGAACGATAAAATTCGTGGAAACCCTGCCCTACACCCCCAGCGGCAAGGTCATGAAATACAAGCTGCGCGAAGAATACGCGAAATAAGGAGGTTTTATGTTCGATTATTTACTGACGAAAGAGCAGATCAAATTGCGCGACGAGGCGCGCGATTTCGTGAAATGGGTTCCCCGCGAGATGGTCCTCGACATGGATGCGGACAAAATCAAGTTTCCCAAGGAATTCCTCCGGGAGGCCGGCCGCCGCAATCTCTTCGGCTGCCGCTACCCCAAGGAATGGGGCGGACGCGGCATGGACTGGGTGACCACAGGGGCCCTCCTGGAAGAGATCGGCACTCTCGGCTATGAATTTGCCTGCGTCTTCGGCGTGGGAGCGGAGCTGGTCTGCGACGCGATCATCCAGCACGGCACGGATGCGCAGAAGGAGAAGTACGTCCGGCCGCTGCTGAAAGGCGATCTCTTTGCCGCCGAGTGCCTCACGGAACCCCGCGGGGGCTCTGATTTCTTCGGCGCCACCACGAAAGCGGAAGATCACGGGGATTACTTTCTTCTAAACGGCCAGAAGCGGTTCATCGTCGGCGGCGAAGGCGCGGACTATTTCCTGGTCTATGCCCGGACAAATTTCGAGCCCGGCGTAAAGCCCCAGCAGTCCATCACGGCTTTCATTGTCGACCGCAGCACCGGCGTGGATACGAAGTACCTGTACAATCTCATGGGCTGCCGCGGCGGCGGCACGGCGCGCCTTGTCTTCAAGGACGTCAAGGTGCCGAAGGAAAATGTTCTGGGCGCCGTCAACGGGGCCTACAGCGTCTTCAATACCATGATGGTTCCCGAAAGGCTGGGAACGGCCATCATGACGATCGGCTCGGCCCGCGTCGCTCTCGAGATCGCGACGCACTATACCACGCGCCGCAAGGCGTTCGGCCTGCCCATCAACACCTTCCAGGGAGTGAGCTTCCAGGTGGCCGAGGGCGCCATGCTGCTAGACGCCGCAAGGTCCCTGGGCTACACGACCTGCCGGGCCATCGATTCGGGAATGAACATCGACCGCGTGCGGCGGATGATCTCCGAGTCGAAGAAATTCATCACCGAATCCTGCCAGAAGATCGTCCACAACGCCATGCAGGTAGTGGGCGGCATCGGCTACACGAACGTTTTCCCCATCGAACGCATTTACCGCGACGTCCGCCTGGCCTCCATCTGGACGGGAACGAGCGAGGTCATGTCGATGATTATCGCGCACGAGTGGTATCGCGAGCAAATGAAGGCAAGAAAAGAGGCGAAGATGCGCGACTTCGAAGCCGACGCCGCCGAAGCCTTCGCGGAGGAAGAAAAGATTTACGAATAAAAGGCTTCTTCGGCGAGGCATTGAGTAAGGTTAAGGATTGGGCCTGCTTTGCCGATCTGAAAGCAAGTCATTCTAATCAACGCCTGCAAACCGATGGATGGTTTGCAGGCGTTCCTGTAATACGGGAAACTTATACTTCAAGATCTGCCCCCAGCTTCCCGGCTCCAGTTTCCCGTGTCAGGCGGACAACTGCGCGAGCCATTTGCCGGCGCTCACCACCGCAACGCGGTCTATCATCGAGAATCAGGATATCGCTCTTAAGAGGCCATGATTGATTGTTGATGATTCTGGCGTCGGCGATGCTGTCGAAGTTCAGGTACTGCGGCGATTGAAATTCCGCCATCAGTTCCTTGGCCAGCCAGGTTTTTCCAACCTGCCGCGGCCCGGTCAGAATAACCATTTTCTTTTGCAGATCTCTTTTGATCGGCTCATAAAGGTACCGTTTCATGGTTGACTATTTTGCAGGGCTTTGCACGATAGCCAAGACTATTATGCAAAGCGTTGCATAATAGTCACCCTTATTTTTTCCCGGGAAAAGGCCCCTCAGATACAACTTACGCCGGC
>JAAYDW010000034.1 GCA_012729055.1 Deltaproteobacteria bacterium
CGCCCTACATCTTCAAAACAATGGGTTTAATCAATGTTTTTGTTCTATTGCCCCGTTTTTCGTAGGGCGGGTCTTTAGCCCCGCCGCTGGCGGACCTGAAGGTCCGCCCTACATTTACAAAACAATGGGTTTAATCAATGCTTTTGTTCTATTGCCCCGTTTTTCGTAGGGCGGGTCTTTAGCCCCGCCGCTGGCGAACCTGAAGGTTCGCCCTACATCTTCAAAACAATGGGTTTAATCAATGTTTTTGTTCTATTGCCCCGTTTTTCGTAGGGCGGGTCTTTAGACCCGCCGCTGGCGAACCTGAAGGTCCGCCCTACATCTTCAAAACAATGGGTTTAATCAATGTTTTTGTTCTATTGCCCCGTTTTTCGTAGGGCGGGTCTTTAGCCCCGCCGCTGGCGGACCTGAAGGTTCGCCCTACATTTTCAAAACATTGCCTTTAATCAATGTTTTTGTTTTGTTGTCTCGTTTTTCGTAGGGCGGGTCTTTAGACCTGCCGCTGGCGGACCTGAAGGTCCGCCCTACTTCAAATCTGCCTATTGGTGGACCTGAAGGTCCACCCTACATTTAAAAAACGCTGAATGTTTATGCTACATTTACCTTAAAACAAAGTTTCGGTGCATACGCCGTTTTGGCGGCGCGGTTTGCTTTTTGCCTTTCCGGTGGATTAAAAATCCTTTTTAATCCGATATGGAAAATGCTGAATTTCATATTGTCGAAATTTACCGGCTAATTCCGTAGCCGTCAAGCCTTAATAGGCTTTTAGAAGTCAAAAATTGCCTCTACCCCTGCAAAGTGGTTGTTCCTAAGGTCACCGGCGACGTTGCCGTAGTCTTGAATGCGTTCGTAGGCATAGCGTACAGTGAATTTTATGTGGTCGTTCAGTCGGTAACCCGCTTCCATCATGTATTGGTTTTTCAATTGTGTATTGGCATTGGTTTTGATGCCGCTTCTTTCCATGTCGAAACTCAGCTTGTAAAAAAACTTGTCGAAACTTTGCGACCACTCGATAAAAAAATCGTCCGCTTCGCAGCCTGTGTGATGGCCGAAGACACGGCCTTCGTAAAACATGGGGTAGGCACCATGCCTGTACCAGGCATCCGGTGAGTTATAGGGGCCTAAAATCGTTGTTGCATATTCGGCGGAAATTACGGCTCTTTCCAAACCAAAGGGTTTGAAGATGCTCATGCCGGCGAGCCACGCCCGGCTGGTCGGAGGATAGCCGTTGTCTTCCGCGCCGATTTCACCGTAGAGTTTGAAGCCGTCGGCAATCCAGATGTATTTTTTCAGGTTGGGTAAGGTCAGTGAGAAATCGACGGACATTTGCTGGTTGCTTTCCAGTCTTTGACCTTTTCTATCCGTATTGCCGTAAAGGATTCGTATAATTTCGCCGACGCTCAAATCCCGCCGGCCCGGACCGCCGAAGAGAGCCAGATGGGACGCCCCCAGTTCCACGAACGGATGCGGTTTGAGACCCAGGCGCATACCGTATAAAAAAGGATTGGCCAACTCTTTGCCGTGTCGCTGGTCGTTGAGCTGAGAAAAGATCAGGTTGAATTGGACCGGTCCGATGTAGGAAAATATCCAGGGCAGAAGAACCGGTTCCGGATTGGAAAGTTTGACCATGTCGAACGGATGGGCGTTGTTGGACATGAGCAGCGATCCGTGGCGCCCGGGGCCCCACCAGAGGGAATCCCGCCCGACTTCCAGTTCGACGTTGAAAAGGGTCAGCTTGGCGTAGCCCTTGTGCAGCCGGGCATCGGTGCGGCTGCCGTCGTTGTCGGTCGGATAGTGATGATTGAAGATGAAGGCCGGCTGAACGTAAACGGACAAAACCCGGGCCAGACGGACGGACGATGAGAACTGGACGATGGCGTTGCTGCCTTCGCCGTATTCCATGCCTTCATTGTTGTAAAGGGAAAAAGGCCCCTTGCGGTAAGCATAGGAGACAGAGGCGGATTCCACCGGTTTGGCAACCAGAAGGCTTGCGCTGTCGGGAGATCGTTGTTCGGCGATTTCCGGATCAAAAAGTTTTTTATAGCGGCTTTGGATATTCCGGCAGGTGGCGGACGGCTTTTTCATGGCCGCGCATTTGTCGAGCGCTTCAACGAGTTGTCTCGCGACCTCGCTGCGGGCATAGGGCCGGATGCCGGACATCTGGCTGGAAACAAGTCCCTCCGCCGCCCAGAATTCCATGTCCCGGTACAGTTCGTTGTCCAGGGACACGTTGACCGATGAAAGGGCGTACGCGTTATGCGGCAAAACCGGCGCGAGGAGGAGCAGGGCGAGGAGCAGGAGATAGTGGATGGTGGCTAGTGGATGGCTCGTAGCTCGTAGCTCGCAGCTGGTAGCTCGTGGCTGGCAGCTGGTGGCGGAAATCTTGTGGATAGTGGATAGTGGATGGCTCGTAGCTCGTAGCTCGCAGCTGGTAGCTCGTGGCTCGCAGCTCGTGGCGGAAAAATTGTGGATAGTGGATAGCGGATGGTGGATGAGGCTTAGCTCATGGCTCGTAGCTGGTAGCTCGTAGTAAGAAAAAAAAGACTGTGCGACGTTCTTAATGAAACGTCGGGTATATGATGCGGTTTTTGGTGTTTGCTGTTGCCGGGTCTGGTTCATTTTCCGTTCCTGTGTGCCGGTTTGCGTTCTTGATATGCCTGCCGCCATGTGTTCTAAGGCTGTATCTATAAACCTGCCATGAGTGGGCCTGAAAGTCCACGCCGTATGTCCTCCGCCGGCGGAGGTGTCGCGAAGCGACGGAGGTGGTTTCACGCAACAAATGGACCTGAGGAACCCACTACATGCCGTCTTTCAGTCCCGCAGCTGGTTGTAGGGAACGGTCGCGATAACCTGGAGGTCACAAGACCGTTCCCTATCTTTTCCCTCCGCTTTAATGTAGGGCGGGTCTTTAGACCCGCCGTTGGTGGACCTGAAGGTCCACACCTTATGTCCTCCGCCGGCGGAGGTGTCGCGAAGCGACGGAGGTGGTAAAAGCGCTAAAGGTAACCTCCCCCTGCCCCCTCCAGAGGGGGACAAGATCCCTCCTGGCCGTCTCCTAGGCAACGTAGGGCGGGGCTTCAGCCCCGCCACTTGGCGGACCTAAAGGTCCGCCCTACATTTAATTTCAGCCGCCCACCATCCACAAAGAGCTATGAGCTATCAGCTACGAGCTCTTTCCCCATCCACCATTCACGATCCACCATTCACCAATCTCTCCACCGCCGCGAACACCTGTTCCGGGGATATGGCTTCCATGCACTGCCTGGTCTCACATTTTTTCAAAAGGCACGGACTGCAGGACAGCCCCGCCCGGATGACCGTGTGCCCGGCTCCGTATGGGCCGGTTCTTGCCGGATCGGTCGGACCGAAAAGCGCAATCACCGGAACGCCGACGGCCGCCGCCAGGTGCATGGGTCCCGAATCCGTGGTAATTACCGCACGCGCGTTCTTGTAGATGTTGGCCAGTTCCGGAAGGGTCGTTTGACCGCCGATATTGATGCCTTTTGTAGACATTTTCGCGGTGATTTTGTCAAGGGTTTCTTTGTCCCGGCCGGTGAAAACAACCGGAATTTTCAGCTTCCCGGCGATGCTGTCCGCAAGCTTGGCGAATTTTGCGTCGTCCCACAGCTTGGTTTCCCAAAGCGCGACGGGATTGACGGCGATGTATTTCTTTTTTTCGAGGCCGTGGTGTGCCAGAAGCGCGTCGCTGTGTGTTTCGGCTTGCGGAGGGCAGGGCAAGATGAATTCAGGCGGAGCGGGCTTTGCGCCCAGATGGCGCGGAAAATCCAGGTAGCGGTCCACGGCGTGTTTGTTCATGTCCTCCGGAATTTTCTCGTTGAGAAAGAGCTTGCTCATTTCCTGCCAGGAATCGTACCCCAACTTTCTTTTTCCTTTGCTTAAAAAAACGACGAACGAACTCTTTAAAAGGCCGTGAAAGTCGATGACCAGATCGTACCGGCGATCGCGCAACTGCGCCAGAAACTCGCCCGCCTCACGCCGGACGGCCTGAAACCGGCCCTTCCGGAGATCGCTGATCCATTTTTTGCGCCGGAAAATTAAAACGCGGTCCAGGAGCGGATGGCCGAGCACCAGCTCCGCCGCCGCTTCCTCCACGACCCAGGTGATGTGCGCTTCGGGATACAGGCGGCGCAGCGCGGCAAGCGAAGGCAGCGTGTGGATGACATCGCCGATGGCGCTCAGTTTGACGATCAGCAGATTCATGTCCGATCCTTGAGTATCCAGCGGACCGCTTCCAGGATGTCCGGGGCGATATGGTCCGGCCGGTTGAGGTCGCTGGCCTCGTCCTGACTTTCATCCCATCCGTAACCCGTTCGAACCAGGACGCCTTTGGCGCCGGCGCGGTGCGCAGTTTCGACGTCTCGAAGCCGGTCGCCGATCATGTAGGAGCGGCTCAAATCGAGATCGAGGTCGGCGGCCGCCCGGATCAGGAGCCCCGGTTCCGGCTTGCGGCAGCCGCAGATGACGCGATAGGGGTCCAGGCCTTCGGGATGATGGGGGCAGAAGTAAAACCGGTCGATCATGGCGCCTTTTTCGATCATGGCGGCCTGGATCTGCGCGTTGATCTTCCGGACGAAGTCTTCGGTGAAAAGCCCCTTGGCCACGCCCGCCTGGTTGGTGACGACGACGGCTTTGAAGCCGCCGGCATTGATGAGACGGACGGCGTCATATGCGACTTCGAAAATCATCAGCTTGTCCTCGCGGTCAAGGTAGCCGACTTCTTCATTGACGGTTCCGTCGCGGTCCAGGAAGATGGCGGTGTTTTTTGCCATGAGCGATCAGCCTCGTTTCAGCAGGGTTTGAGCCGCCGCCACGACGTCCTCGACGGTGACGAGCGTCATGCAGCGGAAGTCCGTGGGGCAGGTTTCCTTCAGGCAGGGGCTGCACGGAACTTCCCGGCGCACCAGGATGGTTCTTTCGCCCGCGGGCGACGTGGTGGCCGGATTGGTGGAGCCGAAAATGGCGACGGTGGGAACGTTCAGCGCGCCCGCGACGTGCATGAGCCCCGAGTCGTTGCTGAGAAAGAGCCGGCATTGGGAAATGAGATGAATCGTCTCTTCGAGCGACGTGACGCCCGCGAGGTTGATCATGTCCGTTGCGGCGTGGCGGCGGACCTGTTCGGCGGTTTCCCGGTCGGCCTTGCCGCCGAAGAGAACAGCCCGGGCGCCAAGCTCCTTGGCCAGACGATCTCCCGCGGCGGCGAAACGGTCGGCAAGCCAGCGCTTGGCCGGGCCGTAGGTGGCGCCGGGAGCAATGCCTAAAAGGGGTTTCTCGTCCGGCAGGTATTGCGCAAAAACGCTTTTGGCCGCGGCGGGTGAAATGCAGGTTTCCAGATGCATCGTCCGATCGACGTCCGCGCCGCCCAGGGCTTTCACCATTTCCAGGTAATAGTCGATTTGATGAACCTTGAGAATCGCTTCGGTGCGCTGCACGGGATGCGAAAGCAGAATGCCGCGGCCGTCGGAGTTGTAGCCCGCGCGGACGCGAATGCCCGCGGCCAGGGCGATGATGGCCGCCTCGATGGCGTTTTGCAGCAAAACGGCGGCGGCGAATTTCTTTTTGCGCAGGATGCGGGCCAGGCGGAAAACGCCCAGCGGCGTGTCGAACTGCGGGCGGTAGGCGATGACTTCATCCGCCGTGGAAAACAGCCGGTAGATGTCGGTGACCGGCGGCTTGGCCAAAACGGCCAGATGCGCCTTGGGATAGGCCGCGCGGATGGACGCCACCGCGGGCAGCGTCATGACGGCGTCGCCGATCCAGTTGGTGCCGCGGATGAGAATGCGGTTAAGCCCCTCCGCCGGCAGTTTTTTTCCGGCTTCCAGAATCACGTTCTTCTTCTCCGCAGCTGGCAGCGCTTGGTTTTCCAGCGCTGGTGCAGCCAGAGCCACTGGCCGGGATGCCGGCGGACGTGCTCTTCGATGATGGTGTTGTAGTTTTGCGTGTTTTGCAGCACGTCCGCTTCGCGGTCGCCGGTGTTGATGGTCGGGACCTGCGCGCCGATTTCGGTGAGATAGCGTCCATCGGGCAGGCGGGTGGTGAAAATCGGCAGCACCGCCGCTCCCGTGTGCAGCGCCATGAGCGCAATGCCTGCGGTGGCGCAGGCCGGACGTCCGAAAAAGGTGATGAAAACGCCTTCGCGCGCCGCGACGTTCTGATCGATGAGGAGCAAGAGGGGCTCGCCCTTCCTCAGCAGGCCCAGCACCAAGCGCATCGCGTGTTCCTTGTCGAGTTTGCCGATGCCCAGCCGGTTGCGGGCGTATGTGGTGA
>JAAYDW010000035.1 GCA_012729055.1 Deltaproteobacteria bacterium
CCGTTCGGCATTGATCCGCTGTCGGCCGAGCTTGCCCTCGACGTGAAAAATCTGGCCATCCGTTCCTTCCAGCCTTATTTTCCCGAAACAATCCAGATGGACGTCACGCGCGGCGCGATTTTCACAACGGGCAAGTGTTCCCTGACGATGGACAATCAGAACAAACCCCGCGTCACGTACGCGGGCAACCTGTCCGTCCGCGACCTCGCCACTCTCGACAAAGCCCAGGCCCGCGACTTTCTGAAATGGAAGCAGCTCAACTTCCAGACGCTTACGGCGGGCTACAATCCGCTGTTCGTGAATATCCGGGAAATTTCGCTGGCCGATTTCTTCGCTAAAATCGTCATCAATCCCGGCGGCGGCACCAACATTCAGGACATCTTCGGCGCGTCAAAAAAAGAACCGGCCGCAGCCGAAAAAAGCGAACCGGCGCCTCCTTCTGCGACCGAAACCGCCAAAAGCGGGCAGACGCCGCCGGACATCAGAATCGGCCGGGTGCGCTTTGCGGGCGGCACGGTGGATTTCGCCGACCGCAACATCAAACCCAACTACGCGGTCACCATGCTCAACCTCAGCGGCAGCGTCACGGGCCTGTCGTCGCAGGAAATCTCCCGCGCGAAAGTCGCGCTCAAGGGAAATCTCGGCTACGGGTCGCCCATCGACATTTCCGGCGCCATCAACCCGCTGAAAAAGGACCTGTTCGCGGATATTAAAATCAGCTTCAAGGACATTGAAATGAGCCCCGTCACGCCTTACACCAACAGGTATCTGGGCTATCCCATCACGAAGGGGAAACTCAACTTCGATGTCGCGTACCTGATCGACCAAAGAAAACTCACCGCCGAAAATAAAATCTTCTTCGATCAGCTGACCTTCGGCGACAAGGTTGAGAGCCCCGAAGCCATCAAGGCGCCCGTGCCGCTCGCCGTTTCGCTGCTCACAGACCGCAACGGACAGATCAACCTCGACGTTCCGCTTTCCGGCAGCCTCGATGATCCGAAGTTCAAAATCTGGCCTCTGGTCTGGCAGGTGCTGGTAAACCTCATCACCAAGGCTGTGACGTCTCCCTTTTCGCTTCTGTCCTCGCTCACCGGCGGCGGAGAGGAAATGAGTTTTGTTGAATTCGATTACGGAAGCGCTGTTTTGCCCGAGGCGGACGGAAAAAAAATAACCGCGCTCGCCAAAGCGCTTTACGACCGGCCCCAGTTGAAGCTGGAAATCACAGGTTTCGCAGACACGGCCAAGGACAAGGAAGCGCTCGCCAAAGCCCGGTTTGACCGCCTGTTGAAAACCCAGAAGCTCAAGGAAACCGTTGCAAAGGGCGATGCCGCCGTGCCGCTGGAGGAGGTTTCCATCGCTCCGGCTGAATATGAAAAATATCTCACCCTGGCCTACAAGGCGGGCGATTTCCCAAAACCGCGCACGGCACTGGGCCTGTTGAAAACCCTGCCCCCGGCGGAAATGGAGAAACGGCTCCGCGACGCTATCGTGATCGCGGACGGCGACCTGGACCAGCTCGCCGCGAACCGCGCCCAGACCGTCCGCGAGCTTCTGCTCAAAGACGGCAAAATCGAACCGGCGCGCCTGTTCCTGGTGAAGGCGCCGTCTCTGTCGCCGGAGAAAAAGGAAAAAGTCCGCAACAGCCGGGTCGAATTTAAAATCAAATAACGAACGGAAGGCGAAAAATGCCGAAAATAAAAAACGGGGTGATCTGGCTTGCGCTTTGGCTGTTGCTGTCATCCTGCGCGTTTTTGCCGCCCGTCAAGCCTCCGGCCGATTCCGAGCCGGCGCTCTGCCTGCCGCAGTTTCCGGACCGAAACGGCTGGTACGGCGGAGACGGCGCGTATTCCATCGCGCTTGACGACCGGCGCACGCTCTGGCTGTTCGGCGACACCTTCGTCTCCCCCGATGACGGGCGCAAAGACCGGAGCGGAATGGACCTGGTGTGGGGCACCACGCTGGCCGTCTCCACCTGCTCCGAAAACGCCGCCTTCGACATCCGCTATTATCTGAAAAAGAAAAACGGCCGCTTCGTTTCATCCTTCGGCGACGGAGACTGGCTCTGGCCCCAGGACCCGTTTCTGGCCGACAACACGCTTTATATTCCTCTTCTCGCGATTGAGACGGTGCCGGATGCCCCGCCGCCCTTTAATTTCCGGGTCGCCGGGCACCGCATCGCCCGGATCCGGGATTTCCGCGCGGACGATCCCCATGACTGGCCGGTGGAATATCTGGACTGGAGCGGCGTCCTGCCCCGCGACATCGAAGCCCTGGCGACGACTTCCGTCGTCCACAAGGACCATGTTTATTTTTATCCGCTTGTGAAATTCGAAAAAAGCGGGCAAAGCCTCCCGGGAAACATTCTGGCGCGGATCCCGATCCGTTGTCTGGACGATCCGGCGGGCCATATCGAATATCGGACGGCGCAAGGCTGGCAAAAAAAGCTGACTTCCGAAACGGCGCAAATTCAGTTTTCCGCCGGTGTTTCCGAACTGAGCGTCCGCTATCACGCCGGGGAGCGGCAGTGGCTGGCGGTGTACCTGTCTCCGGCCAACCGGGGCGACCGCCTGCTTTATCAAACCGCTCCGCGCCCCGAAGGCCCCTGGAGCCCTCCGGCGCCGCTCATCGAACGCATCAACGAAGTCAATCCGGCAAGCCCCCTGTATTCTCCCCACACGTTCTGTTACGCGGGCAAGGAGCATCGCCAGTTTTCGCAAAACAAAAGCCTCGTGGTCACCTATGTCTGCAATTCGGCGGAAACCCCGGACACGCCCGCGAGCTTTCTGCGCACCCGCCTCTTCCTGTACCGGCCGGTGGTGAAAGTCCTCCGGCGCTGAAAGGCCTGCCGGCCGGGGCGCAGAGCCGCAGACGGCGGACCGCTTTACGGAAACGATGCCTTTCTTCTACAACGGGCGCAGATGCATCTCGACTTCCGACAGGAATGTTTCGGGATTGATCGGCTTTTCGATATAGCCGTTGCATCCCGCCGCCATGGCTTTGTCGCGGTCGCCGACCATGGCGTGCGATGTCACGGCGACCACGGGAATGGCGGCCAGCGCTAAATTCGCCCTCAGGTGCCGGGCGACGGCGTAGCCGTCCATCACGGGCAGTTGAATATCGAGCAGAATCAGGTCCGGCCGCAAGCGATCCGCCATTTCGATGCCCGTCTTGCCGTCCAGGGCGGCGGACACCGTGTAGCCGTTTTTCTCCAGGATGAACCGGACCAGATAAAGATTTTGTTCGTTGTCCTCAATCACCAAGATATGGCCTTTCATTCGTTCTTCCTTTCTCTGGGCAAAATCAGGCGAAACGCGCTGCCCTGGCCCCACTGGCTTTCCACTTCAATGCCGCCGCCCAGAAGCTTGGCCAGCTTCCAGCAGATGGACAGGCCCAGTCCGGTTCCGTCGTAGCGCCGGGTGATGCCGGATTCAATCTGCTGAAATTCCCTGAACAGAAGCCCCATGTCCTCCGGTTTGATGCCGATCCCTGAATCCTCAACGGCGAGGACCACCTTGTCGCCCTGGCCCTCGCAGCGCAGGCGGACAAAGCCCTGCTCGGTAAACTTGACGGCGTTGCTGAGCAGATTTAAAAGAATCTGTTCCACCCGCCGCCGGTCGTTCGTCATCCGGTCGATTCCGGGAGCGATGACCGCCGTAAGTTCGATGCTTTTCCTGTCGGCCAGGGGCTTGGCGCTTTTCAGCACTTTTTCCAGAGACTCCCGCAGGCTGAACGCTTCGCTCGCCACCGTAAGCTGCCCGGCTTCGATTTTGGAAAGATCCAGAACATCGTTGATCAGAGCCAGCAGATGCTTGGCGCTGTTGTACACCATGGTCAACTGCTTGTCCTGCTCTTCGTTCAGCGGTCCGCCCAGACGCTGCAGCAAAATACCGGTAAAGCCGATGATGGAGTTGAGCGGCGTCCGCAGTTCGTGCGACATCGTGGCCAGAAAGGCGGATTTCAACCGATCGGCGGACTCGGCGCGCTCTTTGGCGATTTCCAGTTCCCGGGTGCGTTCCACAATGCGCTGCTCCATCTCCTCGTTGATCTTCTTGAGTTCCATCGTCCGCACGTTGACCTGATGCTTCAAAAGGATGCTGCCGCCGAGGCTTAAGAGCAGAACAACGCCTAGCGCGAAGGCGAGGACCTGCAGCCACACGGGGATTTGGAAGGCGACTTCCTCGGACGTCCAGTGCTTGAGCGATTCATAGTAGGCCGATTGCGGGTCCTTCTTCAGGTCCGCAAGACGACGGTCGATTGCGCCGAGCAACCATCCGGGATCGTTCTTTGGCGCGGCAAAAAAGAGCGCCGACGGTTCGAAAACAACGGCCGTGTCCACCAGACCGTATTTTTTGGCATGCGTGGCGCCGTAAAACTGGTTGGTGACGGCGGCATCCGCATCCCCCCGGGCCACCATCTCAAACATGGTTTGATAGTCGGAGACGGGAAGAAGGGAGAACCGCAGACCGAACCCCCGGCTGAAGCGGATAAACGCCTCCTGCTGCACGGATTGCTCCAGAATGGCGATGCGCTTGCCGTTTAAGTCCAGAAGCGACTGCAAACCGCTGCCCCTGCGGGCATACGCCTGAAACCAGGAGGACAGCACCTGAATTTTGTGAAAGGAAAAAAGCCGGTCCCGCGCCGCGGTGTAGGCGACGTCCGGCATCAAATCGATTTCGCGTGCGGCCAAACGCTCCAGCCCCTCGGCCCACGTGCCGGATACATACTTCAGTTTCCATCCTTCGTCGGCTGCAATCGATTCGATGATGTCGATGAAAATGCCGGCGGGCCGGCCGGCTTCGGACGTAAACACCTTGGGGGCATTTTCATAGACGCCGACCCGCACAATCCTTTCTTCGGCGCGCGCGGTGGCAAACGCCAGGACCGCCGCCAATACCAGCAAAAGAACCGCGCCGACCCGGGCCGGGGGAAAATTCAGCAGATTTAAACGTGTGGTTTTCGGCTCACGCATCAACACGTCCTCCCTAATATTTCAAAGTCATCTGCAATCCGATGAGCTGCCGGGTCCACCGCCACCGGCTGTCGATGTTGGAAAAGTCCACGCGGGTGTAGGGGCCCAGAGAAACGTGCTTTCCGATATTCCGGCTGACGCCGAATTTTATCCGGTTGAGCATGACGGCCTTGTCGCTGTTTTCATAAAACAATTCCCATCCGATCGAGGGCTCCGGCATCCGGCCGGGAAGGCTGATTTCCAGCGTGTTTTTGATCCGGAAATCATTCCAGTCCTCCCTGATCCTGTGTTCGTAGCGGATCTGATTGAAGATCCGGAAGGCCAAAAGAGGCGCGGTCAGATTGAGATTGAAGCTGGGTTTCTGTTCCACCGACCAGCGGCGCTCCTCATCCTTGGAGTAGCCGTGCTGGTAATAAACGAGAAACGAGAGCCAGGGCAGAGGCGTCCGGTAACTAAGGCCGACGCCCCATTCCACATAGTCGTAATTGGTGATGTCGTCGTCGGCCTGAAGAAAGACATAGGATACGGCCCGGAAGCGATCGTTGAAGGTATAGGAAAAATTCAGATCGGTGCGCAGCGAGGTGTCATGCTCCGCATAAGCCCAGGACGCGCCGAGCCCCGCCAGCAAAGCCCCGAAAATCATCGCCAGGCCGAAACGCAACGGACGCTTCTTTCGCTCCATAGTTCTCCAGACGCACGAACCGGTATGCCGCTGATGTTCCGAATGCGGCGGAACTCTCCGCCTCTGTTTTCCTGAGATGAAAAGATATCACATTTCCCGGACGATTGCCCTCATTATTTACCGGCTTTCCGCGAACGCCGGGCATTTGGGCGCAGGAAGGCCCGTCCGGCTACACGACGGAAAGCAGCATGTAGGCCACTGAAAAGCGCCCGCTTTCCGGAATGTAGCAGAGAATCTTTTCGCCGCTGCAAAGCCGGCCGGAATGGAAAAGCTCTTCGAGCATGACATAGATGGACGCCGACCCCGTATTGCCCTTGTCGGCCAGATTGGTGAACCACTTCTCGTAGGGAACATTAAATCCGATGCCGGCCATCGCATCGTACACCTGATCGCGGAAAAATTCCGATGAATAGTGGGGCAAAAACCAGTCCACCTCGGCCGGCGTGATCCCGCGCCGGGCGGCCGCGCGGGCCAGCCCTTCGGTCACGGTCAACCGGATCACGTGCTCGCCCAGAATTTCCGTGTCCTGTTTGAGGGCGAAATAGTTCTTCCGCAGCGCCTCTGAAAGCGAGTCCAGCTGGCGCCAGCCCGTCACCGTGCCGTCTTCGTTTTTGTGGCCGCCCGCGTACATGCAGGTGTCCATCTGTCCGGCGTAGGAGACATGCTCGATCCAGTCCAGGCGCAGCGACGGGCCTTTTTCGTTTTTAGCCGCCGACAGAAAAACGGCGCCTGCGGCGTCAGAGAGCATCCAGCGCAGGAAGTCCGACTCGAAGGCCAGAATCGGATGGTTTTTAAAATCGGGATCGCCGGGCAGATGATCAAAAAAGTTGGAGCGCAAAAGCGACGACGCCAGCTCGGAGCCGGTGGCGACGGCGTTGCCGGAGAGTCCCAGGGCGACATTGGCGCAGGCGGCCTTGAGCGACGTGATGCCCGACAGGCAGATGCCCGACGTGCTGATCACTTCGCAGGGGCCGAGCCCCAGCTCGCCGGCCACCATGAGACCGTGCCCCGGCGCGATGACATCGGCCATCGACGTGCCCGAGCACAGGCACTCGATATCCATGACGGAAAAGCGGTCGTAGGGATGAAGGCGCCGCACCGCCTCCGCGGTGAGCGCGGCGTTGGTGTAGTTGAGCCTGCCCGTCCGGCGGTCAATGGCATAGTAGCGCGTCCGGATTCCGTTGTTTTTCAGAACGCGGGATTTGACGCGGGAACGGACATCGTGAATTTTTCCCAGAACCTCCTCAATCTCGTCGTTGGTCACGGGCTCGTTGGGCAAGAAAGCGGCAATGTCATTAATGTAAACGTCCATGGATCTCCTTAATGCGGCGTATGGGGTTTTTCGTGCAGCCTTTTGACGAGGTCCGCATACGTGCGATAAAATAATTCCTCCGGCATTTTCGTGCGGGTGACGGCATTGGTAAACGTGTAATAGTCCAGATCGGAAATGACGATTTCTTCTTTCAGCGTTTCGTAAAGCGCCGTGCCCGGCATCGGCGTCAGAACCGATACCACGGGAACTTCAATCCGGTGGGATACAATGAACCGCTCCAGTTTTGCGAAGTCCTCTTCCGTGTCGGCAGGCGACGCGATGAAGTCGCCGATGATGACGATGCCGAGCTCGTGCAGAATGTCGACGGCTTTCCGGATAACGTTGCCCCGGTACTTCTTGTTGTAGGCGGCGAGCCGGTCATCGGCGATATCCTCAAAGCCCACCACGACCGCGTAAAGCCCCGCCTCTTTCCACTTTTTCATCAGGTCCACATGTTTGACGACGGTGTCGGCGCGGACGTCGGCGAAAAATTTTCTCTTAAGCCCGGCCTGCAGAATCTTATCGCACAGGAGGCCGGCCTGCCTGGCGCTGCCGAAAGTGTTGGCGTCGACCAGGCGGACAAAGGGAATGTCGCCCAAAAGGCCGATATCGCGCAAAACAGCGTCGGGGGAATGCGTCAGATACTTTCCGCCGGCCATCTTCGGAATGGTGCAGAAGGAACAGTCATGCGTGCAGCCGTAAGCCGTAATGACAAAGCCCATGGCCAGGCCCAGTTGTTCGAGATGGTACTGATCGCGATATCCGGCAACCAGGTCGTAGCGGGGAGGGATATCATCCAGGAGATCCGCCCGGCCGAACCGCCGCGGCGTAAAAACCAGCGGCTTTCCCGGAGACGTGCGGGCGACGCCCGGAATGGGGTCCGGCTGTGCCTGCGCGGCCAGCGCCTCGATCAGCTGGGCGAAGCTTTTTTTCCCCAGCCCGACGACAATGTAATCAAACTCGGACCGGTTGAAGTACTCCGGATCATAGGTGGCATGACAGCCGCCAACCACCAGGACCGCCCGGCTTTGCCGGCGGACTTCAGCCGCCTGGCGGATCACCGTGTTGGCCTCGCACGTAAGCGAGGTAAAGCCGACGACATCCGGGCGAAAATCATCAAGGACCTTCCGGAAATTTTCCGGGGCTTCGCATTTGCCGTCAAAAATCAAAACATCATGTCCGATAAGAGGGCCGGCCAGAACTTCCAGGTTGAAAGGCTCGCCTTTGAAAAGCTGCTTGAGGGAGGCAATGCCGTATTGTTCTTCCGGAATGCTGCGGCCGCAGTTGGGAGGATTGACAAGCAGAATCTTCATTTTTTATATACTCGGCATAGCTTCATTTTTTTTCGAGGCTTCATCAACGGGTTTTCCCGGAAGGGAGGCGCCGGGCGTGGCAGGTCAGGATGGAGTTGCGCTGCCGATAATCGGTTTTTTAATCCGCCGGGGAAAACGTCGCCTCCCGGAACAGACATCTTCCGCTCATAATCCCAGGGAAAGACGGGCAAAAATATTGCCGGCCGTGTGTAAAAAAATCCCCGGAAGCAAAATTTCGGGCTTTCCTACCACATTTTCCGCGCACAGGCAATTCGGGAGTCGCGGGCCCTATTGACAAATATCACAATCAGCCGTATATTACAGACAAAGAGTCGCCGCAATGCCCGGGACAAATCATGTAGCAGAAGAAGCAACTACATCATTTCTCTTGGAGGTAAAAAAATACTATTGCGAGACATTGGCCCGGACCGCGGGCTGCCGAAAAGAATAACATAAGCTCTTTACAGCTTATACCGAATGGCATTGCGGCGCTCTTCTTTTTAATGCTCTTTTAAAAGCAAATGACCGATAAGGTCGGGATACTGCGATGCGCGTATTGAGTCTATTCTACTGGATGTAAACAATCATGAAACCACAGGGTCTTGGTGGTGATAGCCACCCGAAAAAGGCCAAGAATTCAAATGATAGACTCCAGCGTGAAGACAAGACGGCATCGGCGGGTCCCGTCGGCCCCTCGCCGGGTGATCCATGACTGCGAGGGGCTTTTATTTATCATCTCTCCGGTTTCTCCCGGTTTACCTACCCAAGCACCCGCAAAAGAAGAAAAGAATCATGATCAACGGCGCCCCGGTGGCGATCGTCATTTCTTGTGGCTGTGATTCTCGTAATATTTTTCCATGCACTCCGGACACATGCTGTGGGAAAACTCAGCTTCCGAATGTTCTTCAATGTAAGTCTCGATGCGCTCCCAGTACCCTTCATCGTTGCGGATCTTCTTGCACGAAGCGCAGATCGGTAAAAATCCGCGCAGTGTCCTGACGTGCGCCAGGGCATTCCGGAGCTCGGCGATCAGCTCATGGACCCGATCTTCATTTTTTTTCCGCTCCGTGGTTTCATACAGAGAAAGTACAAGACCGACGACCAGGCCTCCGGCATTTTTGACGGGACTGAGCGTCCAGTCCCAGTATGTCATTCCCCGCTCGGGCCGGTACCGGTACTCAAAGGGCTTGTCGCGGACGGCAATCGACTCGCCAGTGTCGCGTACGCGGGTAAAGATCATCTCGTTTTCCGTGTTCGGAAAAAGATCAAAATGGTTCTTCCCGACCAGCGCCTCCGGAGAGTAGCCGCTGCCGTTCGCATAGGTTTCGTTCACCCGCACAAGATTGAAATCCCGATCCAGATACGCCAAATGCGCATTGCCCGCCGAGTTCATAATCGACTGAAGCAGATTTCGCTCGTTTTGCAGGGCTTCGTCCGACTTCTTGCGCGCCGTGATATCCGTCAGGGCCAATAATCCGGCGGGGCGCCCTGCGACAAGCGTGAACGTCTCCGCCTGGTCCAGCCACTTTTCCGTCCCGTCCTTCGCAATGATTTTCAGTTCACAGCGCTCGATCGCTTTATCTCCGCGCCGGCGTTTTTGACTGCGCGCCCGGATCGCTGCTTTGAAATCGGGGTGTACGATATCCAGAATGTTCATGGAGAGAAGCTCGTCCAGGAAATAGCCGGTCACCAGCTCGGCTACCCGATTCGCGGCAATCCAGCGATCGTCCTGATACAGCAGAACCGCCGCCGGCGTCATATCCGCCAGGTTTTTGAACGCTTCCGTAAATTCCCGCATCGTGGCACAATGCGTTGTATGGCATTGAAGCGCTTCTTCCAGGATGCAAATCCAGGATGACAAATCAAAACTGACGGGCTTTTCGTTCATGGGTTGCAAATATTTGTTATTTTTCAGGAAAAGGCAAGAAATTCCCCGTTGCCGGGCATCGCAGTCAAAAAAACGGGCTCCATTGCTGGAGCCCTTATTTATGGTGGGTCAGGGCAGAATTGAACTGCCGACACTCGGATTTTCAGTCCGATGCTCTACCGACTGAGCTACCGACCCGTCTGTTTCCAATTACCTCCGAAAGGCTGGAAAGCTCTATAAAATCTCACTTCCTTTGTCAAGGTATTTTTTGTTCGTCCGGCCCCGCCGGGTGCTCCCGCGCCGGTGTTTCCGGCTTTTCCGCTTCGGCCGGTTCAGGGGAAGCGGGAATACATCCGAATCCGGCCGGATTTTGCCCGCCGCCGGAGGCGTCGGAAATCGTAATTCCCGCGGCAGTCCCCTGCGGTTCGCGGATAATCACAACCGTGCCGGCGATCTTGTCATGCCAGCCCTGTTTTCTTTTGTCGAAGGCCACCCAGATATAGCCCAGGCAGAAAACCACGCCGGAGATGAGATATCCCACCGATCTTAAAAAGGCGACGCCGTAAGAGATCGGCGCTCCCTGGGCGGAAACCACCTGCAAGCCCAAGAGCATTTTCCCGGGCGTCCGTCCGGTGGAGCCGTGAAAATAGGTAAAGTAAGCGATGTTCATGACGAGCGAGAAAAGCCACATCCAGACCGTGAACGCCCCCAGCTGCGCCGGATCGGACAGTTTCGCCACCCACGCCGAAGAATCGCCCGACACCACGCCCGCAAAAAACGCAATTCCGGCAATAATCATCAGCGCCATAAAAACAACGCTGATAATGACGCCGTCAATCACATACGCGACAAAGCGACGCCAGAATCCTGCAAAGCGGTATTTCGTCATGCTTCCCCTCCTTCACGTTTCGCGGCCGAAAATGCCTTTTTCATACTGGACGATGGACAAAATCGCCGCGGCCGCCGTTTCCACTTTCAAAATGTGTTTGCCGAGCGTCACGGAGGCAAAACCCGCCCGGCCTGCCCGGGCGACTTCGTCGCGGGTCAGTCCCCCTTCCGGCCCCACGATGATAAAATACGAAACTGCATCGGCAAACCGCGCGTCATGGAGAACATGCCGGATGGTTTGCCGGTCTTCCTCCTCCCAGAAAATCAGCTTCCGGTCCTGGAGCGCCGCCTGGGCCAGCATCTCGTCGAAGGGCAAGACCTGTTCGATAACGGCCAGCCGGGGGCTGCGGGTACAGCGGGCCGCCTCGCGCACGATTTTCTGCCAGCGGGCCACTTTGCCCGCGGCCTTTTCTCTATCCAGTTGCGGCACACAGCGGGCGGCGGTAAAGGGAATGATGACATCCGTTCCCAGTTCCGCGGCGGTCCTGACGATCAGATCCATTTTCCCCGCCTTGGGAATCCCCTGCGCCAGCGTAAGACAAATCGGCCGGAGCGCGGACGGCAGCGGTTTCACCAGCAACACGCTGACCCGCGACGGACCGAACGCCGCGATGCGCGCGGAAAACTCATGTCCGTAGCCGTCAAAAACAATGATCGGATCGCCCGGCTTAAGCCGCAGCACGGTTTTGAGATACCGCAGATTATCCGCGCCGAGTTCGCAGCCTTCCGCCTCTCTCAGTGTTTCAGAACAGTAGATTCGGGGAACAGTCAAGGTTCAATGCTTTCCTGAAAAAAAAATTATTTCCCCGCCGTCAGGATCTTCCGTCCGCCGCGTCGCGCCTGAGCACATAGCAGACCCATTCCTTTTCCGTCAGCATGCGCTCTTTGGCAAGCGGCGCAGCAATGAACAGCTCCTCCATCGCGGGAATGTCCGGCTCGATGATGCCGGAAATCACCAGGTATCCCTCCGGCAACAGCAGCCGGACCAGTTGCGTATGGAGCCTGGCAAGCAGTTTGGCCGTCAGATTGGCGATGATCAGATTGCGCGGCTGGCGGATCTGCGCCGC
>JAAYDW010000036.1 GCA_012729055.1 Deltaproteobacteria bacterium
CAAGGCCGTGAAAATAATAATTGAGGTAAAACGTCACAACACCGACCGGTCGGTTCGGAAAAAGTCGCATCCAATCCGCAAAAGTATCCCCCGCCTGAACAAAGCTGCTTCCGAACAATTTGGCATCATCAAAATGAAAGGAACAGTCGAAGGAGTTGGAGTAAGCGAAAACGCCCGCGAGAAAAATAATTAAGGCAAAAAGTAAATTATATGTTTTGTGCGCCATCATATCGAACCGTTGGAAACTCTCGTCAATATTTACTCGGGCTTTGTCAAAGGGCGATGAACATCTTTAATTTTTCAAGCTTCCGAATTCGGGATTAATCTTTACCGCTTCATTCAAATGATAAAGGGCTTTTTCGTTTAGTCCTTTCTGTTTCAATAGAAGCGATAACCGGTAATGGGCATTGGCAAATTGCGGCTGAATTTTGATCGCTTCCTCAAAATGTTTCATAGCCTCGTCGGTTCTGCCCTGATTCATGTACAGCATTCCCAAATTGTTATGGGCAACGACATTGGCAGGTTGAATGCGCAACACCGCTTGAAATTCTTTTATTGCCTCACCAACATTCCCTTTGGCAAGATACGCATTTCCTAAATTGCTATGATACAAAGGGTGTTCAGAATACAATTTAACAGCGTTTCGATATGCCGCAATTGATTCATCTAACCGACCCAATTGGGAAAGCACAAAACCGATCCGATAATAAGCCTCATCGAGATTTGGATTAATCGCCAGCGCCTGCTTAAAAACTGTAATCGCTTCCTCATTTCTGCCCTTTAAGGTATAAGCATGTCCGAGGCCAACGAGCCCCATATAATTGGCTGGATTTTGAGGATTGATAGAGATCGATGCCTTGAAATGTTTAATGCCTTCGTCAATTCTGTTCTGTTGGACCAATTCATCCCCCATAACGACGTGCGCAAGAAAGTTACTTCCTGTAATATGCAGGGCTCGTTCAAAGAGAATAGAAGAATTTTTCCAGTAGGCAACCTGATAGAAAGTCGTAATGGATAAAGCGACGAGAATAATGACCAGTAAGATGCCGGCAACTATCTGTAAAATTCGCGTTCGCATCAGGTCCGCCAACAACCAGACCACTGCAATGAATAATCCGATAAAAGTCACATAGGCATAGCGGTCCGCCATGGCTTGTGAACCCACCTGGACGATTCCAATCACGGGAACTAAAGTTCCTAGAAACCAAAGCCAGCCGACAGAAAGATAAGGGCATTTTCTATAAAAACGAGCACAAATCACAGTTACGATCAAAAGCAACAATACTGCAGGAAGCATCTGCTTAATGGAAATCTCGTAAAGAGGGTAAAATACTGCAAGGTCCGTCGGCCAGAACATTTTCTTCAGGTAAATGACATAGGAAACTATGGCGTTAAAAATACGTTGTGAAAGCGGGATAACACCGAAATGCGCCACAGTTCCAAAACTCTTTGCAGCATATACAGTAAAGCTGATTGAAATCGCCGTCAGTACAAAGAGGGGAATCTTTTCCAACAGGAGAGCTGTCCATTTGGCTTTTTTCACCTCTACAGGTGCAACTGATGCTACTGAAATATTATTTCCGTTATTGATCCTCAGTCGATTCAGTGGCCAGAAATCCATCAACAGCAGGACAAACGGCAGCGTCACCAGCATCGGCTTCGCCATCAATCCCAGGGCAAAGCACAAAAACACCAGTATATAACGCTTCCAACCCGGCTTTCGAACATACCAGACGTAAAACAGCATGGTCAGAAACCAGAAAAAGGTGCTGAGCAAATTCTTGCGCTCTGCAACCCAGGCCACCGATTCCACATTGATCGGATGAAGTGCAAACAAGGCCGCCACCGCTGCGCTTCGCCAGATTGCCCCCGTCATGGCGTTCAGCAACAAAAACAATAATATTGTATTGAAAATATGCAGGACCAGATTCGTCCAGTGATGCCCGCCCGCCTTATTCGCAAATAACTGCCAATCTAAGGCATGCGACAGTATCGTCAGCGGATGCCAGTTGGATGTTCGGACATCTGTAAAAGAGTAGATAAAGGTCTTATAGGTCAAACCGGTCTGTATCTGATAGTTTTGTGTTACATAAATCTGATCATCATAATTAATAAAATCAAACTTTTGCACTTGCCAGTATACAATGAGGATCGCTGTAATTAAAGCAAGAATGATAATATTTTTTTCCGGGTATTTTCCATGAAACATCACGGCATAGAACATCCATTGCTTTTTTATTTATGATGTCACAAAATTTTAATAAGAAAAGAAAGACCGATGAAAAAGTAAACAAGCCTTTCTTTTGATTTCGATTTAGATCACTTTAATTTAAGGTGAAATTGCACCGCTTCCAACAATCTCATACGTAACCGGACCGTTATCATGCTTTGCCTTTGTTCCCACCATTGAATGCCCTTTTACTAGAGAAATCGTCACCTCATTTGACGGCGTGAACCATTCTGAAACTGAAGCTATGTCGCAGTCCTGTTTGTCACTGTGATCAGCAAAATATGCCTGGCAAGCTGTATAGAAACCTTTCAATTCAGCCTTGGCTTGCGAATTATATCCCTTTTGCCTGTAAGCAACGTACTGCGGGATGGCGATGGCCGCCAAAACACCGATGATTGCAATAACAATCATAAGTTCAATCAACGTAAATCCTTTTGGCCCTTTCGGCGAAAATGATTCTTGCATAGTTCACCCCTTGATGGAACGGCGCTTAAAAAGGATTGTTTATTTAAAAAAAGGCTGGTATTTCAAATCTACCAGCCTTTTAATGAAACATCAGTCCATAGAAAAAATCACGGTGAAATATTGCCGCTGCCGACAATCTCATACGTAATCGGACCGTTGTCATGCTTTGCCTTTGTTCCAATCATTTCCTGATTCTCAGGAATATCGGTAATCTTCACTTGGGGAGAAGGCTGGAAGGTTGCCGACACCGTAGATACCGCACATGTCGTTGTACCAGGGTTATCCGCAAAATACGCCTGACATGCCGTGTAGAAGCTCTTCAACTCCCCTTTGGCCTGGGTGTTGTACCCCTTCTGCCGGTAGGTTACAAACTGCGGGATGGCGATGGCCGCCAAAATACCGATGATCGCGATAACGATCATCAACTCGATCAGCGTAAAACCTTTCTGACCTGATTTTCTGCGAAATGCTTTCAACATAAAATTCCTCCTTCCTTGACAATAAGTGTTTTGGGATTGTTACTGTGTTTATGTCTCTTACACATTAAATTGTTTTTTTCAACGATTAATTTGATGTTTTCACCTCTCGTACCGCCTTATTTTTGCACGCCTTTCACTGTAGTTTATACATCTTTAGCAATTGATATGCCACTTTTCGTGTCATTTTCATTCGGGAGACATATCGCTCCATTACGCACTCCCCCGTGACAGGGGTCACTGGGAGAATCGGCCCTTTTTCGGGAAAAATGGGTCATTTTCACCGGTCACCGGTCCATTTTCACCAGTTCCGGAAACTGTTTTCCCTTAAGGTGGATTTATGATAGGAAGTGCCCAAAGACGCAAGAAAAAAGGTTATGACTTTTCTTTAAGCGAAACGGAACATACATAAAAGGACGGACGGCATGTTTGAAGTCACAATTATCAAATCCTTTTCCGCGGCCCATCTGCTCGCGGAAATCGGCGGCAAGTGCGAGGAGCTGCACGGGCACAATTTCAAGGTGGAGGTCACCGTCGGCGCGCCGGCATTGAATTCCGAAGGCATTCTGATCGATTTCCGCCTGGTGAAGAAATGGCTTCAGGATGTCCTCAATCGCATGGACCACCAGCATTTGAACGACCTTCCCTTTTTCGCGGGGAAAAATCCGTCCTCGGAAAATATCGCTTATTTGATTTACCGGGAATTAAAAGACAGTGTCCGGGAAGCCGGGATTAAACTGCTGGCCGTCAAGGTCTGGGAATCGGAAAATGCGGCGGTAACTTACAGAGAGGATTAGGCTGTAGGCTGTTGGGCTTTTAGAAAAATTTTTATTCCCGACAGCCTAAAAGCCTGCAGCCTAAATGACTAAAATGATCGACATTCAAAGCCAGAAAGATTTTCGCAATATCGATATCAAAAAGGTCGGGGTGAAAAATATCAAGTACCCGATCATCGTGCTGGACCGCGCGCGCGGAACGCAGCCGGTCAACGCCACGATCAATATGTACGTCAATCTGCCGCACCATTTCAAAGGAACGCACATGAGCCGGTTTGTGGAAGTGCTGAACGACTTCCGCGGACAGATCAACATCAAGACGTTTCAGACGATTCTGGACAAGATGCGGCAAAAGCTCCGCGCCCAGTCCGCGCACATGGAAATCGAGTTTCCCTATTTCATCAAGAAAATGGCGCCGGTTTCCGGAGCCAAGAGCATGATGGAGTACCGCTGCCTGTTCGCCGGAGAAAACAGCGCCGAAAAAACGGACTTTCTGGTGGGCGTGGTCGTGCCGGTCACCACCTTGTGCCCCTGCTCGAAGGAAATCAGCGCTTTCGGCGCGCACAACCAGCGCAGCATCGTCACCGTCAAGGTTCGCTTCAAAAAATTCTTCTGGATTGAAGATCTTATAAAAATCGTTGAAGATTCGGCCAGCGGTGAGGTATATTCCCTGCTCAAGCGCGTGGATGAAAAATTCGTCACGGAAAAAGCTTACAAGAATCCGAAATTTGTCGAGGACCTGGTGCGCAGCGTGGCCGTGAAGCTCAATGCCGACGCCAATTTCCCCTGGTACAGCATCGAGGCGGAAAATTTCGAAAGCATCCACAATCACAGCGCCTATGCCTATGTTGAGAAAGGATAACCGCATGACCGCCCGGAATTTTTTCAATCTCTACGCGCAGGGTTTTGTCCGCACCGCGGTCTGTATTCCCGAAGTCCGGGTTGCCGACGTGGCGTTCAACACGCGCCGGACCATCGAAATGGCCCGGAAAGCGGCGCGGGAAAAAGCCCTGCTCGCCATCTTTCCGGAGCTGGGGCTTTCCGCTTATTCCAACGACGACCTGTTTCACCAGACGGCCCTTTTGTCCGGCGTCGAAGAAGCGCTGGTTTCCCTGCGGGGGGCGTCCGCCTCATTGAACCTGGTTTTCGCCTGCGGAGCGCCGCTGGTTGTGGACTGCCGCCTCTATAACTGCGCCGTGGTCTTTTACCGGGGACGGATTCTCGGCGTGGCCGTGAAATCCTACCTGCCGAACTACCGCGAGTATTACGAAGCCAGGCAGTTTGCTCCGGCTTCCGCTGCGCCGGCTTCTACCATCAGTCTGGCCGGACAGAAGGAAATTCCCTTCGGCGCGAATCTGATTTTCAAGGCCGCCAATCTGAAAAACTTCAATGTCTACTTTGAAATCTGCGAGGACGTCTGGGTTCCCATTCCCCCCTCGAGTTTCGCCGCGATGGCGGGCGCCACGGTCATCGGCAATCTGTCCGCGTCCAACATCACCATCGGCAAATCCGAATACCGGCAGCAACTGGCCGCCAACCAGTCGGCGCGCTGCGTTGCGGCTTACCTGTATGCCGACGCGGGTTTCGGCGAATCCACCACGGACCTGGCCTGGGACGGCCATGCCATGATTTACGAAAACGGCACGCTGCTTCGGGAATCCCGGCGGTTTGCCATGTCGGACCAGATGATCCGGGCCGATGTGGATCTGGACCGTCTGGCGCAGGACCGCATGCGGCTTACCACCTTCGGACAAAACGCAGCCGATCACAAAAATCGGATTGCCGCCTTCCGGACAGTGGAATACGAAGTATCCTGCCCGCAGGGGAGGCTGCTCCCGGACCGTGATATTCCGCGCTTTCCCTACATCCCGGCGGACCCGGAAAAACGCGACTCGCGCTGCTACGAAGCATACAATATTCAGGTTCAGGGACTGGCGCAGCGGTTGAAATCTTCCGGCATTCCCAATCTCGTGATCGGCGTGTCCGGCGGTCTGGATTCCACGCATGCGCTCATCGTGGCGGCCAAAACCATGGACCTTCTGGGCCGCCCGCGCACGCAGGTCAAGGCCTATACGCTGCCGGCCTTCGGAACATCCGACAAAACATACAGAAACGCAATTCGCCTCATGAAAGCCCTGGGCGTGGAAGCCAACGAAGTGGATATCAAACCCGCCTGCCTCCAGATGCTGAAAGACATCGGCCATCCGTTCATCCGCGGGAAGAAGCTCTACGACATCGCCTTTGAAAACGTGCAGGCGGGCCAGCGGTCGGCCCATCTTTTCCGCCTGGCCAACATGAAAAACGCGCTCGTCGTCGGCACGGGCGATTTAAGCGAACTGGCGCTGGGATGGAGCACCTACGGCATCGGCGACCACATGTCGCATTACAACGTCAATGCCAGCGTGCCCAAAACCCTGATTCAGTACCTGATCCGGTGGGTCGCGCAAACCGGACAGTTTTCAGCGGAGGTTTCGGATATCCTGCTTGCGGTTCTGACGACGGAAATTTCGCCGGAACTGATTCCCGGCGAAGCAAACGGCGAGCCGCACCAGAAAACGGAAGCCGCCATCGGCCCCTACGAATTGCAGGACTTCAACAATTATTACATCACGCGTTTCGGCTATCCGCCTTCCAAGGTCGCCTTCCTGGCCTACCTGGCCTGGAAAGATAAAGCCAAAGGGGCCTGGCCGGACGTTCCGCCGGAAAAGCAAAACCGCTACAGCCTGAAAGACATCAAGAAATGGCTTTACGTTTACCTGGTCCGGTTTTTTAAAACCTCCCAGTACAAGCGCTCCTGCGTTCCCAACGGTCCCAAAGTGGGGTCCGGCGGATCGCTTTCTCCGCGCGGCGACTGGCGGGCGCCGAGCGACAGCGAAGCGGCCGTCTGGCTGGCCGACTGGGAAAAAATTCCGGACCGGGAAAGATGACAAGCACCCGTTGCGTTTCGCATAGCCGTCAGGGTATCGGACGCGCAGTTTATGCGGGGATCAAAAACCCGCTCTCAATGATTAATAAAACCGGGAGATTATGCAAATGAAGCCTTCCTACAAGGATTTCGACGCCACGGAATTATACTGTCCGCAATGCCGCCGCGCCGTGCCGGTGCGGAAAAGGCTGCTGCTGGTTCTTGCCGAAGGCGATAAGTACGACTACAGTTGCGTTTACTGCGGAACATCGGTGGGCGACAAACTGGTCAAAGAAAATGCCGACACAAAAATCCTTTTGCGCTGAACCGGGTCGTAGCTCGTAGCTGATGGCTCGTAGCTGATGGCTCGTAGCTCATAGCTCGTGGCTCGTAGCTCGTGGCTCGTAGCTAGTGGATGATGGATCACTTTAGTGTCCTCCGCACTTGTAACCTTCAGGTTAGGCGGAGGTGTCACGAAGTGACGGAGGTGGTGACCCGGAATCGGCGGGTTGTCGGGAACGGTCTTGCGACCTCGAGCCGTTTCGCGTGACCTTCAGGTCATCAGGTTATCGCGACCGTTCCCTGCCAACAAATCACGTAGGGCGAGGCTTTAGCCTCGCCATCGGCGGACCTG
>JAAYDW010000037.1 GCA_012729055.1 Deltaproteobacteria bacterium
GAAAAATATCCACCACCAGATCATGAAATTGGCATCCTTCCGCTACAGCAAACGACCGAGCGCCTGCGCCGCGTTATGGATGATGTCCCACGACGGGCTGAAAGGCGGGGAATAGGCCAGATCGAGCCATCCTACCGCATCGAGATCGAGCCCCGACCACAGCGCGACGGAAAGCGCGTTGATCCTGCCCACCGCGCCGGCAACGCCCACCGCCTGCGCGCCCAAAAGCCGGCCGGTCGACCGGTCGGCCGTCAGTTTCAGGCCGATTTTCCTCAGGCCGAGCGCGGGCGCCATGGCGCTTCCCCAGGTGATGTTGTTTATCGGCGAAAAACCCGCGGCGGCCGCTTCGCGTTCCGAAAGGCCCGTGGCCGCGCATTCCAGACCGAACAAACGAAACGACTGGGCGCCGACGATGCCTTCAAAGAGCATCGGCTTTCCGCCGATGGTGCGTCCGGCGACGCGGCCCTGCTTGTTGGCGATGTCGCCCAGGGGAATGTTCACCCAGCGGCGGCTGACCCGGTGAAACGATTCGCAGCAGTCGCCCGCCGCGTAAATGTTTTCGATGGAGGTCCTCTGCGAAAAATCGACGGCGATCGCCCCCGACGCGCCGATTTTCAGGCCCGTCGCCCGGGCCAGCGTTGAGTCGGGCCGGACGCCGATGGCCAGAAGCACCAGATCGCCTTCAAAATCCCCCTGGTCCGTCGCGACGCAAAGCGGCGCGTTTTTTCCTTCCGCAACGGCCCGGGCGGAGGCGCCCCCGACAAATTCCACACCGTGCGCGTGCAGCTCGTCGAGCATCATTTGCGACAAAGCCGCATCCCAGCGGTTGGCCGGCAGCGGGTCCTTGTGGATAATCGTCGTTGCGATATTTGCCGCGGCGAGCGACTCGCACATTTCCAGACCGATGAAGCCGCCGCCCACGATCACCACGCGCCTGACCTTCTTATCGCGAAGCCTTGCCTTGATGGCGATGGCGTCCTCCAGATTGCGCAGCGAAACCACGCCCGGCAGGTCGAGTCCCGGCAGGTCCGGCACAAACGCGGACGTGCCCGTCGCCATCACCAGGATGTCGTAGGGCAGTTTGCGCCCGTCCGCCAGTTCGACTGCGCCTCCGGCCGTATCGATGCCGGACACCCTCGTCTCAAGCCGCGCGTCAATGCCGCCGGCGCGGAATTTTTCCGGCGTGCGGGCAATCAGCTTCTTTTCGTCCTGGATTACATCGCCGATGTAATAGGGCATCGGTCAGGCGGCAAAGGCGACGAACCTGCCCTGCTCCAGCATGATGACATTCAAAGACGGATCGGTCCGTTTCGCTTCCGCCGCTGTGGCTCCGCCGCCCGCTCCTCCGCCGACAATGACCAGATTCTTTGCCATAGAAACCTCCCGAATTATTTTGCCCGCGCCCCCGCGCGCCTACGCCAGAGGATGATCGCCATCCCCGCCAGCATCATTAAAACGCACAACACCTGTCCCATGGTGTTGAATCCCAGAACAAAGCCCAGGTGCGCGTCCGGTTCGCGAAAGAACTCTATAAAGAAACGCACCAGGCCGTAGCCGAAAATGTACAGGCCGACCGTAAAGCCGTCAAAGGGATTATGTTTCCGGATCGACCACAGCACAACGAATAAAAACAGCCCCTCGAACAGCGCTTCGTAAAGCTGCGAGGGATGGCGCAGGGCCCCGGTCGCATCCAGCGGGAAAACCATGCCCCAGGGCACGGTCGTGGCGCGCCCCCAGAGCTCGCCGTTGAGAAAATTGCCTATCCGGCCGAACAGGTAGCCCAGGGGCGCGGCGGCGCAGAGCCAGTCGCCGAACCGCCAGAAATGGATCTTATGCCGGCGGCAAAAAAACAGCGTGACGGCCACCACGCCGATCAGTCCGCCGTGATAGGACATGCCGCTTAAACCGACAAAGCGAAAACCGTCGGAAAAATCAAACGGCAGGATGATTTCCAGCGGATGCGCGAGGTAGTAGCTGAAATTGTAAAAGAGCGCGTAGCCCAGGCGGGCGCCGACAATCAGACCGACCATCGCCCAGAGGAGGTAATCCTGAAAATGCTCCGCCGTGATGGAAATTTCCCTGCGGCGGATCCGGTAGTAAAACAAGCCGTAGACAACGGCGAAGGCCACCAGGTACATGAGGCTGTAGTACCTGAGCTGAAAAGAACCGATGCTGAAAAGCACGGGACTGATGTGCGAAGGCAGGTGCTGCCAGGCGCTGACGAAAGAATCCACTTTTAGATGTCCTTTTACTGTAAGGTTTCGGATGAACTTCTGATGATCGGTCCCGACGGGGACGGCCGCCGTCCCGATCGTTAATACGTCCGTCCTTTCAGCTCGTCGAGATAAAGCTCCGCGCTGTTGGCCGCGTTGGCGCCGTCGCCCGTGGCGGTAACGACCTGGCGGAATTGCTTCGCACGGCAATCCCCTGCGGCGAAGATGCCGGATGCGTCGGTGCGCAGATTTTCATCGGTCACGATAAAACCGGTTTTGTCCATCGTCACCAGGCCTTGAAAAACTTCCGTGTAGGGCAGGCGCCCGACAAAAATAAACGCCCCGTCGGCAGCAATTTCGGAAACGGCGCCGGTCTTGACGTCTTTCACCCGGACGCCGGTGACGAACTCCGCGCCGGTGATTTCTTCGACGGTCGCATTCCAGACGAACTCAATTTTCTTTTCGGCAAACGCGCGGTTTTGCAGCATGCCCGCCGCCCGCAGCCGGTCGCGCCGGTGAATCACGATCACCCGGTCGGCAAAATGCGTCAGAAAAAGCGCTTCCTGAATGGCCGTGTCGCCGCCGCCCACCACGACCACGGTGCGGTTGCGGTAAAAAGGCCCGTCGCAGGTCGCGCAGTAAGAAACGCCGCGGCCTACAAACGCCGCCTCGCCCGGAACGCCCAGACTCCGCCACATCGCGCCGGTAGCGACAATCACAGCCAGCGCCCTGTATGTCCGGTCGCCGGCCGCCACTTCCCAGATGACGGGGTCGGCGGATGCCTGTCGAACGGCCGTCACGTCCTTGGCGGCAATTTCCAGACCGAACTTGAGCGCCTGTTTTTTGAAAAGCTGCATTAATTCAAACCCGCCGATTCCGTCGGGAATGCCGGGATAATTTTCAATCATGTCCGTAATGGTAATCTGGCTGACCGTGCCCGCGCCTTCGACCAGCAGCGTTTTGAGCGCGGCGCGCGCCGCGTAAATGCCGGCCGTGTAGCCGGCGGGACCGCCGCCGACAATAACGATATCATACTCATATTCGGGCAGATGTGTTTGGGTCATGGAAAGGCTCCTCTTTTATTAATGTCCGGATTTAATCAGGAAGATCGGGTTTTGTAAAGATGAAAAGTAACGGGAAAGCAGGCGCCGCCCGGAAAGGCAAGAAAAAGCGAAACACGGAGGGGGGGACTACGCCTCCGTGTTTCTTTTCAGGTATTTACCACTTTTTTACACAATTCATGGTTGGATACCTTGAGGTTTTTTAAAGGCCGAGGGGCCGCCCTGTTTATTGTGCGTTTTTTCGCCGCAGGCCTTCTTCGTTTGCCACGCGAATCGCCGCAATAACCGCGCCGGGCGTCACGGGGATGAGCTCGTTGTGGATGGTTTCCTTTTCCGCGCATGCAATCGAAGCGATTTTGGCGATGTCCGCGTCGGACAAGCCGGAGAGGCCGAGCTCGGCAAGTGTTGTCGGCAAACCGACCGCCGCGCAGAAATCATACACGTCATCAACAATCTCCGACGGCTTGTCCGTCAGAAACAGGGAAACGAGCGTGCCGAAGGCCACCTTTTCGCCATGGTAATACTGGTGTTCCTTATCCAGGGCGTTGAGTCCGTCCTGAATGGCGTGAGCGGCCGCAAGCCCCGCGCTTTCAAAGCCGACGCCGGAAAGCAGCGTGTTGGCTTCCACCACATGTTCGAGCGCCGGAATGACAACGTGCTGTCGGCAGGCCATCTTTGCGGCCGGGCCGTACTCGAGAAGCGTTTCGTAGCAGAGGCGCGCCATGGTCTGGGCCGTCATGGAGCTGTAAGCGCGGACCATGTTTTTCGCGTATTTGAGGCGGCAGGATTCCGCTTCGAACCAGGTTCCCAGGGCGTCGCCCATGCCGGCCACGAGAAACCGCTCGGGAGAGGCCGCGATAATTTTGGTATCGACCAGCACCACATCGGGATTGCGCCTGAGCATCAGCACGCGCTTGATGCGCCCCGTGTCCGGTCGGTAAATCACGGACAGCGAGCTGCACGGGGCGTCCGTGGAAGCGATGGTGGGCGCGATGATCACGGGGACGTTCATCTCATGGGCCACGGCTTTCGCCGTATCGAGCGTCTTGCCGCCGCCGACGCCGACGACCACGTCGCAGGCCTTTTCGACGGCGATGCTTTTCAGCCGCGCAATTTCTTCATCCGAACATTCCCGCGCGAAAGGTTCGGCGACAACCTCCACCGATTCCTGCACCGCCGCAAGAATCCGGGGAACGATGGCCGTAAACGTTGACGGACTGCCGATGACGAAGGCTTTCCGGCCGTAGCGGCGGGCCCACTCCTGAAGACCGGCAATGGCGTCGTAGCCCTGGATGTATTTTCCGGGGAACAGTGTTGCTGTGATCATTTTATTTTATCTCCTTTCTTGACAGTGTCTTTCAGCCCAGTTTGCCCAGGCGCGCAAGCTCATCCGCCACATAAGCCAGATCCAGGTCCTCAAGCGTTTTTCTGGTCGGAAAGCTGTTTTTCTTGTTCCATCCATGCAGCTCGTAATACTCGTCGAGCATGGCGTTGTACTTTTTCGCGTCGAGTTTCCAACCCGCCAGATTTCCGGAGGGGATGGCTTCGCACAAGTCCCGCGGCGTGGGCATGTCGTGGCGGCGGTCAAAGTCCGTGAACCGCAGGTTCAGGGCCTTTTCGAGATTCAGCTGCCGCATGGCGATGCGCTTCAAATCATCCACCGACGTTTTCCGGCCCGTGGCTTCCGAATACAGACGGGCCATCTGGGGCAGATCGATCTGCTCCAGGTCCCAGCAGGTGGTGCTGTACAGACAGACGCCCAGCGAATTGGCGATCCGCGAGAGGGCTTCCATGTACATCACGATGCCGGCCTTGCCGGTATACTCGAGCGGCTTGTCCACGTTGTCCGCGCCGTAAACCTGCAAGGCTTTTTCGCGGTCCAGCTCGCCTACGGTTTCAATCACGATGGCGCCGGTGGTGTGGCCGCCGCCCCGCGTCGAGGTGGCGGCGCCCAGAAGCCAGCCGTTGGAGCCGCGGCACTGCTCGTAGAGATCCTGACCCTTGATGTGCATGGCGAAGTAGGCGCTCTGCCGGCCGACGATATCGGCCGCGCGCGCGCAGCCTTCCGCAAGAATATTGCCGAAGCCCCGGCGGTAGGCGATCTTTTCAATCCAGGAAAGCGCGGCCGGTGCATCCCCCCAGAGGAGCGGCTCTCCGTCCGTATCTTTTTCGGTCAGAATGCCTCGCTGGTAGCACTCCATGGCCCAGCCGAGAGCGCCGCCCGCCGCGTCCACGTCCAGCCCCAGCTGATCGCACAGGGCATTGGCTTTGAAAAGAAACGTCGGCTCGGCAATGGCCAGACGCGTCTGCAGCGTTCCCATGGCCTCGTGCTGGCAGGCCTCCGTCCGCAGACCCGCATAGGGGCCCTCGGTAATGTGCAGATGGCGGCCGCAGCCCAAAACGCAGCCCGGAAAGCTCTGGCGGGAGACTTCGTATTTTTCGATGGTTTTGCGCGGATCGATCTTCGCCAGCAAATCTTCGGGAAGGGAGCAGTCCTGAAAATTGCGATAGGGCAGACCGCAGACTTCCTGTTTCCGGGGCAGGCAGGAGAGGGTTCCGTATTTGCGGAAATTGTCCCTGCTTTTGGCTTTTTCAAACATTTTCCGAACATCGCCGACCGCCTCCAGAAACGCGTCGGGCCTGGCTACCCGGATCGCCCCGGTTCCCCTGGCGACCAGCGCTTTGAGGTTTTTGGACCCCATGACCGCGCCCAGGCCGCAGCGTCCGAACGCCCTGCCCTTGTCCTGAATGATGCAGGCGCCACGCACCAGATTTTCTCCGGCCGGTCCGATGGAGACGCAGTGCAGCCGGTTGTCGCCAAGCTCCCGGCGGATGCCGTCTAAGGTTTCCCAGGTGGTCGCGCCCCAGAGTCCGGAGGCGTCGCGCAGTTCGACGCCGCCGTCCGTGATCCACAGATAAACGGGACGGCGCGCGCGGCCTTCAATCACTACGGAATCGTAGCCCGCGTACTTGAGCTGGCCGCCCACGTAACTGTCGCTGCAGCCGCTCGCCCAGCCGCCGGTGAGCGGCCCCAGGCTGCTGGCGTTCATTTTACAGGCGCCCGGCGCCGGCGTGCCCTGCAGGGCGCCCGCGCCGAAGATCAGCAGGTTTGCCGGATCGTAGGGCGTCACCCAGGAGCGCAGCTCGTCAAAGAGAATCTTGACGGCAATGCCTGAGGCGCCGATCCATTCCCGGGCGTAGCGCGCGGTGGGTTCGGTGCGCATTTCGCCGCTGGTCAGATTCACGCGGAGAATCTTTCCGCCATAGGAAAATTCGGTCACGAAACGGATCCTCCCCGCCGCTCTTCCAGTTTTTTGAGAATAGTCACCAGATCTTTTTCCTCCTTGCAGACCTTCACGCACAGCGGCCGGTCCAGCCCCCGGCAGAGATCGCAGGCGAATCCGGCGGGTCCGTTTTCCTCCAGAAGCGCGACGATATAACCGGCGCCTTCTTCCTTCTCCAGAATCTTAATGCTCGATACCGACGGATTGTAAGAGCCGGTATGATGAAAGGAACAGAGCATTTCGCAGGTCCGGCAACCGCCGCAGCTCGGCATGTCTTGTTTCATGGATCGTCCTTTGCCTGTTCTTTTAGCCGGGCGGCAGCCGGTCGGTAAGAAAGGCGATCTTGGCCGTTTCCTCAACCAGTTCCGCCAGGTTTTGCGCCTCGGTAAGATCCCGGCCCGCCGCCAGAATACCGTGGCCGGCCAGGAGCGCGGCCTTGATGCGGGGATCCGCGAAGGTCTCCTCCACCTGCCGTCCCAGGGTTTCGCTTCCTTCGGGGCCGGGCGGAATGACGGGAAGGCTTCCCAGAATCCGCTCGGCGTGAACCGTCAAAAGCGGAATCGTTCGGGCGCTAACCGCAAAAGCCGTCGCGTACGGCGGATGATAGTGGACAACGCCGCCGACATCCGCGCGTCGCCGGTAAATGCTCAAGTGCGTCCCGATTTCCTTCGTGGGCTTGCCGCTTCCCGCCACGGTTTTTCCCGCGGCGTCGGCCAGGAGCAGGTCTTCCGCCGTGAGATCGTAAAGCGCGATGCCGCTGGGCTTGACCAGATACAGACCGTCCGGCAGCTTCAGGCTCAGATTGCCCCCCGTCGAGACTTGCAGGCCCGCTTCAAAAGCCCTGCGGCACACCTTAAGGAATGCCTTTCTTTCATCCGGCCAGGAAACCATCGTTTTATCCTCTATGGGTAAACCTGTTTAAAGGACACGCCCATTCCGTGGCCGGTGAGAATATGGTCCGCGCGCGCGAGAATTTTCTCCATGCTGTCGAACATCTCAAAGACGTTGACGTAGCGGCCCATCGGAGTGAAAGGCAGGCCGCGGTGCGTGTCCGGCTTCAGGTTTTCATCGGCGAACACGGCGTCGCCGGCAATCACATACGTACCCTGAGCGGTTTTAACCTCCACCGACTGGTGGCCGGGGCAATGGCCCGGCGTGGGGAAGAGCGTAATGAAATCGTTGTACCGGAACTCTCCGTCCACGGTCCGAAACGGCACGCCTGCAAAAGGAGCAACCACGCCCAGCTTTTTGGATTCGTAGGATTTGAAGTACAAAAGATGCGGATCGCGCGCAAAGGCCAGCTCCTTCGCGTGTACGTAAAAACGGGCATTGGTGAACAGTTTCATGTTCGAGCAATGGTCCCAGTGCAGATGCGTGAAAAAAACCGCATCGATGTCTCCGGGCGTGACGCCAAGTTTTTCCAGGTGTTCGTCAATCCGGAATCCTTCCGGCTGATAGGATCCCCGGTGATGCCAGTCGGCCGTCTTGGTCTCGCTCATCCCGGTATCGACCAGCAGTTTCTCTTTTCCGTCCGTCACGAAAAACGCCCAGGTGGGAACCTCCACTTCCATACCATAGCCGTCGCCCGGCGTGATATAGGCGCCCTTGTCGAGCCGGATGAATCCTGTATTAAAAGGGTAGATACGTACATCCATCATTCATTTCCTCATCGTCAGCGATTGTATTTTTTGAGCATGTCCATCATCCGCCTGAACGCCTCGCCGATAAAAGCGTCGTCGTTGATATGGGCATTCATTTCATAAAGCTCGATATCTTTCCTCAACCCCGCTTTCAGAACCCGGATAAATTCCCGGTCCGCGGCGGGATCGTAAAAGGGCTTCCCCGGCGCGTTGGGTTCGGAAAATCCCCCAAGCGGTATCAGAATCTGAACGGGACCGATCGCCTTGTTGATCTTCCGGACGAGAAAGCGGGCGGCGGCCGCCATCTCGTCGGCCGTGGCCCGGACCAGCGTGATGTTGGCGTTGTGGATGATGTGCTTTCGTCTCTTCCAGCGCGGCGGCAGCTGTTCGTAGCCGCCTTGACAGATGTAGTCGATGGCGCCCGGCGCCAGGATCCACGGCACCGCAATCTTCGCCAGGCTGTCCAGCCGTTCCCGGCCCGGAGCGAAAACGCCTTTGCCCACTTCATCGACCACTTCATGGGTCGTCCAGTCCAGAACGCCGTCGAAGTACCCGCTGCGGGCCATCTCCTCCATGACGGTTCCGCCGGTTCCCGTCGCATGAAAGAGAATCATTTCCAGGCCCTGCTCTTCCAGGAGGCGCTTCATTTTCATGAGCCCCGGCGTAACGACGCCGAACGCAGTGGCGCCGATCACTTTTTTCTTTCCCTTCTGGATGGGGCGGTACGCCCTCACCATGCCCAGGAGGGCAGAAACCGCATTTTCCAGAAGGCGGGTAAAAACGTAGTTGAGGCCGAAGACGTCCGTGACGGACGGAAAAACGGCGATGTCCTTGGTGCGCAGAAAGGGGCGCAGATCTCCCGAAGCGATCGTACTCACCATGACTTTCGGAAATCCCAGCGGCAGCGGCTGCATGGCGGCCGTTCCCATTGCGGTGCCCTGGCCGCCGCCGAGCGCGATCACGCCCTGGATTTTGCCTTCCTGATACAGCTTTTCAACCCAGGCCGTAAGGCCGTCGGTCATGGTTTGGATGATTTTTCCCTTGTCGCGGGTTTCCACAAGGTCCGCCAGATTCCAGCCGGCTTTTTGAGCAACCTCCTCGCGGGAAATGTCTCCACGAACCAGCGGCCGGCCGAGCGGACCGGGATCGATCAGCATGGCGCGGCATCCGTTTTGCAAAACCAGATCCCTGATGTGAAGGCACTCCTCCCCTTTGGTGTCGAGGGTGCCGATCACCAGAATTGTCTTTAAACCTTCACACCCAGACACTGAACGACCTCATCCATCCTGCAGCTCAATTCGTCCAGTGTCCCGCACATGCGGATCTGGCCCTTTTCCATGATGTACGCCCGCTGATTGTCGCTGAGCCGCATGGCGATCTCCATGTGCTGCTCCACCAGCATGATGGTTCTGCCGTCCTTCTGGAGCTGTTTGATGATTTCCATGATCTCATGCACGATCTTGGGCGCCAGCCCTTCGCTCGGTTCGTCGATCAGCATCAGCTTCGGCCGGCCCATCAGCGCCCGGGCGATGGTCAGCATCTGCTGCTCGCCGCCGGAGAGGTTGCCGCCCATATGCTTGATGCGTTCCTTGAGGCGCGGAAAATAAGCAAAGCACATCTCCAACAGGCCTTCCCGCTCGTCGGGCTTGGTGTGCATGAGCGATCCCAGCCGGAGGTTTTCCAGAACCGTCAGGTTGGGAATTACCCGCCGGTCTTCCGGAATGAGAGAAATGCCCTTGCGGGAAATTTTGTGCGGCGCCTGACCCGCGATGTTGTCCTCGAGAAAAAACACCTTTCCGGACTTCGGAGGCTGAACCCCCATGATGGTTTTCATTGTGGTGGTTTTCCCGACGCCGTTTCGCCCCAGAAGAACCACGATCTCGCCTTCCTTGACTTCCAGGGAAACCCCCTGCAGAATATGGCTGTAGCCATAATACGTATTTATATCTTCCAATCTTAGCATGCTTCCACCTTTATCCGAGATAGACTCGCTGTACTTCTTCGTTATCGCTGACCTCGCGGGGGGTTCCCTCCGTCAGGGTTCTTCCCTCGTTCATCACCAGGATTTCCTCGGAAATGCTCATCACCACGCTCATGTCGTGCTCGACCAGAACAACGCTGAGGCCGAGCTCCGTGTTGAGCTTCTTGATCATCTCCGCGCACTGGTTCGTCTCGGCGCAGCTCATGCCCGCCGTCGGTTCGTCCAGAAGCAGAATCTCCGGCTTGGTGGCCAGGGCGATCCCGATTTCCAGATAGCGTCTTTCCCCGTGAGAGAGGGTCGACGCCGGCCAGTTTCTTTTTTCCTGCAAATCCACCTGCGTCATGATTTCTTCCGCCAGTTCGTTGAGCTCCCGGTAGGAGGCAGCCTGCCGCCAGAAATTGTAGGAGGTCTTCCGGACCTGGGCGGCAATGCGGATATTTTCAAAGACCGACAGATTCGGGAAAATGTGGTTGATCTGATAGGTCTTGACGACGCCCAGGCGGGACACCCGGTTCAGGGTGAGGCGGGAGATATCCTTGTCCTTCAAAAAGACTTTTCCTTTGGTCGGCAGATAGGCGCCCGCAATCAGGTTAAACAGGGTGGTTTTGCCGGCGCCGTTGGGTCCGATGATGGACTTGAGCTGACCTTTCTTCAAAACGAAATCCACTTCGTCCACGGCTTTGAGCCCGCCGAAGTACTTGCATATTTTTTCTGTCCGCAACAACATAAGACTCTCCTTCACCTATTTACTGGCCCGTTTCATCCGGTAGGCCATCAGTTTTTCCTCCAGGGTTCCCATGATGCCTCCGGGGAAGAGCAGAATGATGGCAACAAACATGGCGCCCACGAAAAGCTCCCAGCGGGGCGTAATCAAACTGATCGTGTTCTGGAGAAAAAGAAAGACGCCGACGCCGACCAGCGGACCGAGAAATGTTCCTTTGCCGCCGAGAATGGTCATCATCACCATTGTGCCCGACGTGAGCCAGAACAGCGTGGTCAGCGGCACGTAGCCGAGATAAACCGTATTGAGCGATCCGGCCAGTCCCGCGTAAAACGCCGAAATGACGAGCGACCAGAATTTCACCATGGTCGTGTTGTAGCCGCAGGCTTTGGCCCGTTCCTCGTTTTCGCGGAAGGCCTGCAACAGCTTGCCGAAGGGCGACTGCAGGATGCGCCACGTCGCGAACAGCATGATGGCCGTGACCACCAGAACGAAGTAGTACAGCGGCAGCGGCTTGCCCAGGGAAAAGGAAAAGATCGCCATCGTGGGGATATGCGTCAGGCCGTCCTCACCGCGGGTGATGTGCTTCAGCGGCGACAGCGCCATGAAGTAAAGCATCTGGGCGAACGCCAGGGAGATCATCGCGAAGTACACGCCTCTTTTCCGGATCGCCAGGGCGCCGATGAAACATGCCAGAAGCATCGGGGCCAGGACGCCGGCCGCAATGCCGACGGGAAGGCTGGCATCCAGATAGCGGAACGCCAATCCGGAGCTGTAGGCGCCCAGGCCGAAATACGCGGCGTGTCCGAAGGAGAGAACACCCGTGTATCCCAAAAGCAGATTGAACCCCATTCCGAAAATCGCCCAGATGAGAATTTCCGTCGCCAGCGGCGTGGAAAGCACCAGGGGAAGAAACAGCAGAACAAAAATTGTTCCGTAGACGACTATCGGTTTGGGAGGTGCATGCAGTTCCTGCACTTTAGTTGCGTTTGTGTTATCGTTAACCATGCTCAATGTTTCCTCTCTCTCAATGCAAATCGAGCTTTGCAAACAAATCTGAAATCAAACATGAAAGATCCTTTTTCTGTGACGCTGCGCCGGGTCGCCTCCCCGGGGAGCAGCGGTACGTTTCCTTCATTACATTCCTGCGCCGCAGGTCGCAGCGTTAAAAAACTGGGCCTGTTTATTCGCGGCCCTGTTCTCCAAAGAGCCCCCTCGGTCTGACCAGCAGGATCAGGGCCATGCAGAAATACATGGACACCGAAGAATACTCGCCGGCGACAAAAGCGGTGAACGCGACGACCAGGCCGATCAGAAGTCCGCCGACGATCGCCCCGCCCAGCGATCCGAGTCCGCCCACAACGGTGACGACGAAGGCTGTCATGGTCATGTCCACGCCCATGTCCGGGGTGGCCGACATCATGGGCGCCGCAATGGCGCCGGCCAACGCCGCCAGGCCCACGCCAAGGCCGAAGCCGAATGTCCAGATCCGGGAAACGTTAATCCCGAGGGTCTGCACCATCAGGCTGTCCCGGGTGGACGCGCGGATAATCATGCCCAGATCGCTTCTCTTGAGAAAGAGCCACAGAGAGATCAGCGCCACCAGCGTAAACAGAATGATGAACAGGCGGTAACCGGGAAGAATGATGGAGCCCAGCACCAGGGTGCCGCTCAGCGCTTCCGGATAGTTAACCGGTTTCCCGATCAGGCCGAAGATGATCTTGATGAGATCCGGAATGGCCACGGAAAGACCGAAGGTGAGAAGGAGCGGCAACAAGGGATCTTTCCCGTACAGGGGCTTCAGAAACAGGAACTCCACGATCATTCCGACGATTCCCACAATCACGACGGCGCTCACCAGCCCCACGACAAAACTGCCCGACAGCGATATCATGACGAAGACGGCGTACGCCCCCAGCATGGCAAACGTGCCGTGCGCGAAGTTCACGACGTCCAGAAGGCCGAAGATGATCGACATCCCGCTTGAGAGAAGCACGAAGATGCATCCCAGGGCAATTCCGAAAAAAAACTGCATTGCAATAACATTCCAAGGAATCTCGAACATAAAACCTCTTTTCTCACAACTCTAGTATTGATGCGGGGGAGGGAGACGCCTCCCCCGCGCTTTCTCCCGCGATCATTCGATCATTTGGGAAGTTTTATATTGATAAAGGGCAGCTTTTTGGCGTTGTCCGCGCAGGACATGATGATGGAATCACCGGGGATCTCCGCGACGATATCCGCGAGGTCCCAGCCCTTGGCCTTGGCGCCCTTGCCTTTGACCAGAACATAGCTCTGGACGCGCTGACGATCACAGCCTCGCACATATTCCGGACCTTTGGTCAACTGGTACTTGATATCCTGCATGGCTTCCATGATCTTCTTCTTGTCGGACACGGTCCCGGCCTTTTCAATGGCCATAAACAGAATGTTGGTGGCGACATAGCCGCATTCTCCATCCTGCTCGGGGGGCGCGCCGTACTTCTTTATGAACTTGTCGACGAACTTCTTGGCTCCGGGATATTTGTCCCGCAGTTTGTAGTAGAAGCTCATCCCGCCGATCACGTTTTCGTTATACGCGGATCCCAGCTCTTTGATGGTATGCTGGGCCGTCTTGGTGCAGAAAATTTTCATGTTCTTGGTAAGCCCCAGCTCGCTGGCCTGTTTGATGGCCGCGGTCTGATCGGCGCCCAGGTTGTTCATAACGATGAAATCGGGTTTTGCCGCCAGAACTTTGGCGTAGTAGGTGGAAAAGTCGGTCGTTCCCAGCGGAACGTAAACGTTGCCCAGGAACTGTCCGCCCATCTGCTGGCTCTGCCAGAGCCAGCCTTCGAGCAGGCTGTGCCCCCAACGGTAATCGGCCGTGATGGCGAACCATTTCTTGCCGACATTTTTGAAAGCATACTGAGCCACCGCCAGCGATGCCGCGTACGGAACCACCATGAAAGCGGCGCCGTATTCGCACTGGTCGGACCCCAGAACCATATCCGACATGCAGTAGGCCACATAGGGCGTCTTCGTCTTGCAGGCGAACTCATTCATGGCCAGAGAAATCGACCCCGAAAGCGTTCCGCCGAAGAAGTCGCACTTTTCTTCTTCGACAAGTTCCTTGGCTCTGCGGATGGCGACGTTGCCTTTGAGCTCGTCATCCCGGTGAACCCAGATAATCTTGTGCCCCAGAACGCCGCCCTTGGCATTCCACTCTTCCACGGCCATTTCGGTGGCCCGCATCTGGTCCCGACCCAGGACGGCATAGGCGCCCGTCAGGGGATGCATCGTTCCGTACTTGATGGTCTTCTGCTGCGCCGAAGCCGTCGCCGGCAGAGCGGTCAAAAGGCCGGCGCTGATCAACCCGACCAGAAGCATCGCCAGACCGATCTGGCCCAATCGTTTTACATGTTGCATGTTACTTCCTCCTTTACTGAACTTTTAAAAAGTCGTTTACTTTCTTTTCATTCCATTTGAACCGATCTTACTGAATTGTCCACCCACCGTCGACCGCGAGGACATGGCCCGTGATCATGTTGGCGAGGTCGGAGGCCAGAAACAAAGCGGCGCTCGCAATCTCCTCCGACGTAACCATTCGACCCAGGGGAATACTTGCGAGCACATACTTCTTAAATTCCTCATCCTGGAACATTTGCGCAGTAAAGCGTGTTTCCACAAACGTGGGCGCAACGGCGTTGACCACGATGCGGTGTTTCGCCCATTCCAGCGCAAGAGTACGCGTCAGCTGGTTCACCCCTCCCTTACTGGAGCAATACGCAGCGCGCAGGGGTAAAGCCACAGAGCCCGCTTGCGAGGAAAGGTTGATAATCTTTCCGCCACCTCCTCTCTCTATCATGTGTTTGCCTGCCGCCTGGGAGACGAAGAACATGGCTCGCAAATTGATGTTCATGATGTCGTCCCAGTTCTTCTCCGTCACTTCTTCCGATTTCTGAGGCCGGTTGATGCCGGCGGAGTTCACCACGATATCGATTCTTCCCATCCGGCTTACCGCGGCATTCACCAGCGTCTGGGGAGCGCCGGGGGCGGTAATGTCCAAAGCCTTGTAGCCGGCTTCGATCCCCTCGGCTTCCATGGCGCCGGAGATGTCCTTGAGCTTGTCCTCAAAGAGATCGTGCAAAAAAACCCTGGCGCCGGCGGCGCCGAACATCCGGGCAATGGCTCCGCCCAGACCTCCGGCCGCGCCCGTGATCAGGGCGACCTTGTCTTTCAATGATATTTCCACAGGTTTCATTTTTCGTACTTCCTTTCGTGTTTTCCGTCCAGCCCTGTCCCCGCGCGGTCCTATGTCCCTTGGCCGGACACGGGGCTTCCTGCGGGCGTGGGGCGGACTACTCTTCCAGGATCGCCACTGCGCGCAGCGGAGACCCTGTGCCCTGCCGGATCTTCAGGGGAAGCGCAATGAAGGTAAAGCGCTTGCCCGCCACCTGGTCCAGATTGCAGAGATTCTCGATATGGGTAATGCCGCGTTCGGCGCAGACCGTGTGGCAGGGATAGGTCTTGTCATACCACATGTCCGGACTCGAGGAATCGACGCCGAAATTCACGCAGCCCTGGTCGATGATGAACTCGGTCCCTTCCCGGTCCAGCCCGGGATAATCGGTCATGTATTCCGGCTTTCCGTAGTAGCGGTTGTACTGGGCCGTGTAGAAGAGCACCGTGTCACCCTTGCGGATATCCAAATTCCATTTTTTAAGTTCGTCTTCTATTTTTTTCCGCCCGAACTGGGTCTTCTGCGGAATGTCGCTTACATCGAGGCAAATGGCCGAAGTAATACATTTATCCAAAGACAACTGATCGATGGACTCGGCCTTGGGATCGCGCGAAAGATGGCTTACCGCATCGATATGGGTCGGACCGTGATCGCAAAACATGATGCCGCGGGTCTCATAGGAAAATCCGGTTCCAAGCTGCCGTTGACATTCTTCGTGGGACAGATGCGTCCATATAACCGTTTTGAGGTGTCCCGGATAAACAGGCATCCCCTGGTAAATCTCCTGTGTAAGATCAATTATTTTGCCTTTGAACATGATCAGCCTCCTTTAACTTTCGTAAAAAATCTCCACTGTTTCTTTTATTGCCGTTGATAAAATATCCCGAACAACCGATGACTTTAACGGTCAATTCCTGTTCCTCCTGCCCTTTTTCCCGCAACAGCGCCGTTGTCTCATCCGCCGGGCTTTTGTCTGATGGATTCATCATATCCTCATGCCCGCCGCTATTTCAGAAGCTCCCGGGAAATGATCAGCTTCATGATCTGATTGGTGCCTTCGTAGATTTGCGTGATCTTCGCGTCGCGCATCATGCGCTCAAAGGGATACTCCCGCATGTAGCCGTAGCCGGCCGCGACCTGGAGCGCGTCGGTCGTCACTTTCATGGCCGTGTTCGACGCCACCAGCTTGGACGCTGCAGAAAGATAACTTTTGTTGGGATTGTCTTCGTCGATGAGCTGCGCGGCCTGATACACAAGGCTGCGGGCCGCATCGACTTCCGCCGCCATATCCGCGAGCATCCAGCCGATGCCCTGGAACTGGCCGATCGGCTTGCCGAACTGGACCCTTTCCTTGGAATACTTGATGGCCAGTTCCAGCGCGCCGCGGGCCACGCCGCAGGCCTGAGCGCCGATGACCGGCCGCGAGGTGTCCAGGGTTTTCATCGCGTAGACGAATCCCTTGCCTTCCTGGCCGATCAGATTTTCCGCGGGGATCTCCACGTCTTCAAAGACGAGTTGTCCGGTGGGAGATCCCTTGATGCCCATTTTCTTTTCCCATTTCGCCACGGAAAATCCCGGCGAATCGGTCGGCACGATAAAGGCGCTGATGCCTTTCACGCCCTTGGAGGCGTCCGTCATGGCGAAAACGGTGATGTAGTTTGCCACCGGGCCGTTCGTAATGAAGCATTTGGTTCCGTTGATGATGTACTTGTCGCCTTTTTTGACCGCCCGCGTCGCCATCGCTCCGGAATCGGAGCCGGCGCCCGGTTCGGTGAGCCCGTAAGAAATGATGGCTTCGCCGGAGGCGATGATCGGTCCGTATTTCTTTTTCTGTTCTTCGGTGCCGCCGATCAGGATCGGCTCCCAGCCCAGCGCCTGCCCCTGAACGATCAGCGAGGAACTGACGCATGCCACCGCGATTTCCTCCACGGCCAGACAGGTAAAGAGGTGTCCCTGTTTGTTGCCGCCGTATTCCTCCGGAATGGCGAGTCCGAGAAGACCCATGTCCTGAAAGACCTGCTTCAGATCCCAGGGGAATTCTTCTTTCTCATCGATTTCGGCCGCCCGCGGCCGCACCTTATCGTCGACCATTCGGCGCAGCTGATCGACAAACATTTTTTGATCTTCATTATGCAGTAAATACATTCGCCTCTCCACTTATAATGTTGATGGGTTTCACATGGCCGGGAATTACCCGTCTCGTTGCCCGCGAGAACCCGTCGCCGGGCTCCATGCGTCGCACTTATTTCCGGTCCTGGATACGTTTCATCATGATGGACTTGTAGCCCGACTGCACTACGACATCATTCTGATTCAGGACCTCCAGATACAACGTAACCACCCCCCGATCCTGCTTGCTTTTGCTTTCCTTCTTTTCAGAGCATTTGAATTTCACCCGGATGGTGTCTCCAAAAAAGATCGGCGCCTGAAACTTCCAGTCGTTGACGCTTAAAAAGGCGATGGCGGTCTGGTCCAGAAAGCCCGTCCGGAAAAGCAGGCCGTGGGAAATTCCCAAAACCAGAAGGCCGTGGGCGATTCTCTGACCGAATTGATTTGCCTTGGTGGCTTCCGCGCTGGTGTGCAGCTCATTGTAGTCGCCGCTCGTGGCGGCAAACATGACCACGTCGGTTTCCGTGATGGTGCGGGTAGGCGTTACAAATTCTTCGTTGAGTGTCCAATCATCAAAATACTTGCCGTTCATCTTCTTGCACTTCCTTTTCGTAATAATCCAAACGATGGGGCGCAAAAACACACGCTTTTATAATCGTTTGTCCATGTTCTTCCGCTTTTGGCTTTTTGCAACATACGTGCCATGCATAAAACACCGCTGCGAGGGCAAAAAAGCGGAAAATTTGCGTCGCGGGTCCATTTTTCTTCGGACACAAAACCTTTCTCTGCCAGGACAGGAGCACGACGGGAAGAGTCGTTTTATCAGCAAGATGAAAACAATGACGGAGACGGCAAAACTCCAGTTAAGCGGAGGAACCGGCAAAAAAGGATTTTGAATCGGGCATTCCTGAAATTTGCGAGAATGCAGCAGGAATCCCGACGGAAAACGCTGAACATGCAGGAAAAATCCTCGATAAAGCGAGCCCGCGTCATATCTGTTGCGCATACGCAACAAAACGTCCGTGTTTGTTTTTCTAATAAAAACTTTATTTTCTGATAGTTAACGGATTTTACGTTTTAAAGCCCGCTTGCGTTGCAAAAGGTCACCAAAACTGCCTCTGCCGGAATTTACCCCTATTCGCGCATTAATACAGGTAATTCCCGAAAGCGCCTGTTGCATTATTGAACCACTTTGACCAACTCTCTGATCTTCCCGACCGTTGCGGGAAGCGTTGCGTTGCCGCCAACCTGAGGCGATGCACTATTATAGTTTAATCAGAAGAAAGCGCAAGAGAGAAAAAAATTTTCCGGCGCGGCACGCTTGCTGCCGAACACAAACGGCAACTGCTGAACGGCCGGATCACCTGTTTTCCGGCAGGCCCGGTTGCGCAGCGCCTGCAGAGAGCCGTTGTGTCCCTTCCCCTCCAAAGGTTCTGGCATCAATTATGCTAAGGCAGCTACAGCGAGGGGAGCAATTTTTTTAGACCCCTGCCAAACCGATGACGATTACTATTCAGAGGTGGAGGAACTGATGAATTGGGAAAAAATTTATAAATCGAAACTGGTCAGCGCCGAGGAAGCTGTGTCTCATATTAAATCGGGAGACCGCGTCGTGGTCGGTCACGCTGCCGGAACAACCGAACTTTTACTGAAAACGATGGTCGACCATAAGGAGCGTTATCGCAACGTCGAAATCGCGCACCAGGTCGCCATGGGCCATTCTTTGTATTGTCTGCCGGAAAACCAGCCCCACTTTATTCACAACTCCCTTTTCGCCGGGGCTGGTTCAAGGCAGGCGATCAACGAAGGGCGCGCCGTGTTCACCGCCGTCCACAACGGCGATTTGCCGCGATTATTTACCGACAGAATCCTTCCTGTGGATGTCACGCTCTGCATGCTGTCCGTGCCGGACAAACACGGTTACTGCTCTTTCGGCGTATCCGTGGACTACACGAAGCCGGCCGCGGAAAGCTCCAAAATGATCATTGCGGAAGTCACGCCGAACATGCCGCGCGTTTTGGGAAATTCCTTCATTCATGTTTCGAAGATCGACTACATTGTCGAATGCGATACGGCGCCGCTGATCCTGAAGCCGCCGAAAATCTCCGCGGTCGACGAAGCGATCGGCGGCTACTGCGCCGAACTGATCAAAGACGGGGATTGCCTGCAGCTCGGCATCGGCGCGGTTCCGGACGCCGTCCTGACCTTTCTCAAGCATAAAAAGGATCTCGGCATCCACACGGAAATGTTTTCCGACGGTGTGGTGGATCTTGTGAATTGCGGCGTCGTCAACTGCGCCCGAAAGAATTACCACCGCGGAAAGATGGTCGCCTCGTTCTTCATGGGAACGGAGAAGCTTTACAAATTCATCGACGACAACGCCTTTGTCGAAGCCTATACCTTCGACTACGTGAATTGTCCGGAAGTCATTTCGAGAAACGACAACATGGTTTCCATCAACTCCGCTCTCCAGGTGGACTTTACGGGCCAGGTTGCTTCCGACACCATCGGCTACAAGCAGTACAGCGGCACCGGCGGGCAGGCGGATTTCGTCCGCGGCGCCACGCATTCCAAAGGCGGCCGGTCCATTCTGGCCTTCCCGTCCACGGCGCAGGGCGGCAAGACCTCCCGGATCGTTCCCCATCTGGATGAGGGATCCGTCGTCACCACGACCCGCGCGGACGTGCACATCATCATCACGGAATACGGCATCGCCGATCTGCGGGGCAAATCCTTCCCCGAACGCGCCAAGGCGCTGATTTCCATCGCCCATCCGGATTTCCGGGAAGATTTATGGCGCGAGTATCACAAGTATCACCGCTGATCCCCGTCACGGGAGTCGGCTGTTAAAAAAACGTGCGGGGAGTTCTCCTGCGAAGCTCCCCGCACGGATACAAATCCTGATCTGCCGTCAGGAACAAAAATCCGGCGCGCGACTCTTGACCTCGGAGAAACGCGCAATAAATTACCTGAAAGTCTTGGTGCATTTCTTCTTCCGGACCCGCACATCCGCCAAGGTCACTGTCGGCAGAGTTTTTTCACAACTCATTCCAACTTGATTTTATTACAAAAAGGGGGGCTTCACCTATGAGGATTTACAAAAATGGCGGCCACAGGTTGTTTGAAAACGATCCGGAGACGGCAAAAGTCGTCTCAGAAATGCTTTCCGATCTGGAGAAAAACGGAATGGATGCCGTGAGAAAGTACAGCAATACCTTTGACGGGTGGAATCCGGAAAACTTTGAGCTCGATGAAAAGCAGATCCAGGAGGCGATCAGCCGTTTGGACCCGCAAACCATTGAGGACACGGATTTTTGCCAGGCCAATGTCCGCTCTTTTGCTCAGGCGCAACTGGCCACTTTGCTGCCCCTGGAAGTGAGCCCCAGGCCCGGGGTCATTCTGGGGCATCGGCACATTCCGGTTGGAACCGTAGGCAGCTACATTCCCGGAGGGCGTTACCCGATGTTCGGTTCAGCGCAGATGAGCATCATCCCCGCCAAGGTCGCGGGAGTAAAAAACGTCTATGCCTTTACGCCGCCGGTAAAGGGCCTGGGGTATTTCCCGGCGACCATCAATGCCATGAAAAAAGCAGGCGCAGATCGAATTTTTATCCTGGGCGGCGTTCCGGCATTTGCGGTCATGGCCTTCGGAATGGGGATTGTCGAGCCGGTCGATATTCTCTGCGGCGCGGGAAATAAATTCGTCGCGGAAGCCAAACGCCAGCTCTTCGGCCGCTGCGGCATCGACCTCCTGGCGGGACCTACGGAAATACTGGTTATTGCGGACGACACGGCCGATCCCGCTATTGTTGCCTGCGACCTTTTGGGCCAGGCCGAGCATGATCCGAACAGCGGCATAGCCCTGATCTGTCTCAGCGAAAAATTTGCCGAGGCGTGCCTTGAAGAACTGAACAGGCAGCTTGCCGTCCTGCCGACAAAAGACGTAGCTGAAATTTCCTGGGCCAATAACGGCATCCTTTATATCGCCTCCGACCGGGACGAAGCCATTGCGATCAGTGATGCGTATGCCCCGGAGCATGTGGAAATCCTCGCGGAAGATGAAGACTACTATTTGAACCGGTTGACGAATTACGGCTCCCTGTTCATCGGCGAAGAAACAACCGTCGCCTATGGCGACAAGTGCATCGGAACCAACCATATCCTGCCCACGAGCCGGGCGGCCCGGTATACCGGCGGCGTATGGGTGGGGAAATTTTTAAAGACGGTCACCTATCAGCGCGCGACGCGCGAGGCAAGCCGGCAGATCGGGGAAGTCACCGAGCGGCAATGCCGGATCGAAAGAATGCTGGCGCACGGCTTGACCGCCAAAATGCGCATTGAAAAATACAGCGACTGAAGGTCGTCCGGATTTTCCGGACACCAAGGCAGGAAAAGCGGATCACGCGGTGCGGATTTTTAGACGAGCCGATGTTTCTGGTATTTCTGAAGCTTGCGCGTGATGGTGGAATGGTTCATTTTTAAAACGGCGGCCGCCTTGCGCGCGCTGCCGTACTTGTTGATCGCGCTCCGAATGAGCGCGATTTCTTTTTCCTCCAGATACTTCCTCAGCGGCACATCCGGATCGATTTCCGAATTCAGGTCCCCGCGAATCTCGCGGGGAAGGTCATCCGGATCGATCTGCATCTTGTCTGTGACCACCGAGATCCGCTCAATCACATTGGCCACTTCCCGGACATTTCCGGGCCAGGCATAGGCCAGCAGGCAATCCATTGTTTCCTTTGTGACGTACTTTTTCTTCTTGTACTTCTGATTGAAATAATTGATGAAAAACGTCACCAGCATCGGAATGTCCTCTTTTCGCTCCCGCAGGGGCGGAACCACCACGGAAACCACGTTCAGGCGGTAGTACAAATCGGCCCTAAACTGGTTTTTGGCCACCATCTCCTTGAGATCCATATTCGTGGCGCACACCACCCGCACATTCACCTTTTTAGGCACAGTGCCGCCGACCCGGACGATTTTAAAATCCTGCAGCGCCCGCAGCAGTTTGGGCTGCAGCGAGAGGGGCAGGCACTCCACTTCATCCAGAAAAATCGTCCCTTCGTCCGCCAGTTCGAAAAGGCCGATCTTGCCCTCTTTTTTCGCCCCCGTGAACGCGCCCGCTTCGTAGCCGAACAACTCGCTCTCCAGCAGGGTCTCCGGAATGGCGCCGCAATTGATCTTGACCAGCACCCCCTTGGCGTACCGGGGCGACATTTTGTGCACCTCTTCCACCAGGCGATCCTTGCCGACGCCCGTTTCGCCGTAAAAAAGCACGGTGGCGTCCGTCTTGCTGACCCGCTCCACCAGGTTGCAGACATCGTACATCGCCCTGGACACCACCACAAAATCCTTGCCGAAGGAACTCGATTCCTGCATGGTCTGGAGTTTTTCCTTGTACGCCATCGCCATCTGCATCGAATGCTCCACCTGCTCGTGCAGCTTGATGAGCTCGGTCATGTCCCGGTCGTTGGTGACGACCATGATGATATTGCCCTGATCGTCGAAAATGGGATTGCCCGTCACCAGAATCTCTTTTCCCGACCGGAGCTTTTGGCGGATGGTGGCCCGTTCCCCCGTTTCAATCACCTTCAACGTGACGCTTTGATCGATAAATCCTTCGTTGACGAGATCGCGCATGTTGCGCCCGATCACCTCTTCCCTCCTGATGCCCGTCATGTTCTCGTAAGCTGAATTGACCATCAAAGTGTTGGCCTGCCCGTCGGTGATGTAAATGCCGTCAAAGGACGATTCGATAATCGCCTCGATCTGATGTTTACTGAGCAGGGGAGTCTTCGGCATAATTTAAAACGCCTCGTTGGAAACCGGCAAATATTCGGAATTGTCCCGGGGGGGAAACACCCGCTTGTGTTAAAAAGAATCCTATCTCTCTGGGAATGAATATAAGAAGCGGCCTCTGATCTGTCAAGAAAATCATGGCCGGAAAGCCGAAACGGACTGTCTGGTGAAAACCGCTTTTGTCCGGCTTCAAACTGGTGCCCCTGGCGCGAGTCGAACGCGCGGCACACGGATTAGGAATCCGTTGCTCTATCCTGCTGAGCTACAGGGGCGCCCATGATCCTTAGGCAAGATGCGCGGATTTAACATTCTTTGCGCGGGCTGTCAACCTCCCGCGCTTGAGCCTCATCCGAAAAGGCCTTTAAATGTGTTTCCAGCAGGCGTCCGGAATCAAAACGCGCCAGCTTGAGCTTTTCCGGCTTCGTGCCGGCAAAGGCGCATTTCGGGGCCAGCCCAATCAGTTCCGATTCCAGAATTTCAACGCCCCGCTCGGCCGCGAGCGCCGCCACCCGTTCAAAAATCACCCGAAGCGGCGTTTCCCGGCAATTGACCAGATTCATGGAAACCTGCGCCACATGCCTGCTTTTCAAAATGACGCCGATGGCCCGCACATGCGGAAGACCGCCGCTCTTTTCCCGGATGAGCGACGCGATTTTTTGCGCCAGCCGCAAATCATCGCTTTTCAAATTGATGTTGTAGGCAACGAGCGGTTCGCGCGCGCCCACAGCCGTCGCGCCGGACCGCGCGCTGAATTCAGGCCGGCCGACGTCGGGCAAATCCTCGGGCCGCTTCATTTTATCGGCGAGCGCTTCATAGCCGCCGCGCCGGACATGCGCCAGTTCACAGCGTTCGGGCCGAAGCGCCGCATGCCCGTAAAAATAGACAGGTACGCCGAAGCGCTCGTAAAACCTGCGGCCGAACGCATGCGCTCCCGCCACCGCTTCCTCCATTTTCGTCTTGCCCAGCGGAATGAACGGCACCACATCCACCGCTCCCAGACGCGGATGAACGCCGCTCTGGCGGCGCATGTCGATCAGCTCCAGAGCCCTGGCCGACGCCGCCAGGGCCGCGTCCAGCACATCGTCCGGTTTTCCCAGAAAAGTGAAGACACTCCGGTTGTGGTCGGCATCCCCGCTGTAATCGATGAGATGGATGCCGGGACTGCTTTTTAAAACCGCGGCGATGGCTTCGACGTTTTCCGGGTTAACGCCTTCGCTGAAATTCGGTACGCACTCGAGGATTCTCATGTTTCCACCTGATAAAATATTAGAGCCGGCAATTCCACGGCCGTCAGCCGCCCGCCGTAAACCGCCCCCGTATCAATACCAATCCGGCCGGCGGCAAGCAGCGGCTTGCGCGACGGCGTATGGCCGAAAACCACCTGCTTGCCGAAGTCATAGCCGGAATCGATAAAGTCGCGCCGGATCCACAGGAGATCTTCAACGGACTGTTCGCAAAGCGCAATCCCCGGCCGCAGACCCGCGTGCACGAAGAGATAGTCCTCTGTTTCATAATACGGCAAAAGCGACTCCAAAAACCGCCGATGGGACGCGGGAATTTTTTCTTTCCTTTCGCGCGGGGCATCCGCCAGCCCGATGCCGTAAACCGCCAGGGTCGCGGCGCCGCCGTTGGCCAGATAGAGGTCTTCTTCCACGCCGTCCAGGTAATGGAGCAGCATCGCTTCGTGGTTGCCGCGCAGGCAGATGACGTTTGGGTTTTTTTCCCGCAGCGCCAGAAGATAATCGATGACGGCCGGACCGCCACCCGTGCGGTCGATATAATCGCCGATGAAGACCAGTGTATCGTGCGCCGGATCGGCGGCGATTTTCCGCATCAGCCGCCGGAGCATCTCCAGGCAGCCGTGAATGTCGCCCACGGCAAAAATTTTGTTCATGGTCTTTCGCCCGCGGAAAGATCCGCTAATCCAGCAGGGCGGCCGTAAAATCCCTGCTGTCGAAAGTCCGCAAATCGTCCATTCCTTCGCCCACGCCGATAAACCGCACCGGCAGACCCAGCTCGCCCGCAATCCTAACCACCACGCCGCCCTTGGACGTTCCGTCCAGCTTGGTCAGGACGATGCCCGTCACGCCGATGTCCTCCTTGAACAATTTGGCCTGCATGACGGCGTTCTGGCCGGTGGTGGCGTCCAGCACCAGCAGGATCTCGTGCGGCGCGCCCGGCATCTCCTTGCCGATGACCCGTTTGACCTTCTTGAGTTCTTCCATCAGATTGGTCCGGGTATGCAGGCGGCCCGCCGTATCGACAATGACCACGCCGTTAAACCCCGCCTTGATCCTGCCGATCGCGTCAAAAACAACGGCGGCGGGATCGGCGTTCATTTTCTGCTTGATCACGGGAGCGCCGACGCGGTTTCCCCAGACCTCCAGCTGTTCGATGGCCGCCGCACGGAAGGTATCGCCCGCCACCAAAAGCACCTCATGGCCGCTCCGACGCAGCATGTTGGCCATTTTGCCGATGGTCGTCGTCTTGCCGCTGCCGTTGACCCCGACGGCCATCAGAACAAACGGTTGATCCATCGGAATGGTCAGAGGCTTTTCCATCCGCTTCAGAATGTCGATCATCCGCACCTGCAGCACTTTTTTGATCTGAGACGCATCGTCGAGCTCCTTGCGTTTCACCCGCTGTTTAACGTCTTCAATCAGATCGGAGGTAAACTGCGGCCCCATGTCCGCTGAAATCATCAGTTCTTCCAGCTCGTCGTAGAGCGACTGGTCGAGAACCCTTTTGCCGAAAAAAAGAGTGTCCAGATTTTTCGTCAGAGCGCTGCGGGTCTTGGTCAGGCCCGCTTTCAGTTTGTCAAATAAACCCACGTCGCTAAAAAGTCCTTTCTCGTCAGGATTCAGTTGGGAGGAATGGTCCGGAAATTTTTTCGGAAAACCACTCGAAATACGGCGGCGTCAACCGCCTGGGGATATTCATAGCGATTTTCGCAGCCAAAGTAAAGAAATGGATTGCCGGTCACCGCCCAAAAACGGACGGCGCGCGGTGTCAGTTGAGTGTGACGGAAACCAGAGACGAAATGCCCTGTTTTTGCATCGTGACGCCGAAAAGAATATCGGCGACTTCCATCGTACTTTTGTTGTGCGTGATCATAATGACCTGGGATTTGTCGGCCACATCGCGGATCAGTCGGTTGAACAGGTTGGTATTGGCGTCGTCGAGGGCCGCATCGACTTCATCCAGGATTAAAAACGGCGTCGGACGGTACATGAGGATGGCGAAAATAAGACCAATGGCCGCAAGCGACTTTTCACCGCCGGAAAGCAGGCTGACGCTTTGGGCTTTCTTGCCGGGAATCTGAATGTCAATATCCACGCCGGTTTCCAGAAGATCGCTCTCATCGGTCAGCAGCAGTTCGCCGCGGCCGCCGGGGAAAATGTGCGCAAAAACCTCTTTGAAGCACGCGTTGACGGCGGCAAATGTCTCAGAAAAACGGTCGCGGGAGATTTTGTTGATCCGGGTAATTGTCCGCTGCAGCGACGCCAGCGATTCGTTGAGATCGGCCAGCTGCGTCGTCAGAAACTGGTTGCGCTGGTCTAGCTCCGCATACTCGTTGATCGCCAGCAGATTCACTTCCCCGAAATTGTCGATGGTCTGCTTGTCTTTTTCCAGCAGGCTGCCCAGATCGGCGATCCGGTCATCGCCAAGCGTCTCGAAGTCGGCCATCAGCGCGGCGAGATCGACCTGATGCTTTTCCAAAACGGTGTTTTTCAGATTTTCGATGTTGAGGGCCGCTTCGCGGCACTGCATTTCCAGCTCGTTGGTCTGGCGCGTGAGATCGTCGAGCTTCTTTTTCACTTCGCGGATGTCATTTTCCCGCTCCCGGAGTTGTTCGTCTTCTCCTGAGCGCTTGTCTTTCAGACCGGCCAGATCGGTTTCACACGATGCCAGTTCATCATAGAGCGACCCCAGTAAGGCGTTTTCCGCTTCGACAGACGCGGTGAGATCCGCGATTTGCGCTTCACAGGCGAGAATTTCATCCCGCTTCTGCGCCGCGTCGCCGTCCGTCAAGCCCAGATCACGCTGCAGGCGGGCGATCGTCCTCAGATCTCCGTCTCTCTTTTCCGCTCCGGACGCCAGGAGGACTTTCTTTTCGGTCAGGCGTTTTTCCTGCGCGTCGATGGCCGAGCGCGACTGCTGCCTGCGGCTGTTGAGAGCGGAAATGATTTCGTTGAGCTCCTTTTCCTCCGCTTCCTTCCGCTGGACTTCCGCCTGATACTCGCCGAGTTTCTGCCTGGCCTGGGCTTCTTCCGTTTTGATGTTCTGGCGGTTGTACTCGAGGACGGCGAGCCGCTGCTTCAGGCGCCCCGTTTCGTCTTCAAAGCGTTCCAGGTCCTTTTTCCGTCCGTTGATCTCGATGTCCAGACGATGAGCGCGGTTTTTCAAACCGGTCAGTTCTTCATCCCATCTCGTGATGGCCGAAGCCAGTTTCTTCTTTTCCGACAGGTGACTATCCAGTTCGGCGGTCAGTTTTTCGACGTCGTTTTCCAGTTCGGCGATTTCCCGCTTGGTCGCGAGCAGGCTCTTTTCCACGGCCGATCCGCTGCCGCCGGTGAGCACGCCTTGCGGACTGATGGTATCTCCTTCCGGCGTGACAAAGGTTCCGCGGAAACCGTTTTTCTTCCAGAGATTGAGGCCGGTTTCGATCGTCGGCGTCAGGAGAACGTCGCCCAGGAGGCAGTCGGCGATCTGTCGGAATTCTTCCTGGACCGCCACCTTGCGCAGCAGGGGCTCCGCTTCCTGAAGATGTTCGGCGCTGTAAGTTTCAGCGTTTGAGCCGCGCAGCTCGACCGGAACGAAGCTGCCCCGCCCCAGATGGTAGTTTTTCAAATAATCGATGGCGCGCAGGCCTTCTTCCTGATTCTTCACAACAGCATACTGGAGCTTGTCGCCCAGCACAGCTTCCACGGCCGATTCATATTCGCGCGGAACGTTGATATGGTCGGCCACGACGCCGTAAAACGCATTCGAACCGCTCTGCTTTTCAATGACTTGCTTCACGCCTTCGTTGGACCACTTGAAGGCGGCCTGAAATTCCTGCAGGGATTGCAGACGCGAGGATTTTCCACCCGTCTCTTCCCGGATCTGTAAAATCCGCTCCTCGACAAGATGCAGATCCGACCTGGCCTTGTCCAGTTCTTCTGCGGCCGCTTCCCGCTGCTCTGCCAAACGGTCGATCTCGTCTTCGTCCCGGGCCAACTCCTCCTTGAGCGTCGCCAGTCTTCCCGAAAGCTCGGCCAGCCGGCCTTTATCCTGTTCCATCTCGCGGATTTCCCGCTCCTCGCGTCTTTGGAAATCCCCCATGCTTTTGTTGAGGCCGGCGATGACGTTGTTGAATTTGGCCAGATCCTGCATCACGTCAATGTACCGGATTTTCTGTTCTTCCAGGCGGGCGTTGATTTCCCGGTCGTTTTCCAGGAGCCCCTGAACCTCGTTTTGCCCTTCCTGAAGCTCTTGCTCCAACTGCGCGAGACGGTCAAACGCATCCGCCGCCTTTTTTTGCAGATTTTCAATCTCGACTACGAGGCCGGACTTTTTTTGATCCAGAGCGTCAATCTCGGTTTGATTCTTTTCTTTGCGCAAAGCGGACTCGGCCATCCGGCGGCGCGAAAACTCGATATTCTTTTCCTTGATGTTGATGGTATTTTTGATTTCGTAAAGACGGGTCTGGCAGCGGTTGATCTGTTCGTCGTTTTCCAGCAGTCCGGCTTTCATTTCCGCAAGCGTGGACTCTTTCGCTTCGAGCTGGGCTCTGACGGCCGAAATCTGGGACAAAAACGCGTCGCGCGACGTCTGGAGCGCTTCGTTTTTCTCCGTCAGCTTGACGTATCCCTGCCGCGCCAGGGTCAGCTCCGTTTCCTTGATCCGCTGTTTGACGGTTTTGTACTGCTCGGCTTTTTTCGCCTGCCTCGTTACGGCGGAAAGCTGGGATTTGACTTCCTTATGAATGTCGTTGAGCCGCAGAATGTTCTGCTTGGTCGCCTCCATTTTGCGGACGGCGGCTTCCTTGCGGCTCTTGTATTTGGACACGCCGGCCGCGTCTTCGATAAACAGGCGGCGGTCCTCCGGTTTGGCTTCCACCAGCGTGGCCACCGACCCCTGCTCAACCAATGAATAGGTCCGGGCGCCCACGCCCGTGCCCATGAAGAATTCCTTGACGTCCAAAAGTCGGCAGGGCGTGCGGTTGATGCAGTATTCGCTTTCGCCGTCAAGAACGGCCCGGCGGGATATGGAGACTTCCGTCAATTCTCCGTAAACGCCTGGAAAGCTGGACCCGTCGCGCTCCAACGTCATAACCACTTCCGCCATGCTGACAGGCGCCGCATCTTCACTGCCGTTGAAGATCACGTCGTCCATCTTCTTGCCGCGCAGCGCCTTGACGCGCTGTTCGCCCATGACCCAGCGGATGGCGTCGACCACGTTCGACTTGCCGCAGCCGTTGGGGCCGACGACTGCGTTGATGCCTCTGGAAAAATCAATCACGACCTTGTCGCGGAACGATTTAAAACCTGATATTTCCAAGCGTTTAAGTTTCATAACGTCTCGTAAACCGGATTGTCTTAAATTCGGCCAAAGCCTAACAAAAGTAAAATCCTTTGTAAAGGGAAAATACAACAAAATGTAGTCTGTAAAAAATCATACCACAACATATAGTGCTTCACGGAACACGGAGCGGAAGCGGAAAGTTCCGGCGCGGCAACCGAAAATCCGGAATAAAGAGGCGTGGCGGGAAATCCTTCAAAACAGACCGGCAAGCTTCCGGCCACAGGAAGGACAGGCCGGCCCGGAAAGATTATTCTTAATAATTCTGAAGCCGTATCGTTCAATGAGCAGACTTGAACAGTGCGGGCAGTAGGTATTCTCCCCTTCGTCACCCGGCACATTGCCGCTGTAGACATGAGAAAGTCCTGCTTCCCGGCCGATCGCGCGGGCGCGCTGCAGCGTGTCCAGTGGCGTTGCGGGCCGGCCCAGCATTTTGTACTGTGGATGAAACCTGCTGATATGCCAGGGAATTTCTTTCCCCAACCCGGAGATAAAGCCGGCAATGTCCGCAAGCTCTTCATCAGAATCGTTCAAACCAGGAATGAGCAGCGTTGTAATTTCCATCCAGATGCCCATGTCCTTCATTTTTTGCAGACCGTCCAGAACCGGCTGCAATCTGGCCTTGCAATACCGCATGTAGAATTCATCGCGAAACGATTTCAAATCGACATTGGCGGCGGCAAGATAGGGATTAAGCACATCGAGCGTCTCCGTCGACATGTAGCCGTTCGTCACAAACACGTTTTTAAGTCCTTCCTTTGCAGCGATCCCGGCAATTGCAAGCGCCGTTTCCAGGTAGACCGTCGGCTCGGTGTAGGTGTAGGCCACCGTCCGGCAGCCGCTGTCTTGAGCGCGCCTTACAAGAGTTTCCGGATCAACCTCTTGCCCCTCGATCATGATCATGGTGCTGGGCATCTGGGAGATGTCGGCGTTCTGGCAAAATTCGCAGCGGAAATTGCATCCGACTGTGGCGACGGAGTAGGAGCGCGACGCCGGATAAACATGAAAGAATGGTTTTTTCTCAATTGGATCGATATTTTCGGCAATCAAGGTGCCAAAGACCAGGGTGTAAAGAACGCCCTCTTTGTTTTCCCGCACACCGCAAAGCCCCCGCCGGCCGGGATTTATTTTACACCGGTGCGCGCAGACAAAGCACCGCACGCGGTCTTCCGGCAGTTTCTCGTAAAGCATCGCTTCGCGGATCATTCGTCATGCCTCCTTAAAGCATTTCGCTGATGGCTTCGGGCGCCGCCGCCTGCGCCTTGGCCTTTAAATCAAACGAATTCAGGACAGGATCTGAGATCGTCCGGTAGGTGTAGCGCACAGGAATCACCATTCCCACATAGGCCCCCAAGGGATTTTTGTACATCGGAAATATTTCCTCCAATTCTGAAAAGAACATATAAAACGGCCCCGGAAGATAAATCACCGATCCCCACCGCAGAGACGACACCGCCATCTGTCTTTTCACCATCGATCGCACGTCGTAAAGCGTGTAAAAACGGATGGCCTCTGCGGAAGCAAAACCGAAGAGTCGGCCGATGGAGCGCTTTGTTCCCACGATATAGTTTTTATTGAAAAAACCGATGAAAAGCCGGCCGCGGCAGACCCGGATGGCCTCGGCAATCACTTTCTGCGGACGGTTCGCGAAATGAAGGCCGGCAATCAGCGTCACCACGTCAAAGGAATTGTCGGAAAAGGGAAGGTCCTCGGCCGAACCGTAAACCAGTTCACAGCGGTTGCCGAGTTTTTCCCGGGCTGCGGCCAACGCGCTTTGCGATTCCTCAAGGCCGGACAGTACGCACTTCCTCTTCTGGAAAAGACGAAGATAATTCCCGGAACCGCAGCCGACGTCCAGAAGCGTTTCACCCGTCACGGGAGAAACGAGATCCAGAATCAGCCTCTCCAGACGCGAAAAGACAAAGCGGCCCGTTTCCGTCTCCAGCCATTGATCTTCGGGTAACGTTCGATCCGGACGAGCTAACATGGATCACCCTTTTTCTCAGCTTTCACGTGTCATGCCCGCGGCGCGCCGCCGTTTCAGGCTGCTTCACAGCCTTTTTCCTATCCCGCAAACACTTTTGTCTTCAACCGCCGATGCCCGACATGTCGCGATGGCATTTCTTCAAAGACCGGTCCGTACAGTTGAGGTCGTGCCCGGCGGGCTTGCTCAGAATCGCCCGGCAGATGAGTCGCGCAAGCTCCTCATCGTCGCACCGGTTTTTCAAAGCATCCCGCAAATCAATTTCCGTTTCTTTAAGCAGGCAGGCCCGCAATTTTCCATCCGCGGTCAGACGCAGGCGGTTGCAGGTCGCGCAAAAGTGTTCACTCACCGGATTGATAAAGCCGATTTCGCCTTGGCCGCCCCGGATTTTGAAAATTCTGGCCGGCCCGTCCAACCGATGTTTGTGTTCGCTGCTCAATTCCAGCGAATATTTACTGCTGATGATGTCGAACATCTGCCGCATCGGCAAAAACTTTTCCGGGTGTCCGAAATTGACATCGCTGATCGGCATCACTTCAATAAAACGGATTTGAAGCGGCTTCTTCCAGGCCAGCTCCGCAAAATTGAGCACCTCGTCATCGTTGAAGCCGTTGATGGCTACGGTGTTGATTTTGATCGGTGAAAAGCCCGCCTTTTCCGCGGCGGCGATCCCCCGCAAGGCGTCATCCAAATTTCCGCCGCCGGTAATCGCAAAATACTTTTCTTTTTTCAGAGAATCAAGGCTGATGTTTATTCTGGTGATCCCGGCTTTGTAAATTGCCTGTGCGTAACGATCCAGATAAATGCCGTTGGTCGTCAGGCTGATATCCTGAAGACCTTCGATTTTTTTCAGCGCGGCGGCAAATTCAACAAAACCGCGGCGGACAAGCGGTTCGCCGCCCGTCAGCCGAATTTTAACCAAACCCATTTTTACGGCCTGAGAAACAATACGGAGAATCTCCTCGTAGCTGAGAATATCTTCATGGCCCTTGAGAGAAATGCCTTCCTTGGGACGACAGTAAGTGCAACGCAGGTTGCACCGGTCTGTAATCGAAACCCGTAAATAATTAATGTCCCTGTTGTACTTATCTAACATAATATCAAACTGCAATGCTCCTTCTTTACTGACCGCCGTCCAATACCACAAAGCCCCGCACAAAACAACCAGGGCCTGTCGCGCCTGCCCGTCGGCGGCCGATCATCATCCATGCATGAAATATGCTACGAAATGTCTCTTGACAGCAAGGTTTTTCTCGTTTACAAAAATTCAAATCCTGCCTGTTGATGAACTCGAAGATCACGCCGGCGCGAGGTAAAATCATAGGAGCCCTTATGAACAAAATACCTATTACGAAAGAAGGATTCGACAAACTGAAAAAGGATCTGGAAATGCTGAAAAATATTTCCATCCCGGAAAACATTCGCGACATCGAAGTGGCCAGATCACACGGAGACTTGTCGGAAAACGCGGAATACACCGCCGCCAAGGAGCGTCAATCCTATCTGCATGGGAAGCTTCAGGAGCTGGAAAACAATCTCGCCTCCTGCAACATCATCCCTTTGACCGGCGTGAAAACCGACAAAGTCGTCTTCGGCTGTTTTGTGGTGATCGCCGACACGGACGGCGGCGATGAAATTAAATATCAGCTGGTGGGTCCGCTGGAATCGGATATCAACCAGAATAAAATATCCGTAACATCGCCGATCGGACGGGCATTGATCGGTAAAAAGATCGATGCGGAAATAACCGTGAAGACCCCCGGCGGAACGCGCAATTTTCAAATCATCGACATCTCCGTCGAATAATCCCAAAGAAAAAGGCGGCTTGTTTTTGAAAAAAACAAGCCGCCTTTTTTTATACGGGAATGTCAACAATCAGCTCTGAGAGGATTTCTCAGCGACACTAATCCGGTTCACGGCGCGCAGCAGGGCCAGGCGCATTTTTTCATAATCGTCGTGTTCCTTTGCGAGTCCGGCCAGCTGGGCCGTGGCGTTTTCCTTGGCCCGGTTGGCTCTGTCCTTGTCGATGGCGTCGGCTCTCTCCGCCGTTTCGATCAAAACAGTGACCTTGCTGCCCGTCACTTCCGCATATCCGGTGTTGATGGCATAATAAACCTTCTTGCCGCCGACTATGTAATAAAGCTCGCCGATATCCACGGACGTCAGAAAGGGTTCATGGCCGCGTAACACGCCGAATTCACCTTCGGTGCCGGGGATCGTCACTTCGTCAACCTTTCCGGAAAAAACCATCTTCTCCGGCGTTACCACTTCTAGAATCAATTCATCCGACATGGAAATCCTCGTTCATTAGGAAAGCTTCTGGGCTTTCTCGATTGCTTCTTCAATACCGCCGACCATGTAGAAGGCCTGTTCCGGCAATTCATCGTGTTTGCCTTCCAGGATTTCCTTGAAGCCTCGAACGGTGTCGGCCACGGAGACGAACTTTCCTTCCGTGCCGGTGAACTGAGCGGCGACGAAGAAAGGCTGGGACAGGAATCTCTGAATCTTTCTGGCCCGGCTGACGGTCAATTTGTCCGCTTCGGAAAGTTCATCCATACCGAGAATGGCGATGATGTCCTGCAGGTCTTTATACTTCTGCAGGGTCACCTGCACCTGACGGGCGACATGATAATGCTCCTCACCCAGAACGTTCGGGTCAAGAATTCGCGAGGTGGAATCCAGCGGATCCACCGCGGGGTAAATACCGAGTTCGGCGATCGGACGGGACAAAACGACGGTTCCGTCAAGATGCGCAAACGTGGTGGCCGGCGCGGGGTCGGTCAAGTCGTCGGCGGGCACGTACACGCACTGCACGGCCGTAATCGACCCTTTGGTGGTCGAGGTGATGCGTTCCTGGAGTTCGCCCAGGTCCGTCGCCAGGGTCGGCTGGTAACCGACGGCGGAAGGCATGCGGCCCAGGAGAGCGGACACTTCGGAGCCGGCCTGGGTGAAACGGAAAATGTTGTCAACGAAGAAGAGCACGTCCTGGCCTTCCACATCGCGGAAGTACTCGGCGGCCGCCAGCCCCGTGAGAGCCACGCGGGCGCGGGCTCCGGGAGGTTCGGTCATCTGGCCGTAAATCAGAGCGGCCTGTTTGATAACGCCGGATTCCAGCATTTCGCGGTACAGGTCGTTTCCTTCGCGGGTTCTTTCCCCCACGCCGCAGAAGACGGAAATTCCGCCGTGGTGCATGGCGATGTTATGAATCATTTCCATCATGACGACGGTCTTGCCGACGCCGGCGCCGCCGAACATGCCCATCTTGCCGCCGCGGGGAAACGGAACGAGCAGGTCGATAACCTTGACGCCTGTTTCCAGAACGTGAACAGAGGTATCCTGCTCCAGAAAGGCGGGAGACTCACGATGAATCGGAGCGAAATTCTTGGCGTTGACCGGTCCCAAACCATCCACGGGACGACCGACGACGTTCAAAATTCTGCCGAGACCTTCTTTGCCGACCGGAACGGTAATCGGAGCGCCGGTATCCTTGGCGCCCATTCCGCGCACAAGACCGTCGGTGATGTCCATGGCGATGCAGCGGACAACGTTGTCCCCCAAGTGCTGCGCGACTTCAATAACCAAGTTATCTTCCTGATCGTTGATCGCGGGGTTGGTAACCAAAAGCGCATTCAAAATGCTGGGCAGTTTCCCTTCTTCGAAAGCCACGTCAACAACGGGACCAATAACCTGAACAATCTTTCCGGTATTCATAACTATCTCCTTGCAAATAGTCGTAATGTATATTTTTTACGCGCTTTTCCGCCGCCGCAAAATCATCCTTTTGCCAACGCTTCCGTGCCGCCGACAATATCCATCAGTTCCGCCGTAATCGCCGCCTGTCTGGCCTTGTTCATTTTCAGGGTCAGGGTGCGGATCAGTTCCTCGCAGTTGCTGGTCGCGTTGTCCATGGCCGCCATACGCGCGCCGTTTTCGCCGGCCGATGTTTCCAGAAGCGCGCGGTACACAAGAACATGCACATACATCGGCAGCAGTTTCTGCAGCAAAACCTCATCCGAGGGTTCGTAGGAGTAATCCAGCCTTTTGTCCGATTCCATATCGGCATCCGGCTGCCCGATCGAAGGCAGGGGGAACAACCGGACAATCGAAGATCGCTGAACGGACACATTAACAAACTGATTGTAAATCAGATAAAGCTCATCATATTCTTCTTTAATGAAGGGCGTAATCACTTCATCGGCAATGGAAACCGCCAGCGTCATATCGAATTTGCTCAGACAGTCAACCTTCTGAGCAAGGATAGTCGCTTTTTTCCGGAAATGGTCCCTGCCCTTGCGGCCGACGTTGATCAGGGATACTTCCTTGCCTTCATTCGTTTTTTCCCGCAGGAATCTTTCAGTCGCCTTGATCAGATTGGTATTGAATCCACCGCAGAGTCCGCGGTCGGACGTCATGCAAATCACGCGAATTTTTTTGGGATCGCGAACGGCCAAAAGCGGATGCGTCGAGGTGTCCACCCGAAGGGCCAGACTGTTGAGAACGTCCATGAATTTACCGGCATAGGGCCGGAAATTTTCCATTTTCAACTGCGCCGATTTAAATTTGGAAGCAGCCACCATGTTCATTGCCCGGGTGATCTGCTTCGTCTTTTGAACGGCGGTTACTTTTCTTTTGATATCTTTGAGCGAGGGCACTGAAAACTCCTCTCAACAATAATTGGTTTTCAATTCAACTGCGACCCCTTTCGGGGGCCGCGCGTTGATTAAAATCTATTCTGCCACGAAAACAGATTCGAAAGTCGTCAGCATATCTTTCATTTTCTTCTCCAGCTCGGGAGAAATGATCTGTTTTTCGTCTATTTCTTTTAAGATATCCGGATCTTTGCTTTTCACGTACGAAAGCAGCTGCTGTTCATAGATGAGCACCTTGTCCACATCGACTTTATCGATGAAGCCGCGGCTCCCGGCAAACAGAACCACAACTTCCTCGCCCAGGGACATCGGTTTGAACTGCGGCTGCTTCAGCAATTCGACCAGACGTACGCCGCGATCCAGCTGGGCCTGAGTGGACTTGTCCAGATCGGATCCGAACTGGGCAAAAGCCGCCAGCTCGCGGTACTGGGCCAGATCGAGTTTCAGGGTGCCGGCGACCTGCTTCATCGCCTTTACCTGGGCCGCGCCGCCGACGCGGGACACGGACAGACCGACATTGATGGCCGGACGGATGCCGGAGAAGAACAAGCTCGGCTCCAGATACACCTGGCCGTCGGTGATGGAAATAACGTTGGTTGGAATGTAGGCCGACACGTCGCCGGCCTGCGTTTCAATGATGGGGAGAGCCGTCAGCGATCCGCCGCCCAGTTCCTTGCTCACGCGGGCCGCGCGTTCGAGCAGGCGGGAGTGATTGTAGAAAATATCGCCGGGAAACGCTTCGCGTCCGGGAGGACGGCGCAGCAGAAGGGAAATCTGGCGATAGGCGACGGCCTGCTTGGACAGATCGTCATAAATAATCAACGCGTCCTGGCCGCGGTCACGGAAGTACTCGCCGATGCTGCAACCGGCGTACGCCGCAATGTACTGGAGGGTGGCGGGGTCGGAAGCGCAACCGGCAACCACGCAGGTGTACGACAACGCGTCATGCTGTTTGAGTCTTTCCACAACCTGGGCCACGGTGGATTTTTTCTGACCGATGGCGACATAAATACATTTGATGCCCGTATCCTTCTGGCGGATGATCGCATCCACGCAGATGGCCGTTTTACCGATCTGGCGGTCGCCGATGACCAGTTCGCGCTGTCCGCGTCCGATCGGCGTCATGGCGTCGATGGCTTTGAGGCCGGTGTACATGGGCTGGTTGACCGGCTGGCGCTGAATCACGCCGGGAGCGACCATTTCAATACGACGAAATTCGTTCGTCTCGATGGGTCCCTTGCCGTCCAGGGGAGCGCCCGTGGCATCGATAACGCGTCCCAAGAGGCCTTCGCCGACAGGCACCTGAGCAATCTTTCCCGTCCTTTTGACGATATCCCCTTCTTTAATGTGGGTTACTTCTCCCAGAATCGCGACACCGACGTTGTCCGCTTCGAGATTGAGAACCATGCCCAGAATACCGCCGGGGAACTCAAGAAGTTCCATGGCCATCGCGTTCTGAACGCCGTAAACGCGCGCAATCCCGTCGCCGACGGACAAGACAGTTCCCGTTTCGCTTATATCAAGCTTTTTCTCATAGCTTTTAATTTGCTCAGAAATAATTTGACTGATTTCTTCCGCCTTGATTGTTTCCATGCCTTATCTTGCCTCCCCTAAGAGATTCCTCATATTGTTCAACTGGTTCTTGATGCTGCCGTCGTAGAGCGTATCACCAACACCAATCACTATGCCACCCAAAAGGCTCTGATCGTCTTCCAAAGTAACTTCGACGTCGCGGCCCGTCATTTTTTTCAAACCGGCCAGCATGTGAGCCTGTATCTCGCCCGACAGAGGAAATGCCGTCTTCACCGTGACCCGGACCTTCTTGAGCGTTTCATCCATCAACTGCCGGTAGCAGGTTTCGATATCCGGAAGCACGTCGATGCGTTTCTTGTCGACCAGCAACTTCAGGAAATTGATCGTCATGGGGGAAAGAGACAGCTTTCCGATGATCTGTTCCAGAATCTTCTTCTTGCTGTCCTGCTCAAAAATCGGGTTGGCCAAAAAATCTTTCAGATCCTTGTTGCCGTCAATAATGGAAGAAAACTGCCTCAGTTCGGCATAGTACCGTTCCAGTTTTTTTTCTTCCTCGGCAATTTCAAAAAATGCCCGCGCGTAGCGTTTGGAAATATTGCTGATCAATGTTTATTCACCACCTTATCCAGATATTCCCGGACCATGGTCTCATGGTCCGAAGCGGTAATATTTCTTTTTAAGATCTCTTCCGCCATCTGCACAGAGAGGGCCACGGCTTCGCTGCGCAACTGACCGGAGGCTTTGTTCAATTCCTGCTCAATGCGCGCCTGAGCGTCTTCTTTCATTTTTTCGGCGACCTTCTTGGCGTCGGCGATGATTTTTTCCTTTTCGGCAACGCCCTGCGCCTTGATCATTTCAAAGATGCCGTCAATCTCCTGGGAAGCCTTGTCGATTTTCTCGGCATACTCCCGGTACTGCTTTTCCGCCTCGGTCTTCTGCACGGCGGCCGTTTCCAGCGACTCCTTGATTTCCTGGCGCCGGCCGGAAAAAAATCCCTTGATTTTGGGAGCGAGCATCCAGAACAGAAACCCGATGATGATTGCCGCGTTGAGGGCTTTCCAGGCGAAGTCTTTCCACTGTGAGGCGGAAGCGCCGTGACCTTCCCCGCCGCCGGAAGCGTAAACCAGGCTGGCGAAGCAAAGAACCATCAGAAGGGAAAAAGGGAGGGAAAAATAAATCGACCGGCTGATGACTTTCATTGGATGCTCCTTCCCAGAACCTTTTCAGCAATCTCGAGCGAGAGCTTCCGGGATTGACCCTCCAGAATTTGCCGCGCGCCCTGCATTTCTTTGTCCATTTTCTTTTGAAAATCCTGGGTCATCAAAGGAATTTCGCCGCGGACGGCGTCCACGATGTCTTTGGCCTGCTTGGCGCCCTCGCCGATGATTTCCTTCTTCAGATCCGAGGCTTTCGTCTTGGCATTGCTGAGTTTTTCATCATATTCAGCGGCTTTTTTATCCACAGACTCCTTGAAGAGCTTGATTTCGTTTTCCAGCTCGTCGAGTTGTTTTTTCCGGCGTTCTATGATGGATAAGATTGGTTTGTAAAGAAGGTAATTGAGGATAAAAATTAAGGCTATGAAAGTAGCCATCTGAACTAAAAGCGTATAATCGGGAATTACGGTAACCACAACTAACCTCGTAGATTTTTTTTCAGACCCTTCGGCTGCTTAAAACCCCCCAGTCACGAAAGGCGATTTTAATTTTTACCTACATGTCAAACAGCGTGATCACTGGCAGTGATTTGTTACAGAAACGAAAAGTTCAATAACCGGGCTTGAGGCAGAACCAAGCCACACCGCGAGGACGCGGGTTACTAATCATACCCTTTTATGGATGTCAAGCTTTTTTGTGACCGGCGGTCTAGATTTCATCGGTCCGCGTTTAGGGCAATTGAAATAAGTGCTTGAAAGGACTTAATCCACCGCTGCAATAATATTTTTTTGTTCTTTCACATTGCGCATGCGCGATCGGCCTTCGAAAACGGCCCCCTCTTCCATGATGAACACCGGCGTCTGCACATCGCCCAGTAATACGCCGGTGGAATGAATGTTGATTTTTTCTTGAACTTCAACGTTGCCCTGCACTTCGCCGCCGATGTAAAGGCTGTGCACCGCAATATTCGCTTTGACCATCGCGCCCTGCCCCACATCCACAGAGCCCTGGCCGAAAATCTCCCCTTCAAAATCACCGTCGATGCGCACATTGCCTTTGAAAATCAATTTGCCGATGAACTCAGCGCCTTTGCCCAGAACCGCTTTCGTATCTTCAACATGTTTCTTTTTTTCCCACATCGTCGTCTCCTTCCGTTGTGACCGTTTCAACAGAGCCTCACCGCTGCAGAATAAATCTCCGCACGCTCACATTCATCAACAGTCCGATCGCCCCCAGCAGCGTGACGATCGCCGACCCCCCGTAACTCATAAACGGCAGCGGAATGCCGACCACCGGGAGCAGTCCCAACACCATTCCCATGTTGATCACCACCTGCCAGGCGATGAGGGCGGTGATGCCGAACGCGAGTATCGTGCCCAATAAATCTTTCGAATGCAAGGCAATTTTTAGCCCCCACACAATCAGCGAAATGAACATCACCAGCAGAATCAGACCGCCCACAAACCCCCATTCCTCGGCAAAGACGGAAAAAACGAAATCCGTTTGCTGTTCGGGCAAATACTTCAACTGCGTCTGCGATCCCTGCAGGAATCCCTTTCCCAGAAAGCCCCCGGAGCCGATGGCAATCATGGACTGGATGATGTGATAGCCGGTGCCGAGCGGATCGTTTTCCGGCGAAAGAAATGTCAGCAGCCGGTCTTTCTGGTAATCCTTGAGAAAATGCCAGGCCACGGGCATGGCGGCCAGAACGCTGGTGAGCGCAATCAGGATGGACTTGCCGTTCATCCCGATAAAAAGCACGATGGAAGCGGAAACAATAACCAGGACAAGCGACGTGCCCAGATCCGGCTGCTTGAGAATCAGGACGAAGGGGATGAGCACAATCAGACAGGGAATGAACAACTCCCGCAGCAGATAAGGCTCGTGGGATTTATGATCGTCGAAATAGCGGGCAAGCGCGATGATCACCGTCACCTTCATCAGTTCCGACGGCTGAAACAGGAAAACCCCGAAAGAGATCCAGCGCTGCGCGCCGTTGGCCGTGTGGCCGAACAATGCCACAAAAACAAGCGAGGCGATGGACAGGCCGTAAATCACATAGGCCGCCTGACTGATGGCGCGGTAATCGATCAGAAAAGCAAGTCCCATGAAAGCCAGGCCCAGGAAAATCCACTGCAGCTGTTTGATGTAAAGCGGCGACTGATTGTCGGCCAGACTGAAGCCTGTGGAATAAATATTCACAACGCCGATGGCGCAGACCGCCATCACCAGGGCCAACAGCGTCCAGTCGAAATTTTGAAATATGCGACGGTCGTATTTGAAAAATATCATCTGGTCTTTCGATCCCCCCTAATGTGTTGGAAGAACTCCTTGTCCGCCCGGCCCGGCGTTTTCCTCCGCGGCGGTCTGCGTCAGGCGGACCGCCGCGGGATTGATCTTTTCCTTCTTCTTTCCTTCGAAATACGCGTCGAGAATTTTGCGTGCGATCGGCGCGGCAACCGCTCCGCCGCCGCCGGCGTTTTCCGCGACGACGGCGACTGCGATCTCCGGATTTTTCAGCGGGGCGTAACAGACAAACAGGGCGTGGTCCTTGTGAAATGCCGCTATTTTCATCGCACGGCGCGCCTGTTCGTTTTGCGGCAGTCCGATGACCTGCGACGTGCCGGTCTTGCCGCAGACATCCGCTCCCGGCAGGCGTGCGGCGGCGCCGGTCCCCCCCGGCTCGTTGACAACCCCCCAGAGAGCGCGGTTGAGCGCCTCCATCGTTTTGGGATTGAATTTCAATTCTCCGGTTTTTTCCGGAAACCACTGTTTGACGACCGTCCCGTCAGGCCATTCGATGCGCAAAACAAGATGGGGCCGCCAGCGGTTGCCGCCGTTGGCCATCGCGCTGTACGCTTGGGCGAGCTGCAGCGGCGTCGTCAGATTGAACCCCTGGCCGATGGATATCGAGATCGTTTCGCCCGGCTGCCAGGGTTCCTTCATGCGCGCGAGTTTCCACTCCTTGGTGGGCACCAGGCCTTTGCGTTCATGCGCCAGTTCAATGCCGGTGACGTCGCCCAGACCGAACCGTTTGGCGTAGCGCGCGATCCTGTCCACGCCGAGCATCTTCCCGACCGTGTAAAAATACACGTCGCAGGACCCCACCAGCGCCTGGTGCAGATTCACTGAACCGTGGCCGTGTTTTTTCCAGCAGCGGTAGGACCGGTTTCCGAGCTCGAAAGAGCCGCTGCAGTGGATTCGGGTCTGCGGCGTGATCACGCCTTCTTCCAGGGCCGCCGCCGCCACAATGAGCTTGTAGGTGGATCCCGGCGGGTACTGGCCGGAAATGGCCCGATTGGAAAGCGGATTGAGCGGGTTTTTTTGCAGCTTGACCCATTCCTCCCGGCTGATGCCGGCATTGAACAGGTTGGGATCGAAGGAGGGCAGACTGACCATGGCCAGGATCGATCCGTCGCGCGGGTCCATGGCGACGGCCGCTCCGGCTTTGTCTGCAAAGGCCTCCCAGGCCGCCCGCTGCAGATCGGCATCGATCGTCAGAACGACATTCGCTCCGGAAACGGGGTCGATTCTCCCCAGGTTCTTGATCACCTTGCCGAAGGCGTTCACTTCCACCAGCTCGTTGCCGCGTCGCCCCCGGATGTAAGGATCCAGCATCTTCTCGATACCGTGCTTGCCCGTGATGTCCCCGGACGAATATCCCTCTTCCGTCTTTTCCAGCTCCTCTTTGCTGACTTCGCCCGTGTAACCGATAATAGGGGCAAAAACCTCACCATCCACATACAGGCGAACCGGCGTAACGTCGATATACACCCCCGGCAGATCCAGCGCGTTGGTTTCCACCAGGGCCACTTTCTCCATGCTGATATTCTTTTCCAGCCGGACAGGCAGATAGGATTTGACCGTCCGGGGCAGGGGCAGATCGGTGGAGTAGTCCAGCGCCCGGGTTTTGTAAATATCTCTGATCTTCTGCACCACCCCTTCGGGATTAAGGCCCTTGGTGGGCATGTACAGAACATCGTACGAAGGACGGTTATCCACCATGACCCGGCAGCGGCGGTCCATCACGAGCCCCCGCAGCGGCTGGATTTTGCGGAAACGGATAGCGTTGTTTTCCGAACGCTGCCGGAGCTCATCGCCCTTGATCACCTGAAGATACCACAGGCGGATCATCAGCAGAGACAGGACCACGCAGGCCAGGACAATGACGAACTTAAGCTTCCGGCGAAATTCGGAAGGCTCCGGCCCGTTGTGAAGACTGCATTGTTTCTCCATACATCAACCCTTCTACTCTGCGCATCGCATAAAAAAAGCCGACGGATAAAATACTGATCAGCAGCGCCTGCGGTATGAAAACAAACAGCAAATCATCCAACAGGTCAATTTCAAACGCAAAGCGATAGAGAAAAACCAGCGCCAGGGACTCGAGCAACGAGCACACCAGGGCAAAACCGGCGACGAGATAAAGCTTCTCCGAAACAATGCGAAACGAAACAAAAAAAGCAAGCAGGTCCGCCAACAGATAAAGAAAGGCGAACAGGCCCAGCGGCGCGCCGGCCACGCTGTCAAAGACCAGTCCCAGAACGAACGCGGCAATCATGCCTTTGACCAGATCCAGATGAAATCCCGCGTAGATGACGACCACCAGCGAGAGCTCCAGCGTCAGCCAGCCGTTGAACAGGACATCGGCGAGCGTAGTCTGAAAGACCACCAGCAGGACGGCCGCAAAAGGCAACAGGACGTAAAAAATCATTTTCCCTTTTTCTTTCCTTCAGGGGCGTCCGGCAAGGCGGCGGTAAGCACCAAAACCTCTTCCAGGGCGGAGAAATCGGCGAACGGAACCAGCCGGATCTGCCGAAACAATCCGCCTCCCATGGAATCCACCGCGCTGATCCTCCCGACGAGCAGACCCTTCGGAAAAAGATTGCTCAATCCGGAAGTCACCACCACGTCGCCGGCTTTGACGTCCTGAATTTTGGAAATATACTTGACCACGCAGCCCCGGGACCCCGCGCCCCGGGCAATTCCCTGTACCCGCGTGCGCTGGATCAGCACATCCACATTGGAATTTTCATCGATCAGCAGGAGCACCTTCGCGCTGTGCCACGAGACGTCCGTCAACCGGCCGATGAGACCGGGCGGCGCCAAAACCGGCATGCCGGGCTTCAAACCGTGGGCTTGGCCTTTGTCGATCCAGAGGGTTTTGGAGAGGGCCGCCTGCTCTTTGCCGATCACCCGGGCGGCCTGAAAGGTATGCGGATAGTTGTTCCGAACGGAGAGAAGCGCTTTCAACCGCTCGGCCTCCAGGTACCCCTCCCGGTAAAGAATCAGCTGGGCCTCCAGTTCGCCGATGCGCTGTTTCAGCTTGCGGTTGTTCTCCTCCAGCCCGACCAGATGAATGTAGCGCATCCAGGCGCCCTTGACACTGCCGATGGCCGCGTTAAAAAATTTCTGGACGGGCGCCGCCGCTTCGAGAACCAGCGTTTTGACGATACCCGTTCCGGAATCGTACTTCAGGTTGTACGAAAGCAGGATTATGGCGCCGACGATCACGACGCCGATAAAGATGACGGTTCGATAATTTTTGAAAAACATGCCCTACCTGACAGCTTCCGCCAACACAAATCCGCTGATCCGCCCACATCAGACCTGAATGGTAACTTCCTTGAGGACGTCGAGTTGATCGAGCGCCATACCGGCGCCACGGGCCACGGCAGAGAGGGGATCATCGGCGATCGTGATGGGCAGCCCGGTTTCTTCCCGCACCAGTATTTCAATATTCTTCAGCAGCGCCCCGCCGCCGGTGAGCACGATTCCGCGATCCACGATGTCGCCGGCCAGCTCCGGCGGAGCGTTTTCCAGAGCGTCCTTGATCGCATCCACGATCAGCGTTACCGGTTCGATAATGGCTTCGCGGATTTCCTCGGAGCTGATTTCCGTGGTTTTCGGAATGCCCGAGATGAGGTCGCGCCCCTTGACGTCCAGGGTTTTAATTTCGTTCATCGGATAGGCGCAGCCGATTTCCGTTTTGATGATTTCCGCCGTCCTTTCGCCGATCAGCAGACTATACTTGCGCTTCATGTACTGAACGATTTCTTCGTCGATCTTGTCTCCGGCCACCCGCACCGACTTGGAATACACGATGCCGGCCAGCGAAATCACGGCCACTTCCGTGGTGCCGCCGCCGATGTCGACCACCATGGAGCTGATGGGCTCGGCAATCGGCAGGCCCGCTCCGATCGCCGCCGCCATCGGCTCTTCAATGAGATAAATTTCCCGGGCGCCGGCCGATTCGACCGTTTCCCGAACCGCGCGCCGCTCCACCTGCGTGATGCCGGACGGCACGGAAACGATGATCCGGGGGCGCACCAGCGACTTGCGGTTGTGTACACACAGGATGAAATGCTTGAGCATCGCTTCCGTAATGTCAAAGTCGGCGATGACGCCGTCGCGCATGGGACGAATGGCGACGATGTTGCCCGGCGTCCTCCCCAGCATGCTCTTGGCTTCATTGCCGACCGCCAGCACTTTCTTCATGCCCCGATTATCCTTATGCACGGCGACCACGGACGGCTCGTTCAGAACGATGCCCTTTCCTTTCACGTAAACCAGCGTATTGGCGGTTCCAAGATCAATCGCCAGATCATTGGAAAATTTTCCTAAAATATAATCGAACAGCATGAGCCCTCCTGTAGATACTTCCATCTATCGTATTTATATATAGTTTTGGGTCTATATCGTATTTCGCCGGCCTAAGCAACGCATTTTTAAAATGTATTTGCAATTTGCCCATGACTGTAATACTAACGCCCCAGACATGGAAATAATACGAAATTTTATATTCTCATTGAGGTGATGATATGCTGAAGTTCTTCCGCAAGCATGCGCGAGGCTGGTTTATGCTGGTTTTCATGGGCGTCATTATTTTCGTTTTCGTCCTGTACTTCGGGACGGACCGGGGCGCCCAGACCACAAACGCTCTGGCCGTCGTGGACGGTATCGTCATCAGCGACGCCGAGTACTACAACGAATATTCGAAACTGACGGATGCGGTGAGGGCCCGTTACGGAGGCGCGCTCACGGCGGACATGCTTAAACAAATGGACCTGAAAAAAGTCGCCTACGACACCCTGATCAACCGGCAGATCGTCGTCGCCAAGGCCAAGGATTTAAAACTGCAGGTTTCGGACGATGAGCTTCGGGAAATGATCACCGCCATGCCCGCGTTGCAGACCGACGGCAAGTTTGACAACGGCAAGTACCGGCAGCTTTTGCGCTACAACCGGATGACCGCCGAGGAATTCGAAGCCGGCCAGAGAGTAACGCTGGCCGCCGGCAAAATCGAAACACTCATCCGCGAGGGCATTAAAGTCTCCGATCAGGAAGTGCTCGATCTATACGCGCTCCAAAACCAAAAGGTCAACCTCGCTTTCCTACGCATCGCCGGCGCCGACGTCGCCAGGCGGATCAATCCCACCGCGTCCGATCTGGAAAGTTACCTCAAAAGCAACAGCGGCGCGTTTCGCGTGCCCGAGCAGGTCAAAGTCAAATACCTGTACTTTGCCGCTTCCGCATCTGGTTCGGCGGAGATCAGCGCTGACGATATCCGCGATTATTACAACCGCATGAAGGACCAGTACAAGGGAAAAGACGGCAAGCCCCTGTCGCTCGAGCAGGCAACTCCGGTCATCGCCAGAGAGATCAAGCAGAACAGGGGCATGCAGGCCGCTTATGCTGAGGCCAAAAAAGCCCATGATACGATTTATCAGGAGGAAAATTTCGACGCATACGCCGCCGCCAACCGCCTTTCCGCCTTGTCGGCCGATTTCTTTTTGCTCAACAAGCCGCCGCAGGCGTTTGCTTCCGTCAAAGACCTGGCGGCCCAATTGGCCGGTCTGGAGAAAAACGACATCAGCAAGGTCCTCGCCGGCGACGACGGTTATTACGTGATCCGCATCGAAGACAAAAAGGCGGCTTACACGCCCAAGCTTAAGGAGATTGAAGCCGACGTGCGTCGCGCCTACCTGGCCGCCCGGCAAGTTGAGCTTGCCGCCGAGGAAGCGGCCGGTCTGCTGGAAAAGGTCCGCCAGGGGGAAAGTCTGGAAAAACTGGCTTCGGCCAAAGGCCTGAAGATTGAGGAAACAGGTTTATTTCAGCCGGGGGAGACCATTCCCAAGCTCGGCGCGAATTCGGAGGCGATGGAAGCGATCCTGTCTCTTTCATTAAGCCATCCGTATCCGGAAAAACCGCTGGCCATCAATTCCGCGTACGTGATTTTCAAACTCAAGGAAGTCGGCCCCCTGGACATGAAGGATTTCGAAGCCAAGAAAGACGTGTACCGCAAAGTGGCCATGAATCTCAAAAGAGAAGAGGCCATGAAGTCCTGGCTGCAGGGCAACAAGACGGCCATGATCAAGGAAAAACGCCTGAAGATCAACAAGGAAGCCCAGGATCTGTAAAAACTTCCGGCTGATACAACGCAAAAAAGGGGAAAACCGCAAGCGGTTTTCCCCTTTATGTTTGGTGGAGCTGAGGAGGATCGAACTCCTGACCTCTTGAATGCCATTCAAGCGCTCTCCCAGCTGAGCTACAACCCCGGTATTTCCCAACGAATGTTGATGCCCCCTTAGCATGCGTCTTTGAGGCTGTCAACAGTTTTTCAGCTTGACTTTTTACCCCCCGTCTATATAATCGCGCGCGTGCCGGAGTGGTGAAACTGGTAGACGCAGGGGACTCAAAATCCCCCGCTCGCAAGGGCATCTCGGTTCGATTCCGAGCTCCGGCACCATTCATTGTCAGGGGTGGCAACGGTAAACCGTTAAAGCCCTTTTTTCATGTCCGGCAGGACCGCTCGCCGATCCTTCCGAGCGGCCTGAAGACACAAGGCGCTTCAGGCGGCATGCGCACGATAATTTTTCAGAAAGTCGATGAACACAGAATGGTGCGGCCGCAGGTCAAACTGTTTGAGCCGGATCAAATAAAACCGCCGTTCAATCCGCGTGGCGACGACGGGAATTTCGCGAAGCAGTCCGGAGGCCAGCTCCCTTTGCACCGCGTGCACGGACAGGACGGACACGCCCAGACCGGCCAGCACCGCTTCCTTGATCGCCTCGGAACTGCCCCATTCGCCGGCGATATTGAACTGCGCCACGCCGATTTCCTTTTCTTCGCGAAGATAATTTTCGAAGACCTCCCGCGTCCCGGATCCCCTTTCCCGCAGCACGAACGGTTCCCGCATCAGCTCCGCCAGCTTGACCGGGCCCTTTTTGGCCCAGCGGTGATTTCCGGGCGCCACCAGAATGAGCCGGTCGCTCCAGAGGGGATCGGCAATCAGCTTCCGGGCCGGCGGCGCTTTTCCGATGCAGCCGATTTCCACCTCCCGGTCCAGGACTTTGTTGATCACCTCTTCGCTGTCTTCGGTTTTGATGAAAATCCGGATATCGCCGTGGTCTTTTCTAAACACGCTTACCGCCCGCGGCAAAAGGTACGTGGCGGGAATCGTGCTGGCGCCGACGTAAATATCCCCGCCCGTCTGGTCCTGTAGCTTCCGGATTTTTTCGCCCGCCTCCCGGCGCAGCCGGATCATGCGCAAAGCGGCGTCATAGAGGATTTTCCCCTCCGGCGTCAGGGAAACGCCGGCGTGGCTGCGGTTCACCACTTTCAGATCCAGGCACTCTTCGATATGGCGGATATTTTTGGTGAGCGCCGGCTGCGTGAGCAGCATCCGCTGGGCGGCCCGGCTGAAACTGCGCTCCTCCACGAGGCAAACGAGCGCCTCCAGTTGCTGCAGCGTCAGATTTTTTAACCGGTCGGGAGTCATAGCTAAGCCCATAACATAAATGTTCTTTATCTTCAAAGTCTATTGCGCGGCCGGATATCCGCATGACATTTTAATAACGCCTCTTCCGGCTTTGTGGTACTATAGCGTACTTATCGGTAAACTTCCGGAACCTATCCGGTCGAACATAACTAATTAAGGAGGAAACTATGAAACTGACAGACATGTTTTCCCTGCAGGGAAAAGTCGCGCTCGTCACGGGCGGAGGCCGGGGCATCGGCAAGTTCATCGCCACGGGTCTTGCGGAAGCAGGCGCAAATATTATTCTGACCTCGCGCAAGATCAAGAATCTCGAAGCCGCTGCCGCCGAGCTTGCCGCTACCTGCAAGGTGAAGACGGCGGCGATCCCCTGCGACATGGCCAAGGAAGACTCGGTGGACGCCATGCTCAAGGAAGCCGTTGCGAAGTTCGGCCGCATCGACATTCTGGTCAACAACGCCGGAGCAACCTGGGGCGCGCCCACGCTGGACTTCCCGCTGGAAAAGTGGGATCAACTCTTCAACGTCAACGTCCGCGGCGTCTGGGTGCTGACCCAGAAGGTCGCCCGCCTCATGAAGGAACAGGGCGGCGGCAACATCATTAATATTTCGTCCGTCATGGCGTTTCGCGGCTCCCTGGAAGAGGCCCATCCAGCCGTGCCCTATAATTCCACGAAAGCGGCGATCAACCTGCTGACCATGAACCTGGCCGTGAAGCTGGCGCCTTACAACATCCGCGTCAACGCCATTGCGCCGGGCTTTTTCCACACGGACATGATGGCCTACATCGACAAGCCGGAATTCGAAGCCATCCGCCAGGCCATCATCAACGAGATTCCGCTCAGGCGCGTCGGTGAAATCGACGACATGAAAGGCGCGGCCGTTTTCCTGGCCTCGCCCGCCTCGCAGTTCATCACCGGCCATGTGATGGTGGTGGACGGCGGACAAATTGCCAAGTAAGACCCTTGCTTTCACCCGCAAAAAAGCCCCGGGCGTGCAAAAAACCGTCCGGGGCTTTTTAATGTTTAACCGACGAGGGGCGGCTAGAACTTCACCTGGGGGGCCGCCTTAGCTTCCTTGGGCGCCTCGAAGAAAGCCGCTTCCCTGAAACCGAACATTCCGGCGATAAAATTGGCGGGGAAGGTCCGAATGGCCTGATTGTAAATTTTCACCGCGTCGTTGTACCTCATTCTTTCCACGGCAATCCGGTTTTCCGTTCCGGCCAGTTCATCCTGCAGCTTCATGAAATTCTGATTCGATTTCAGATCCGGATACCGCTCGACAACCACCATCAGGCGGCTTAAAGCGCCGGACAATTCATTGTTGGCCGCGATCTTGTCGGGAACCGTTCCGGCGCCGCCGACCTTGGAGCGGGCGTTGGTCACTTCCACGAGGACGTCTTTCTCCTGCTTGGCGTAGCCCTTCACCGTTTCCACCAGGTTAGGAATCAAATCGTAGCGCCGCTGCAGCTGGTTTTCCACCTGCGACCAGGCCGCCTTAATGGCGACATCCATTTTGACGAAGCGATTGTAGTTACCCGCGAAAAACGAGTACAACGCAATCACCAGAACGGCGATGACCGCCACTCCAATAATCACTTTCTTCCCTGCTGACATATGCTCTCCTCCATTTTTTTAGCGATCATAAGCGATCAATAATGTGACAGGCCTTTTCGACTTCCTGCAAATACTTTTTAAACTGGGCGATCACCTCTTTGTCGGAAAGGGAATCCTTTCCCTGCTTGATGTCGAAGCACAACATAAATACGGCCGCGTCCATTGTAAAGACCCGGGCCGCTTCCCGGACGGTTTCATATTTGTCGCGGGGGACGCCGACGCCCTTTAAATACAACATGGCGTTAAAGAGGGAAACGATCGCGGTCAGCGACCGGCCGATCAGCTCCCTCACCCGGCGCGCCGATCCCTCCGATTCCAGATAGCCTTCCCGAAGCAGGAGAATTTTCGCTTTCAGTTCGCGTTCGATCTGCAGGCGCAGATCTTCCGGCTTGAAGGTCAGCGGCCCCAGCACGTCTTCTCCGTAAATCAAAACCGAATTTTTTTGCATGTTGAGAAATTCAACCGGGTAGGCGTCGAGCGAGGAGGCGATAAACGCCTTGGTCATCACCAGCGGCACGGCCGCGTTGCGTTTCCGCCAGGCCTTCACCAGCGCAAACGCGTCTTCCAGGCGGCCGATACCGTCCGGCGTCAGCGCCACCAAAAGGTTGATGTCCGATTTTCCCTTCACGTAGGCGCCGCCCGCCGCGCTGCCGTAAAGCACGAGCGAAATCAGATCCTTTCCGAAAACCCGCAGGTAGTCCTGCGTGACGTCGACGAAAATGTCCTCTGGGTGATCCGGTATTGTAGCCATGTTTTTCCCCTTGTCCGTCGTTAAAAATCCCGGCCCGCACCGCCGCCGCCGCTCATCCCGCCGCCGAAACCGCCGAAGCCTCCGCCGAAGCCCCCCCCGCCGCCGCCCCGGCCGCTGCCGGAAACCAGCAGAAGCAAAATCCAGGGCAGCATCCGCCGGCCCTGGCGCGTACCCAGCAATACGGCCGCGGCAATCAGAAAAAGAATCAGCCCGGCCAGATTGAAGCCGGTATTCTTCGGTTGGGATTTCGGCCGGTAGGGAGGATAGCTTTCGCTCAACGTCACCCCCGCGGCGTCGGCCAGATAAACACCGCAGGCAAACACCGCGTTGGCGAGCCCCTTGCCTGTGTCGCCGACTTTCAAATGCGGGATGACAAAGCGATCGAGGATTTGACCCACGATGCCGTCCGTTAAAACGCCTTCCACCCCGTAGCCGGTTTCAATGCGGATCTTTCTTTCCTTGACGGCGAGAAATATCAGGACGCCTTTATCTTCGCCTTTCTTCCCGATGCCCCAGGCCTGATACAGGCCGGTGACGTAGAGGTTGATCTCTTCCCCCGGCCCCAGCTCCGGCACGGTGACCACAACGACCGCCGCTCCCGTCTTTTCCAGAATTTCCCGGGACAAGCCCTCCATTTTGGCGGCGTAGGCCGGATCGATCACACGGGCAAAATCATTGACGGCTGTCCCCTGTGGAGACGGATACTTGTCCGCCGCCCGGGCCGACCCGCCGGCCAGCGCAAGCGCGAGAACCACGCATCCCAGAAGGAGAAGCGGCCATCCATAACGAAAGAATTGAGCGCGTTTATTATCCACAATATCCCTTTGTGCGGGCGAAAGAGCGGCCGTCCCGGCCGACGTTCCTTTACCCCGTTTCACGAAGGCGTGACTATCGCGTAAAGTGTATGCTCTGTCAAGACGCAAAAATAATTCGGCAAGATTGAACTTGCGCTTGCCGTTCGCGAAGACTAAAGGTAAATCATTCTTACCATCGGGAGTGACCCTGTAAACGTATGACGGTTAAAATTATTCTCATTCATCCGCCCGTCGTCAAGCCTTCCGAACCGCCGGCGGGCATCGCGTCTCTGTCTGCCTGCCTCGAAGCACACGGCGTGGCTCACGAGGTGATCGATGCCAATCTGGAAGGCCTGCGCGACCTGCTTGGGCGGACCGCCCGCAGCGGCGCCGCCGCGGACCGCTGGACCGCCCGCGCCTGCAAAAATCTGGAAAGCAACCTGGCCGCTCTCTCCACTCCCTCCCTGTACGACCGGCACGACCGTTACAGCCGCGCCGTGCTGGACATTAACCGCGTGCTGTCGGAGGCCGGCCGGCGCCACGGCGTCCGCCTGTCTCTTTCCGACTACGCGGACGGCAGAAGATCTCCCGTGAAAACCGACGACCTCATCGCCGCCGCTTTACACCCCGAAGACAATCCTTTTTATCCGTATTTTGCCGCGCGCCTGGCGCAGGTTTTGAACGAATCGCCGGATTACCTCGGGTTTTCGCTCAATTACTTAAGCCAGGCGCTTTGCACGATGGCCATGATCGGATTTGTCAAAAAGAGCCAACCCCGCCAGAAAATTCTGCTCGGCGGATCGCTTGCCACCTCCTGGGCGCACATCACCGGACGGACGGATTTGTTTTCCGGATGGGTGGACGAAGTCGTGGCCGGCGCCGGCGAGGAAAGACTGCTTCGCATTTTGGGCGTCAAACCTGAACATCCTTATGGTTTTGCAGATTACCGCCGGCTTGCGGCCAACCGTTATCTTTCACCCCAATTCGTTTTGCCTTACAGCGCGGCGCGCGGCTGCTGGTGGCGCAAGTGCGCGTTCTGTCCGGAAACGGCCGAAGCCAATCCCTACGAGCCCCGGCCCGTTTACCGGGTAGCGGAGGAACTGCCGCAGCTTGCCGCGCTCACCAACGCCGGCCTGATCCATCTCCTCGACAGCTCCGTTTCGCCCGCGCTCTTTACAGCGCTTGCCGCAAAACCGCCGGGCGTTCCCTGGTACGGTTTTGCCCGCGTGACGCCGCATCTTGCCGATGACGATTTCTGCCGGGAGCTCAAGGCAGCGGGATGCGTCATGCTCAAACTGGGCATCGAATCCGGCGATCCGCAGGTTCTGGAAGCCCTCCACAAAGGCGTGGACCCGGCAATGGCTTCGGCCGTACTGCAAAGCCTGCGCCGGGCCGGCATCGCCACCTACTGCTATTTCCTGTTCGGCACACCGCCGGAAACACAGGCCGGCGCGGAAAAAACGCTCGATTTTGTCGCGCGCCACGCCGATTGCATCGACTTCCTGAATCTGGCGGTCTTCAACCTGCCCGCCGCCAGCCCCGAAGCCCGCAGTCTCGCCGTCCGGGATTTTTACGCAGGCGATTTGTCCCTGTACAAAGATTTCGTTCATCCCGCGGGCTGGGACAGGTCCCGTGTCCGTCTTTTTCTGGCCAAAACCTTTAAAAAAAATTCCGCCGTCGCGCCGATTGTGGCGCGCACGCCGGAATTTTTCACATCCAACCATGCGCCGTTTTTCGTCCTGCGGAAAAGCAGGAAAAATTCACCCTGAAACGGCGGGCGGCCGCTAGTCGATGTTGACGATCTTCTTCGCCCAGCGTTTCTTCTGTTCGAGATTGCCCAGCCGGCCGTACATCACCTTCTGCGATTGCGGCGATCCCGCCCCGTGCATGGACTCGGCCAGCGCCGTGCCGCCGCTCATGTTTTCCACGAGCCGCAGGATTTTCATCCGGTCCTCGGTTTTGACCCCCTTGACCCCCGCCAGAAATTTCCTGACGTAATCGCCGACGTCGCTGCTTTCAAGATCGCGGGCGAAGGGCATCGTGGCGATAATGCCGCCGGCAATATCGTGCGCGAGGCGGGAGATTTCATAAATGTGGCGCGAGACATTGTGCTTGGTCGTGTTCGCCAGCAGAGGATCCGGATAGTAGGCCCCGGAAGGCGTTTTGAATCCCATGGCCGAGCAGGCGACGGAGCCGCAGTAAATCGTTTCCGCCAGATGCATCATCTCCGCGAGCTTTTCCTTGATATGGCCAGCCGACGCGGTTCCCTGGTATTCCGCCGCCAGGGCGGCCGCGCCGATCAGAACATCGGAGACGCCGCCTTTGCAGCCGCCGTAATTCTGGCGATGCAGGGTGGCGAACCGCTCGACGAACAGGCCGGTCATGTCGTATTCGCCGCACAGGAAAACGCGCTCCCAGGGAACGAACACGTTGTCAAAGACAATCATGGCCTCGCCGCCCACCACGCCGAAACGGGGATTGCCGGCGTCCAGGCTTTCCTCCATTTTGCGCTCTTCGTTCGTCTGACGACCGAAAATCAGCGTCACACCCGGCGCGTTGAGGGGCAGCGCGCAGGCCACCGCATAGTCCCTGTCGGCCTCTTTCATTGCCTGCGTGGGCATGATCAGAATCTCGTGAGAATTGACGCCGCCGGTCATGTGCACTTTCGCGCCGCGGATCACGATGCCGTCGGAGCGCCGTTCGACGATGTGCGTAAAGAGATCCGGATCAGCCTGCCGGGACGGCGAAAGCGAGCGGTCTCCCTTCGGATCGGTCATTCCGCCCACCACCATCACGTTGGACTCCTGAACATGGAGCAGGTACTTTTTAAACCGCTCGAAGTAATCGGTGGAATGTTTCTGATCCGTGTCGTAAGCGGTCATATAGGCGGCGTTGAGCGCGTCAAAGCCGACGCAGCGCTGAAAGCACGATCCCGTTTCATGGGCAATGAGGCGCATCATCAGAATCTTCTTGATCAGATCATCGACGCTCTGATGAATGTGGGTGAACCGGTTGATCTTCTTTCCGCTGAGGTGCGAGACAGCCGTCATCAGGTCTTCGTTTTCCGGCCGCAGGGCCAGCTCATACGTGAGCGCCGCGGAATTGATGTGCGGCTGCATCGCCGGATGCCCGGTTACATCCTCCACACGCTTTCCGTTGTAATAAACGACGCTTCGCAGATCCTTGAGGCTCTGCACATAATCCTCCCGTGTAACGATGCGCTTCATACTCCCCTCCTCCAATTTTGATATTCCTGCCGACCCCCGCGTTGTTCCCGATTCCGGGGGCACGCGTTTGGTTTTCCATTCCGAAGGGCGCCAAAGCGCCGCTCAGGACCCGGAGCGGTATTTGTTGATGCGGTAAACAAGTGTGGGGCGGGAAATTCCCAGGAGCTTCGCCGCCTCGGTTTTGTTTCCGCCGGTCATTTCCAGGGCTTTGAAAACAAGGTTTTTATTGATTTCCACGAGATCGACGCCTCCGGAAGTCAGCCGTGGCGCCGCGTCGGTTGCGACCGTATCGGAAGAATTTGCATTGGTCAGAAACGACAAGTGATGCCGTTCGATGCGTTCTCCCTCTTCCAGAAGGACAATTCGCTCAACCATGTTCTTGATCTCGCGGACATTGCCCTCCCAGCGGTAAGCCAGCAAAAATTCCTCGGCGTCCGGAGAGACACCTTGAAAATTTTTCCCGAATTTTTCATTAAATTTTTTCAGGAAAAAATCCACGAAAGGAACGATGTCCGCCTGTCTTTCGCGCAGGGGGGGCAAAACGATTTTTGCGACATTGAGGCGATAGTACAGATCCTCGCGGAAGCCGCCGTCCTTCATGCAGCGCTCGAGGGGTTTGTTGGTCGCGGCAATGATGCGGACGTCGACTTTCTTTTTTTCCGTCGCGCCGACAGGGTAGAATTCGCGCTCTTCCAGAAACCGTAAAAGCTTGACCTGCGCGGGAAGCGCCAGTTCGCTGATCTCATCCAGAAACAGCGTGCCCTGATCCGCGATTTCGCATTTCCCCTTCTTCCCCTGCGGCAGGGATCCTGTAAACGCTCCTTTTTCGTATCCGAAAAGCTCGCTTTCCACCAGGTCCTTGCTGATGGCGCCGCAGTTGATGCTGATGAAGGGTTTCCGGGAGCGGGCGCTCCGGTAGTGGATGACCTTGGCAATCACCTCTTTCCCCGTGCCCGTTTCCCCTTCAATGAGCGCGGTGGTGTCGTAGCTGCCCGCGATCTTCTCGGCCAGCTGGAGCGCCTGTTTCATGCCCGCGCTGTTTCCGATGATGTTTTCCAGGTCAAATTCGGCAAGCTGCTTGCGGAGCTCCTTCACTTCCTGCCGGAGCTGTGTATTTTCCAGGGCCTTCTCGACAATCACTTCCAGTTCTTCGATATCCAGCGGTTTCACCAGGTAATCAAAGGCGCCCATCTTCATGGACGTGATCACGGTCTTGATATCCTCGAAGGCGGTCATCATGATCACGCTCACGTCCAGGCCGTGTTCGCGGATCTTTCTTAAGACTTCCACTCCGTCCATGCCGGGAAGTTTAATGTCCAGGAGCACGAGGTCCACGTTGTTTCTGGCCAGATACCGCAGGCACTCTTCACCGGTGCCGACCACGGTGGCCTCGTATTTTTCCGACAGGATGTTGAAAAGAGACTTCTGCAGCAGTTTGTCGTCGTCGACGATCAGAATTCTGTGTCGATACATGGTCTACTCTCCCGTCCCCGCCAGGGGAAAATGCAGATAAAAGATCGTCCCGTGTTTTTCAAGACTCTTGACGTCGATGGTCGCCCGGTGCTGCTCGAGAATTTTGTGAACGATCGACAATCCCAGCCCCGTCCCCTCCTCCTTGGTGGTGAAGAAGGGATCGAATATTCTCTTGATGTTGTCCTCGGCAATGCCGACGCCGCTGTCCTGAATCGCGACTAAAAAGCTGCGCCCGGCCTTGCCAGGTTCGGCGCCTTCCTCCTTTTTGCCCCGGATCGCGATCGTCCCGCCGTCCGGCATGGCCTCCGCGGCGTTAAGCAGCAGGTTGACGAACACCTGCTGGAGCTGATGCGTGTCCAAGAGCAGGGGCGGAACGTCGCCGGCAAACTTCACGTCCAGGGTAATGCGGCGGTCCTTCAGTTTCTGGAGCACCAGGGCGACGGCGTCCGAGAGGACGGAGTCGATCTGCCCGTGCCGCAGAGAGGTGTTGAGCTCTTTGGTGTAATCCAGGGTTCGCTGCATCACGGTTTTGATGCGATTGATGCCTTCCAGAGTGTCATCGAGGATCTGTCTCGTGTAAGGATCCCCGGTTATTTTTTTTGACAGCAGCTGCGCGTTGAAATTGATGCTGGCCAGCGGATTGCGGATCTCGTGGGCGATGCTCGCGGACATTTGCCCCAAAGAAGACAGTTTCTCGGTCCGCCACAACATCGCTTCCGTTTTCTTGATCTCCGTCAGATCCTGGAGGGTGATGATGGCGCCGGTCATGTTGCCCTGCGGCCCGTGCAGAACGGCCGAGGTCACGCCGTAGATCTGCACCGAACCGTCGCCGGCCGTTCGGGTGATTTCTTCATACGGGTAATCCTTGTCATGATCCATCGTGTCGTCGAGCATTTCCATGATCTTCCCCGGCAAAAAATCGGAAATGTTGTGGTCCAGGATATGGCGCCTTTTCACCTTCAGGATTTCCTCGGCTTTGCGGTTGATCATCCGCAGCATCTTGTTCTTGTCGATGGTAAGAATCCCGTTGGGCGCGCTTTCCAGAATATTTTGCGCGAGATTGCGCTGCTCCAGGATCTGCTCGTAGAGGAGGGCGTTTTCAACCAGCGCGGAGGTGTGGCTTGCAAAGATCGTCAGGATTTCCTGATCGTCGGAGGAAAAAACCTGTTTCCCGTCGCTGTCCACGCGGATCACGCCCAGCACACGCTTGTTGCTGACCAGCGGCGTATACAGCTGCGATCGGACGCCCGGAAGGATCGCCACGTAGCCCGCCTCCAGATTCGTGTCCTCCACCAGCATGGGATGCCCGGTCGCCGCCACAAATCCACAAATGCTCTGACCGGCCGGAATTTTAATCAGGTCCGCGTTGATTCTTTCATAGCCCCGGGAGGCGGCGATCCGGAAATGCTTTCCCTCGCCATCCGGTATCATCAGGGCGCAGGAGCTGCCGTGAACGAGCTTCCCGGCATTGTCTGCGACAATCTCCAGCAAATCTTCATAATCCAGCGTGGAGCTGGTTTTCTGGCTGAGATCCTGCAGGGAGATAAACTGCCCCATCTTTTTTTTGTTCTGTTCATGCAGCCGGGCGTTTTCCAGGATGATGTCGATCAGATTGGCAAAGTAGGTAAACAGGCGGATGTCGCTGCGGGAGAGGATCATTTCCTCGTGGGTTCTGTCGCCGCCGATGCTGCCGATGACTTCCCGGTTAATCCTCAGCGGCGCGGAAATATTGGAAACCCTTTTCCACCGGTCGGCCATTTTACTTTCGATGTCCGCCCCTCTGGCATAGGCGTGGATATCCCGGATGTAAATCGTTTTATTCGTCTTGACCGTCAGCGTCTCGAGACAGATATGCTTGTCCATGTCCAGCGGGTGCGACATGGAAAAGGCCTCTTCCTCCGGCGTAAATCCGATGCAGTACTTTGTTTCGAGCTTGTTTTCCGCTTTGTTCAAAAAAAGAATGATCGCCCGCGTAAAGCCGAAAATCTTCCGGGATTCCTCCAGAATCGTTTTGAGGAGCTGATCGGGATTGCCCGACCGGTTCAGTTTGTGGTTGATTTTATAGATGGATGACAGAATGCGGTTTTTCTTGTCCAGCTCATCTTGCAGACGGGAAATTTTATTGATCAGTTTTTTTTCAGAGGCCATTACCTTCCTTACACTCCGCCCCTTGCCGCTTCCGGTTCCCGGAGGCGCCGGACAGGCGTCTTTTTTGCGCAACGTTACCGGGGTACTCTGCGCCGGCACATCCGCTTTAAGAGTATGTTCGGGAAAGCTAATCATGGCGGAAGCTTTCTGTCAAATTTAACGTTTATGGCTCTGATCGTCGTTTGAAAGTTATGTTCGGCCGGTCGGAAACACCCGTCCCGGCCGGCTCGCCAAGCGCAGCCGCTATCATCCCATCTTGCGCAATTCCTTCTTGAGAATTTTACCCACGGGATTTTTCGGCAATTCTCTCATAAAAGAAACCGTTTTAGGTGATTTGAAACGCGGGAGCGTTTTCAGACAATGGCCGATCAGCTCTTCTGCGGTGGCTGAACACCCGTCGCGCAAAACGACGCAGGCCTTGACTTCTTCGCCGTAAAGGGGATCCGGAACGCCGATCACCGCCGCTTCCAGAACCGCCGGATGAGAGAAAAGCGCGTCTTCGACCGACCCGGGTGAAATATTTTCTCCGCCGCGGATGATCAGGTCTTTTTTGCGGCCCGTGATGAAGACATTGCCTTCGTGATCCAGATGGCCCATATCGCCCGTGTGCAGCCAGCCGTTGCGCTTGGCTTCCGCCGTCTCATGGGGTTTGTTGAGGTATCCCAGCATGACGCCCGGTCCCTGAACGCAGATTTCTCCGTCCTGACCTGCCGGAACTTCATGGTCCTGTTCATCAAAAATTTTAACCGTCACTCCGTCAATCGCCGGGCCGACGGACCCGGCTTTCCGCGCCTGACCGACGCGCTGCCGGGTGATCGACGGCGCCGTTTCCGTCATTCCCAAACCGTCATAGACGACGCCTCCCAGCGTCTTTTCCACAGCCTTGACGGTTTCAGCGCTGAGCTGCGCGCCGCCGCACTTCCAGGTCGCAAGCGAGCTTAGGTCATGTACGGCGGGATCGTAGGCTTCGAGCAGTTTGATCAGCATCGTGGGCACACCCGCAAACTGCGTCACCCGGTTATGCGAAATGCTCTCCAGAACCATTTTCGGGTCAAACCACTTGTGGATAATCATCCGCGCTCCGGTCACGTTGCACTCGTTGACCATCAGCATGCCGAAAATGTGATTCAGGGGGAGGGGAACCAGGCTCACGTCCGTGCGCGTGCTGGGCCAGGAGGACAATCCGTTTTCCAGGGTGATGCTGATATTGTAATGAGAAAGCATGACGCCTTTGGGCGACCCGGTCGTCCCCGACGTGTACATCAGGACGGCCAGATCGTCCTGCGCCATTGCCGCCATTTCAAAATCGGCGGCTTGGCGGTCAATGAGCGATGCGAAGGAAATCGTTCCCGGGCGCAGCGGCGCGTCTCCTTCGACAATGATGTGCCGGATGCCGGCCAGACCGTCGGATGCCGCCGCAATCTTCGCATGAAGTTCGGCGTTCGTCACCACGGCAACGGCGCCGGAATCCTCCAGGATGTATCGGATTTCCGACGCCGTCAGTCCGAAAATAACAGGAAGGAAAACGGCCCCCAGCCTGAAAATTCCGTTAAAGGCCACAGGCGCCGTCAGGCTGTTGGGCAAAACGACCGCAACGATATCGCCCCGCTTGATTCCCAGCTCGGCCAAAGACGCCGCAAGGGCATTGGACCGGTCGCTAAGCCCCCGGTTCGTAAGCGTCTGCGCGCCGTCCTGGTCCTCGTACGTGAGAAGATCATACTCGCCGAAATTTTCAATATTCTGCGCTCCGTAGCGTGCATAATTCCAGTTCATCTTTTCTTCCCCAAATAACATGGTTATCTAAATTCCTGTTCTGCCTACTGTGCTCCGTAAATCAGGTTGGGAAGCCACAGAGCGATCTGCGGGAAAATCATCACCAGCGCGAGGCAGACCAACTGCACCAGGATAAAGGGAATGATGGCGATGTAAATATCTTTCATCTGAGTCCCTTTGGGGGCAATCGCTTTCAGGTAAAACAAGTTGTAGCCGAACGGAGGAGAAATATAGGCGGCCTGCATGTTGATCACGAAAAGAATGGCAAACCAGACGGGATCGTACCCCAGGGCATCGACAATCGGCACCGTCAAAGGAGCGGTCACCATCACGATGGCGCCCGGATCGAGCAGCATGCCCAGGATGAAATACAAAACCTGGATCAGAATCAAAACCGTCCAGTAGCCGCCCGGCAATCCCTGGATGACCTCGAGGATGAATGAATCCGCGCCCAGCGCCATGTAAATGGTGGAAAAGCAGTAGGCGCCGATGATGATCCACATGACCATGCCGGTATACTTGAGCGTGTCCATGGAAACACTCTTGAAGGTCTTCCAGTTCAGGCTGCGGTTATAAACCATCAGGGCCAGACTTCCGGCCGCGCCGACCGCCGAGCCTTCGGTGGCCGTGGCCACGCCGGTAAAAATCGCGCCCAGAACGACAACGATCAGAACCAGCGGCGGAATAACCGGCGTTGAAGCGCGCAGTTTTTGCTTGAACGTCAACTCCGTCTCTTCTGCCGGAGCGGGCGGGCCGTCCTGCGGACTGATTTTACAGCGGATGAGAACATAGGCGCAGAAAAGGACGGCCAGAAGAAGACCGGGGCCGAGACCGCCGGCGAAGAGCCGTCCGACCGACACCTGGCAGATCATCCCGTAAATGATCATGATGATGCTGGGAGGAATCAAAATGCCCAGCGCTCCGCCCGCGCCCACCACGCCGAGAGACATTCTCGCGTTATATCCCCGCGACAGCATGGCCGGCACGGCAATCAGTCCCATCGTGACGGTTCCGGCGCCGCCGATGCCCGTCATGGCCGCAAAAATCGCGCAGACAACGATGGCGGCAACCGCCAGACCGCCGGCCACCTTTCCCGACCAGATGTGAACGGCGGCAAAAAGCCGGTCGGCCATGCCCGATTGCTGGAGTACGGAACCCATAAGAATAAACAGTGGAATCGCCAGGAGCCCGAAAGACGACATGGCCTTGCCGAAAATCAGGTTGGGGATGACCCCCATGGCATGGGGCCCCCAGAGGAAGAACGTAAAAACGCAGCCGATGGCGCCCAGGACAAATGAGATGGGCAGCCCCATCACCAGGCCGAAGATCATGGCGCCGAAAAGCAGTAAAGTGATAATACCGGTATCCATCAGTAGGTCTCTCCTTTCCCCGTCTTAATGATCAGAATATCATTGAGCAGATTGGCGATGCCTTGGAGCAGCAAAAGTAACGCCCCCAGGGGAATGGTAAGTTTGATCGGCCACAGGGGCGGCGCCCAATCGCTTTGGGAAATCTCAAAAATCTTGACGGAGCGCCAGGCGAACTCCCAACCCAGCCAGAGAATGGTTACGCCGAACACCAGAAAGAACGGAAACGTGATCAGGTCCATGATCGCCTTTGCCCTCGGTGTGCGGTTCATGTAAAGAAGGTCCATGTTGACATGGCCTTTGTAACGCAGCGTATAAGCGCCGCTCAGAATGCTGAGGGCGCCGAACACCATGCCGCCCAGCTCATGCGCCCAGACGGTGGGATGGTTGAAAAACGTCCGGGCGATAATTTCCCACATGATGATCAGCGTCAGAATCCACGCAAACCACATGAGGAGCGATCCGCTTACTTCGCTGATTTTATTGACGACTCTTATAAAAGATCGCATCTTTTCTCCTTTCTCGCTTAGGATGGCCCTCGAGAATCGTTGCCTGACGGCTTTGACGCGACGGAAGCGGACGCCTCCCTATCCGAACGCGGCGCAAGCGAACACGGGGAAAGCGACTGACGCCGCCTTCCCCGCCATTCAAAAAGACTATTTCATGTATCCCATTTCCTTCATGTACGATTTAACCATTTTGATCAGCTCGGCGGCTTCGGGACTTTTCTTGGCTTCCTGGTCCCAGATCTCGTAAGCGGCCTGCTGTGCCTTGGCCAGCTCCGCGCCCTTGAGTTCGCAGACTTTCAAACCCCGCTGAGCCATCTTGTTGATTGCCCAGTGTTCGCCGGTCCAGTTATAATGATTTGTGAAATCGAGCCCCGCTTTGATCATTCCCATTTCCAGCGCAGTTTGCAGGTCCTTGGGAAGCGCATTCCAGGATTTCATGTTGATGAGAACGGACACGTGGTTGACGGGCTGAAGACTGGGCTGGAGATAATATTTGGCGACTTCGTGAAACTTCAGACTGTACATGGCGATGGCGCCGCCCCAGGCCGAACCGTTGATGGTCCCCGTCTGAAGAGAGGTGTAGGCATCCTCGCCGGGAACGAAAACCGCCTGCGCGCCGAATTTCTGGAGCCAATCCATCATGAGACCCGCGGCGCGGACTTTCTTGCCTTTCAGATCGGCCAGAGTATTGATCGGTTTGTTGAAAATCAGCGATGCGGGCCAGCAGTCAACGCCGCCGGCCAGATAGTACACGCCGTGCTTCGCGTAAATTTTTCTCATGACGTCGATGGCGCGCCATCCGCCGAACATTTTCGGAAGGTTCTTGCCGTACATGAAATTGTACATTTCATTGGGCGTCCGGATACCGAAGGGCAGGCCGTAATCGATGGCCGCCTCGGGAATCACGCCTTTGAAGTAAATGGTCGGCATGACAACCATGTCCACAATACCCGTTTTTACCGCGTCCAGGGCTTCCGTGCTCTTCACAAGGTCGCCGGCCCAGAACATCTTGATTTTCAGACGGCCGTTGGTCATCTGCGGCAGGGTCTTGTCAAACATGTCCTTGTAATAGACCGTGGCCTGTTCGGCCGGAATCCTATGCTGCTGACACTTCCAGTTGAAAACCTTTTGCTGCGCCAGACACGTAAACGATACGGTAAACAGCATGACGGCAGACAATACAGCGACCAATACCACCTTCTTTTTCATAACATCCTCCTTCAGGGAATAAATAATTTTGCTGACGAACTGCATGACAGCGTAAACGTCCTTTTTTACCGCCGGCCGGAGAAAATCCGTCCGGCCGTCAACCTCTTACTTCTTCTTTTTATCGACAAACGCCTGCATCCCGTCCTTTTGTTCCCGGGTGGAAAAGCACAGGGCAAAGCAGTTGATTTCAAACAAAGACGCCGTTTCCATATCCGTCTCCGTCCCCTTGTTCATGGCGGTTTTCACCATCTTGGCGGAAAAGGCGCTGTTCTTGGCAATCCGATCGGCAAGAGCGTAGGTTTTTTCAACGAGGGCTTCGGAAGGAACAACGTGGTTTACCAGACCGTAGTCAAGCGCGAGCTTCGCATCGAATATCTCTCCCGTCAAGGCCAATTCCTTGGCCTTGGTAAGACCGATCAGGCGCGGAAGCCGCTGCGTTCCCGCCGATCCGGGAATGATGCCCAGCGTAATTTCAGGCAGGCCGAATTTGGATTTTTCCGACGCGATGCGGATGTCGCAGGCCATGGCATACTCGAGTCCGCCGCCCAGACAAAATCCGTCGATCATGGCTATCACGGGCTTTCCCAGATTCCAGAGCTTGTCCGCCACCCGTTTTGACCGCAGGCCGTGGTCTCTGGCTTCGGGCGACGACAGAGGCAGCATTTCCTTGATGTCCGCGCCGGCGATGAACGCCCGGTTTCCCGAACCGGTCAGGATGACCACCCGGACGTCGTCATCTGCGTCGGCTTTGTCCAGACAGTCCAGAAGCGCCAGGTTGACGTCTTTGTTGAGAGCGTTTAGCGCATCGGCGCGGTTGACCGTCAGGACGGCGATCTTATCTTTTTTTTCGTAGAGAACGATTTCTTCCATTTTATAACTTCTCCTCCATAACTTTTCCGCAGGAAGCAACCGCTTGCCCGCCGAATCTTCAGATATTTTTGTCCTTCCGTTTTTTAAGCGCCCTTTCCGGCGCGCCCAAACTTGTTTTGCCTTTCGTCAACGGGCAAGCAAACCGACGGCGATGGCCTCCTTCCTCAACGCTTCCCGGAAATCCGGATGGGCGATGGAAATCATGGCATTCACACGATCGGGAATGGATTTCAGATACAGGTCGGCAATTCCGTACTCCGTCACAACGTACATGACGTCGCAACGCTGAACCGTTACCACCGCCCCCGGAGGAAGTGCCACCGAGATCGTGGAGAGGATCTTGTTGTCTTTGGTCCTGATCGTGGACGGCATGCACAAAAAGCTTTTTCCGCCTTTCGACCGCAGCGCGCCGCGCACGAAATCCCCCTGCCCGCCGATCGAACTGTACTGCGTAAATCCAAGCGACTCGGAACAGACCTGGCCCGTAAGATCGGACATCAGGCAGCCGTTGATGGAAATCAGGTTGTCGTTTTGGCCGATGATGTTTTCATCGTTGGTGATCCGCAGGGGAGTGAGCTCGATTTGCCCGGCGGCCAAAAAATCGTAAAGCTCCGGACTGCCCATGGAGAAACCGGCGACGATCTTGCCGGTAATGACGCCCTTCTTGACCAGGTGCATCATGGAGTCCGTGAACATCTCGGTGTAGACCGACAAATTCTTCTTTTCTTCCAGGCGGTAGCCGATGGCGTTGGCCAGACCGCCGATGCCCAGTTGAATGCACGCGCCGTCGGGAATCTGATCGATGAGAATGGCGGCGATTTGCTTATCCGTTTCCGTGGGCTCGCGCTGCGGGAAAACGGGAAAGGAATGATCCGCTTCACAAATATAATCCACCTTGCTCACGTGGATTTTGCATTCGGGCCCCTTGATGCGGGGCTGGTATTTATTCACCTGAACGATGATTTTCTTCGCATACTCGGCAATCTCGCCATGCCAGTCCACGCCGCACGCGCCGTAGTACAGATAGCCTTCTTCGTCGGGAAGAGAAACGTCAACGGCCAGCGTGTCCACCCGGTAATAATCCCTGAGCGCGATGCAGACTTTGGAAAAGGGAACGGAGTTGTTATCGATATTGCCGATCTTGTGGTAGAGTCTTTCCTGGGGGCCGACAAATACGGAATGCCCCTTGATGTGACCGATGTACTTTGCGTCCTGAAGGACTTTAAAATCGTACAAGAACAGGCTGCTGATGATGTGGACGTCGGTAAGCTCGGCGTACCGGTCGACGACCGCATCCATCAATTGAATCGGCGTCGAGGTGCTGGACCCGAACCAGATCCGGTCGCCCGATTCAATCTTCGCCGCAGCGTCTTGCACTGAAACCAGTTTGCTTTGATAGATATTCTTCCAGTCGGACATGTTTTCTCCGAACGTATTTTTTCTAAATCAGTACTCTTCCGGCAGGAAAGCCGTCGCTGAGAACGGCTGCCTGCCGGAACTCTAGAACAGCGTGCATGTCTTGCCCAGAATGCCGCGGCCGGCGACCATACGGTTGATCTGGTTGGTCCCCTCGAAGATCTGCGTCAGCTTCGCGTCGCGCATCAGCTTTTCCACAACGGCGCCTTTCATGTATCCGGAACCGGCCATAATCTGAACGGCATCCGTGGTCACTTTCATTGCGGCGTCGGAGGCAAACAGCTTGGCCAGCGCCGCTTCCGTGGAACAGCGGATGTTGTTGTCGAGCATCCAGCCGACCTGCAGATACATCGCCCGGGAAGCCATCGTCAGGGCGTTCATATCGGCCAAGAGAAAGCTGACGCCCTGGAAATTGCCGATCGGCTGGCCGAACTGCACGCGCGTGTTCGCGTATTTGGCCGCTTCGTCCAGCGCCTTCTGCGCAATGCCGGTGCTGACGGCCGTGATGTTCGCCCGCCCCCGGTCCAGCGCCATCATCGCCAGCTTGAAGCCCTGGCCCTCGCCGCCGATCAGATTTTCTTTCGTCAATTCCACGTTGTCAAAAATCAGCTCCGCCACGTTCATCGCGCGGTGGCCCATCTTATCCTCGATCCGGCCGACGCTGATCCCCGGGGTGTCGCGGGGAACGGCAAAGCAGCAGATGCCCTTGGTGCCCTTGCTCTTGTCGATAGTAGCGAAAAGACACAGCAGATCGGCGTATACGCCGTTGGTGATGTAGCATTTGAGCCCGTTGACGATGTAGCGGTCGCCCTTTTTCTCGGCCGTTGTCTTCATGACGCCGGCATCCGAACCGGCTTCCGGCTCGGTGAGGCAGAAACAGGCGCTGCGATAGCTTTCCGTCATTTTGCCGATGAACTTCTTTTTCTGCTCTTCGGTGGCCCCGATCATGAGGGCGCCGGTGGCCAGATGCGAAATGCCGATCACCTGGGCAATGGCGCAGCATTCGTAGTTCATCGCTTCCGTGACGAGATAATGCTCGACAAAGCTCATTCCCGTGCCGCCGTAGGCTTTGGGAATATTCGTGTACATCAGCCCCAGTTGATGGGCTTTCTTGCAGATCTCCTCGGGGTATGTCCCGTCCCGGTCGTATTCGACAGCGACAGGCCGAATCTCCCTGGCCGCAAAATCGCGCGCCGTTTCCAACAACGCCTTTTGCTGGCTGCTTAAACTGAAATCAATCATCGGATGGTTCCTTTCTTTATCTTATGAATTTTTCGCCGCGGCGGGATGACCTGCCGCTTCCTCGCGCTTTTTTTCCTTTACCGTTCCAGGTTTTCCACCAGCGTCACCACGCCCTGGCCGCCGCCGCAGCAGGAGCCGAACATGCCGAAGCGCCCGCCCCGGCGAATGAGCTCGCGCATGCACAGCATGCCGATGCGTCCGCCGGACGCGCCGTTGGCATGCCCGAAGGCAATGGCGCCGCCGTTGGGATTCCACCGGTTCATATCGATTTTATGGTCCGTTTGTTTTTCCATCTCGCGGATGACCGCCAGGTTCTGCGCGGCGAAGGCTTCATTGCATTCAATGATGTCGATATCCGCCAGCGTAAGTCCCGCGCGCTTGAGCGCCACGAGAAAAGCGTACGCCGGCGCAATGCCCATGATGCCGGGATCGACGCCGAACTCGGCGCCGGCGACCCAGCGGGCCAGCGGTTTGTACCCCAGGGCTTTGGCTTTTTCTGCCGTCATCAAAAGCACGAACGAAGCGCCGTCGTTGAAGCCGGAGGAGTTGCCGGCGGTCACGGTGCCGCCCTTTTTGAAAGCCGGCGGAAGCGTCGCGAGCGTTTCCAGGGAAGACAGGCGGGGAAATTCATCAACCTTGAAATCCAGCGGCGGTTTCTTCTTGCCCTGAGAAACCGGAACCGGCACGATCTCATCGACATAAATTCCCGCTTCGATGGATTTCTTAGCAAGCGTCTGGCTCCGGAAAGCAAATTCGTCCTGCTCTTCGCGGGAAATCTTGTACATCTCCACAAGGTTCTCAGCGGTCAGGCCCATTTCGGCAAGCGGAATGTACTTGCGCCCTTCCATTTCCGGCGGCTGAAGTTCGAACTCCAGAAGTTTGACGGCATTTAATTTGTAAGGCTGGACGCTGGTCGAGTAGAGACGGGGCAGTTGGCTGAAGGACTCGCAGCCGCCGGCGATCACGACATCCGCCTGGTCGGCCAGAATCTTCCACGCCGCGTGGTTGATGCAGTCGATCGCCGAACCGCACTGCAATTCAATGGATGACGCGGAGGTTTCAAAGGGCATGCCCGCGTAAAGCATAGCCCAGCGCGCCAGGTTGATCGCATGGGCCGGGTGATAGGCCATTCCGGCATACACATTGTCCACCTTCGTGCGTTCGCAGATTTTTGTTTTATCGACGAGGCCCTTGAGGCATATTCCCGCGAGCTGCTCCGCGGTATGGTCCTTCAGGCTGCCTCCCAGTTTGCCGAAGGCGGTTCGCATGGCTTCTACAATAACAACTTCTCTCTTCATTATAAATTCATCCTCTCTTCACCAATATGTTGTAGTTAAGACGTGACGTCCGTAAGCAGGATTTCCGTCGTTCTTTGATCGCGAAATGCCGAAGGAATCCGGCTCGTACCGAAAATGTCAACACCGTCATGAATGGAAGGTAGCAACGAATATGCCACAGCAGCTTTATCACGATAAGCCGTCGATATGACTTAGGTTGCATGAATTCCGGCAAACGATTCCCCGTCGGCATATGCTTCATCCGGTGAGCGACGATCCAAAGGGAACCTCGGGCAAATCAGAAAAAACCTGCGCAATAATGATTCCTTAACACGCCATGACGCAAATGATTCACGGTGCATGATTTAATTGCCTTCCTCTTCTTTGTGGTCTTCCAGCCACTGGGGAAGTCTTTCCAGTTCGGGAGCGCGATAAAGAACGTTTCCCCGGTAGAGGTCCGAAATATCTTCCGTTTTATAATCCAGAATCTTCGAAAGAATTTCTTCGTTGTGTTCTCCCAGGAAAGGCGCATAGCCCCGGACGTCGCCCGGCGTCTTGGATAACTTCAGCGGGCTGCCGAACATTTTCATTGGCCCTAAAAAGGGCTGGACCTTTTCCAGCCTCATGCCGCGCGCTCCAATATTGGCATCCGTCGTGGCCAGCTCCGCAATGCTTTTCACCCGGCAGCAGGGAATGCCGGCCGCGAGCAGTCTTCGCTCCGCTTCTTCAACGGAGTCCTGCGCCATTACCCACGCTTCAACCGCTTCATGCACGAGCGGCGCGCTTTCCGGCGAGCAGCGTCTGCTGACTTCCTTGGTCCGCGGATCATCATGCAGCCAGGCGCATTCCGATCCCAGAAGGTCCACGAGCTCCGGCCAGCGCGTCTGGGAAAGAATGGCGATGGCGATGGCGCCGTTCTTTCCGCGATAAATGCCGTATGGCGCGGCGGTGCTGCTTTTTTGGCCGTTTACCGGCGTGATCACCGCTTTGCCGGCAGCCTCGCTGGTCCAGTAAGCGGGAACCGCCGTCTCGTGGATCGAGAAAAGACAATCGACCATGGAAATGTCGATCGCCTGACCTTCTCCCGTGAGCATCCGGTGGTACAGGGCGGCCAGGACCGCCGTGCAGGCGTGCATCGCCGCGACCGTATCGCCGATGGCGACGGGGGCGGGATGCTTCGCTTCTGTCAGACCCACCCAACCGCTGGCGGCCTGGGCGATGACATCGTACCCCGGTTTGTTGCTGTCCGGGCCGGTCTGTCCGAAACAGGAAATGGAACAATAGATGATGTCGGGTTTGATTTGTTTTGCCGATTCGTAGTCCAGTTTCAGCTTGGCCATGACTCCCGGGGCAAAGTTTTCGACCAGAATGTCGCTCTTTCGGATCAGCTCGCGGATGATGGCGATTCCCCGCGGCTCTTTGAGGTTGATGCAGAGGCTTTTCTTTCCTCTGTTGAGATGGATGTGATAAGAACTTTGCGTGACTTGTTCCTTCTGGACCTGGAGGGGCTGCCATCTTTCGTGGCAGCCGCGCGTGTAGTGCTCGACCTTGATGACCGTGGCGCCGAGATCGGTAAAGGTCATGGTCGTGTGCGGTCCGGCCAGAACCCACGTGAAATCCAAAACGGTCAATCCGGAAAGCGGGCCCGGTTTCGTTTTATACATAAGTTGTTTTCTCCTCTTTGATCACGTCCCCGAAAAGAACCGAATTGACTCCGGATCGGAGAGTGACCTGAAATCTCCGGCTTCTCCGCATGGACGCTGTTTCTCATTTTTCTGATCGACCGCCGGCAAGGCCGAGGCTTTCCGTTGGCCGGCCGCTCAGCCGGCGATACTCTTCGCCTGCTTCCTGCTCGGCACGCCGCCGGACGCGTCCGGATCGCGATTTGCCCCTACCGTGATCAGAGCCGATATTTTGCCGTCCGGAACCGCGCCATGATTCCCGACGAACCCGGCCTCGGCCGCAGGAACCGAAGCCGGGTTCGTCGGGCAGGAGGACGGAAGACAGCTGTCTTCCGGGTTTGTAGCCGCTACAGCATTTCCAGGGCGACGGCCATGGAGACGCCGCCGCCGCCGCAAAGCGTGGCGAGCCCCAGCGTGTTGCCGCGCTTCTGCATCGCGTGCAAAAGCGTCACGAGAAGCCGGCAGCCCGTGGCGCCGGTCGGATGGCCGAGCCCGCAGCCGGAGCCGTTGATATTGGTGATTTCCCGGTTGAGCCCGAGCTCTCTTTCGCAGGCGATGTACTGCGCAGCAAAAGCTTCATTCACTTCCATGAGCTCAAAATCCGCTATTTTCAAATTCGCGTTTTGCATCAGGTTCCGCACCGCCGGCGCGGGAGAAATTCCCATCACCGAAGGATGGCTGCCGCCGTAGCCCACGGCTTTGATCCGGGCCAGCGGCTTGAGCCCCAGCGCCCGGGCCTTTTCGGCCGACATGATCACCATGGCGGCGGCGCCGTCATTGAGGCCGGAGGAATTGCCGGCCGTCACTTTGCCGATCTTCGGAACGAAGGCGGGGGGCAGCGCCGCCAGACGGTCCATCGTCAGTCCCGCAATAAAATGTTCGTCCTTTTCGAAAACAAGCGGCGGCTTTCCTTTTTTCTGGGGAACGGACACGGGAATAATTTCCGCCCGGAAGGAACCGTCTTTCGTCGCGCGTTCGGCGTTGTTGTGGCTGCGCAGGGCCACCTCGTCCATCTCTTCCCGCGTAATGGAATACAGTTCGGCAAGAAACTCCGCCGTCTGCCCCATGATGTAAGGCTGGCCGCGGAACAGGTCGATGAGCGCCCCTTCCTTAAGCGGGCCTTTTTCCGGCCCGGGAAGCAGCCGCGATCCGCAGTAGAGCTGATGCCACACTTCGTCGGCGAAAACCTGATCCTGAAGCCTGCTGCCCCACCGGGCCGTGAGGACGCGGTAAACGCCCCCGGACATCTGCTCCACGCCGCCCGCCAGAATGACGTCGGTAAATCCGGCTTTAATCATCGCCGCGCCGGACACAACCGCTTCCATCGCGGAAACACAGACGCGGTTCATGGTCACGGCCGGAACCGTCACGGGAATGTCCGCCAGCAGCGCTGCGACGCGGGCGGTATTTTGTTCATCGATATGTTCGTTGCAGCAGCCGAAGCGAACGTCATTGATGATCGCCGGGTCGATTCCGGCGCGGCGGATGGCCTCCTTCATGACGACACTGGCCATCGTCGAAGCGTTACTGTCTTTGAGCGACCCGCCGAATTTACCGATGGCGGTCCGGCAGGCCGATACGATTACAACATCTTTTTCCATAACTTTTCCTCTTCAATTGATATTCCGTAAACGTCAGCAAAAGATCGCATCAGTAGGAAAAAGCCTCTTCCGTGATCTCCATGGCCGACGTGTCGCACAGTTTGATGCCTTCGCACCTGGCTTTGACGCTGGTGAGAACATTGGCTGCAAAAAATTTGGCGGAGGCAACCTTGCCGCTGTAAAAGGCCGCTTCCTTGTCCTCTTGGCACAAAGCGTATTGTTCCCCGGCCGTGCCGGCGCCTTTTGCCTGATAAATCGCATTCCGCTTGTCAACGCAGAGGCGGGCGGCGCCCAGCAAAAAGTTCCCGATCACGACGTCTCCGAACAGCTCCAGAAATGGCGCCGCGCAAAGATAAGCCGCGGCCGTATTCTCTTTCGAAAGCTTGATGAGAAAAACGGCCAGATCGAAACAGGCGCGGGCGGCGTCATCAAGAATGCCCGCCGATGGCGCAAGCTCCGCGACTTTTTTCGCCGCGGCCGCATTGCCGAAGATATCGTTAAAGAGATTCTCGATATTCCGGCCGTTGCGCTGTCTCAGTTTCCGGCCCAGGAGGTCCATGGCCTGAATGCCGTTGGTGCCTTCGTAAATCGTCGCAATCTTCTCGTCGCGCAGGTACTGCTCGATGGGATATTCGGAGCAGAAACCGTACCCGCCGAAGACATCCATCGCCATGGAGCAAATCTGGAATCCCTTGTCGGTCGTGTAGGCTTTCACCACCGGAATCAGCAGCTCGACATAACCGTTCCATTTCTCCTTTTCTTCCGGAGTCGGCGCGATCCTGGCGCTGTCCATACAGTAGGCGACGTAGTAACACATGGCCCGAAGACCCTCGATGTGGGACTTCATCCACATCAGTTTGCGGCGGACGTCGGGATGGTGGATAATGGTAACCGGTTTGGCGTTCGGGTCCTTTCCCGCAAGCATGTCGTTGCCCTGCACGCGCTCGCGGGCGTACACGACGGCGCGCTCAAACGAAGCGGACGCCATCTCGAGGCCCTGCAAGCCCGTATTCAGCCGGGCCTCGTTCATCATCTGGAACATGATCTTCATGCCTTCACGTTCCTTGCCCAGCAGTTCGCCCGTGCACTGTCCGTTCTCTCCGAAGTTAAGCGTCGCCGTGGCCGATCCCTTGATCCCCATCTTGTGCTCGATGCCGCCGGTCGCCACGTCGTTTGATTCTCCCAGAGAACCGTCTTCCTTCACACGGACCTTCGGGACAATAAAAATCGAAATTCCTTTCGTTCCCGCCGGGTCGCCTTCGATCCGTGCCAGAACCGGGTGAACGATATTCGGGGTTAAATCGTGGTCTCCCGAAGAGATGAAGCATTTGGTGCCGGTGATGAGATACTTGCCGTCAGGCAGGCGTTTGGCCGATGTTTTGAGGGCGCCGACGTCCGAACCCGCGCCCGGCTCGGTCAGACACATCGTGCCGCCCCATTCGCCGGAGAAGAGTTTATACATGTACTTGTTTTTCTGTTCTTCCGTGCCGAAAACCTCGAGAAGGTTCGCGGCGCCCAGAGTCAGGCTCGAATACATGTAAAAGGCATAATTGGCGGAGGCGGTGGTTTCCACGATCGCAAACGCCATGGAGGAAGGCAACCCCTGGCCTCCGACTTCCGGAGAAGCCGCGGGACAGAGCCATCCCGCTTCCGTGTATTTTTTGTAGGGTTCGTGAAAGCATTGCGGCGCCGTGACCACTCCGTCTTTGAATGTGCAGCCGACCTTGTCTCCCTCGGCCATCGTCGGAGCAATGACGTTAACGGCGATCTTTTCCGCTTCCTTTAAAACCATCAACAGATCTTCTTTGGAAAAGCCGTTGAACGCGTCCGATTCCAGCAGACGATCGATACCCAATTGTTCAAAGAGAACAAATTGCTGATCTCTTGTGTTCACCAACAAATTACTCATGCTGTAACTCCTTTTTTAATTGATCTTCATGCCGGCGAGTGTTGTTCATCGGAGCCGTTTCTCCCCCGAATATTTCGAACATTCCAGAAACAAAACAAAAGGTCCCGCACCTCTTGTGCCGACCAGTCGAAATAAGTTCAGCAATGAGCATGCCATTGCCCGGCGCAGCACATAATGCATTGTTAATATTCAACTAATTTATAATACGCGCAGAAAAACGCTCTGTCGATAACCGAAATGCTTCAGAGAAAGCGCCTGCGGGACTGAAAAAAAGCCGCGGGAAAGGAAGAATAATCTGCAAAGACGCTTCATTACACCGGCATGAAGCAAAACATACACCCTGCATGATTTGCTTGCCGCATCTTTTGCCGTCCGCCGGCGATGGCGGAGGGCCGGTGGCAACGGCCGCGCCGCGGCTTCTTTTGGGCGCCTGCACCATTTCCAACGGCGGTGAATCATATGCTGCATGACGGCTAAGTAACTGAAATAATTGCAGAATGAACGGCTTGTCGGCGCGCGCCGGAAATACCTGCCCCCGCCGGATCAATCAAATGCTTTGCACCGCCAGCGGGCAAAATTCATATATTCAAATAATATTAAGTAGTTACAATGTTGTGGCACAGTCGTTGCTCTGATTGCGGACAGCGTTGCGGATCTCACTGGAGAAAGGAGTGTACAAACATGGAACGTATTCAAAAAATCGGAGTCATCGGCGCGGGGATGATGGGATCGGAAATCGCGCTTGCCTTTGCAATGGGCGGCTATTTCGTTTCCATCAAGGATGAAACGCTTGAAATCGCCGCCAGGGGAAAGGAAAAAATGACCAAATCCCTGGAGAAGCTCGTTAAAAAAGGAAAAGTAGCCGAAGACGCAAAGGCAAAGATTTTAGGCGGCGTAACGCCTGTCGCCACTTACGAAGAACTAGCAGACGCCGACTTTGTCATTGAAGCGGTTTTTGAAAACCTGAACGTCAAAGAAGCCGTGTGGGCCGCACTGGACAAGGCCTGCAAGAGCGACTGTATTTTTGCATCCAACACGTCGAGCATCTCCATCACGCGGCTCGCCACGTCCGTCAAAAAGGAGCGGCTGGGCCAGTTTTTGGGCGCGCATTTCTTTTCCCCCGCTTCCGTGATGAAGCTCGTGGAAGTGATTCCCGGCCTGGATACGACCGACGAAACCGTGAAAGCGGTCATGGACCTATTGCGCAGCATCGGCAAAGAACCCATTCGCGTAAAAGACGTCGTCGGCTTTGCCGTAAATCGGATATTTCACGCCATGCTCATTGAAGCCTGCCGCCTGCTGGAAGAGGAAGTCGCAACGCCCGAAGACATCGACAAGGCGTGCAAGCTGGGCCTGGGACATCCCATGGGTCCTTACGAACTGATGGACGTCCTCAACAACAAATTGAACCTGGAAGTTGAAGAGATCCTGTTTGAATCCTACGGCGAACGCTTCCGGCCGCGGCCGAACCTGAAACAGCGGGTTAACGCCAATCACCTGGGACGCGTGACGGGACGCGGCTGGTTTGATTACGGTAAGTAAGGAACGGCTGACCGCGAAACAATGGCTCCTTTCGCAAAAGGAAAAAGCGATGTTTGATTTAAAAGGAAAAACAGCCCTGGTGACCGGCGGAAACGGCGGCATCGGACTGGGCATGGCGCGCGGACTGGCAAAAGCCGGAGCCCGCATCATTGTTGCCGCGCGAAACGCGGAAAAATCCGCCGCGGCCGTCGGGGACTTACAGGCGCTGGGCGCCGAGGCGTTTGCCGTCCGTGTGGACGTGAACAGTGAATCATCGGTGGAAGACATGGTCCAGGCGGCGATCCGCCGCTGCGGCCGGATTGACATTCTGGTCAACAACGCCGGAATGAACATCCGCAAACCCGCCCAGGATCTGCTTCTTGCCGAATGGCGGCAGGTCCTGGACACGAACCTGACCAGCGCCTTTCTCTGCGCGCGCGGCGTTTATCCGCACATGAAACAGGCGGGTGCGGGGAAAATCATCAATATCGGCTCCATGCTCTCGATTTTCGGAGGATCGCACCTGCCGGCTTACGGGGCCAGCAAAGGCGGACTGGTCCAGTTGACCAAATCCCTGGCCGCGGCCTGGGCGATCGACCATATCCAGGTCAACGCCGTGCTGCCGGGCTGGATAGACACAGACCTGACGCGCCTGGCCCGCCGGAAAGATCCGACGCTGCACGAACGCATTCTGGCCAGAACGCCCGCCGGAAAATGGGGAGATATGGATGACCTGGCCGGCATAGCCGTTTTCCTGGCCGACTCCGCGTCCGACTTCATAACCGGCGCGGCCATACCCGTGGACGGCGGCTATTCGGCGCTTTGCTGAGCCGGCCGGGAAGGCCATAAACAGGGACAGGGATTCCGGGAGGCAAAATCCCTTTACCCCTTAATGATAGACTCCTTCTTTGCAGTCGGTAATACTTCGCCTCTTCAGTTTTTAAAACTGGTTACCGACAACCACTTTCCCTCCGCCGTGTTGCCCGCGGCGGAGGGACCCTCCTTTATTCATCTGATCGCGCCATTATGTTCCCCTGCCCGCTTTGCATAAATTATTTCTGCAAAAGCTTACCATCGTATTGACTTCTTCTAGATGTTGTGGTTAATAGTCTTCATCATAACTACATGTAGTGTTTGTTATTAAATTAACATTTCTCGTCATATTTCAAGGAGTTCATTTCAATGGAAAAAAAGACCACGCCCCCCCTTGTGCCGGAGCTCTCCCCCAACGCCATCACCGTCCTGGAGCGACGTTACCTGAAGCGCGATACGGAGGGCAAGGTGCTGGAAAAGCCGGTCGACATGTTTCGGCGCGTCGCCCAAACCATTGCCGCCGCCGATCAACTGTTTGCCGAAAAAGCGGACACCGAGCCGCTCGCGGAAGACTTCTACCGGATGATGGCCCATCTGGAATTCCTGCCCAATTCCCCCACGCTGATGAACGCGGGCCGCGAGCTGGGGCAGCTGTCCGCCTGTTTCGTTTTGCCGGTCGGCGATTCCATGGAGGATATTTTCGATGCGGTGAAATACACAGCGCTCATTCACAAGTCCGGCGGCGGCACGGGATTTTCCTTTTCCCGCCTGCGTCCGGCCAATGACGTCGTCATGACGACCACCGGCATTTCCAGCGGACCGATTTCTTTCATGCGCGTCTTCGACGTGGCGACGGAAACGATCAAGCAGGGCGGAACGCGGCGCGGCGCGAACATGGGCATTTTGCGCGTCGATCATCCGGACATCATGAATTTCATCATGTGCAAGGCCGATCACAAGCAGCTCAACAATTTCAACATTTCCGTGGGACTCACCGAGGCCTTCATGAAAGCGGTGGAAAAGGACGAAAATTACGACCTCGTCAACCCCCGCAACGGCCAGGTGACGGGCCAGCTCAACGCCCGCAAGGTCTTCAACCGGATCGTCACGCAAGCCTGGGAAAACGGCGAGCCGGGCATTGTCTTTCTCGACCGCCTCAACCGCGACAATCCGACGCCGCACGTCGGAGCCATCGAATCCACCAATCCCTGCGGCGAACAGCCCCTGCTGCCCTACGAATCGTGCAATCTGGGCTCAATCAATCTGGCCAAAATGGTTTCCGGCGGACAGATCGCCTGGGACAGGCTCAAAGAGATTGTCCACCTGGGCGTTCACTTTCTGGACAATGTGGTGGAAGTCAACAAATACCCCCTGCCGCAAATCGCCGAAATGACGCTTGCCAACCGTAAAATCGGTCTGGGCGTCATGGGCTGGGCGGACATGCTTATCCGCCTGGGCGTTGCCTACAATTCGGATGAGGCGGTGGAGCTGGGAAAAAAGGTCATGGCCTTCATCAACGATCAGGGGCACGAAGCCTCGCGGGCGCTGGCCGTCGCGCGCGGCGCCTTTCCGAATTTTCAAGGATCGGTGTACGAAAAAAAGAGCGAAGCGCCGCTGCGCAACGCGACCGTCACCACGATCGCGCCCACCGGCACCATCTCGATCATCGCCAATGCTTCGTCGGGCGTGGAGCCCCTGTTTGCCGTCTCCTACGTCCGGCAGGTCATGGACAACGATCGCCTGGTGGAAGTCCATCCCTATTTTGAAGCCGTTGCCAGGCAGAGGGGATTTTATTCGCCGGAGCTGATGCAGCGCATCGCCGAACAAGGCTCCCTGCACGATCTCGAAGAAATTCCCGAGGACATCCGCAGGATTTTTGTGACGGCGCACGACATCACCCCGGAAGTCCATATCCGGATGCAGGCCGCCTTTCAGCAATACACGGACAACGCGGTCAGCAAAACCGTCAACTTTCCCAAAACGGCGACCATCCAGGATGTAACGCGCGTCTACGAGTTGGCCTACCAGCTCGACTGCAAGGGCGTAACCATTTACCGCGACGGCTCGCGCGACCAACAGGTGTTAAGCGTCGGAAAGAAAGAGGAAGCGGCGCCGGGCGCTCCAAAGGACAAACCCGCCACCAAACGCGAACGCCCCAAAGTGCTCAAGGGCTGGACCTATCAGATGCAGACCGGCTGCGGCCCTCTGTACGTCACCGTCAACGAGGACAACACCGGTCTCTTCGAGCTCTTTACCACGATGGGCAAGGCCGGCGGCTGCGCCGCGTCCCAAAACGAAGCCATCGGGCGCATGGTGTCGCTTGCGTGGCGCAGCGGCCTGCAGGCGCGGCAGGTGATCAAGCAGTTGCAGGGTATTTCCTGCCATTCCCATTCCGGCTTCGGTGAAAACAAGATTCTGTCCTGCGCGGACGCCGTGGCCAAGGCCATTCAATCGCACCTGACCGCCAACGGCGACAAAGTGCAGCACGAGAAACGCGCCTTCTTCAAGGGCGCCTGCCCCGACTGCGGCGGCATCGTCGAACACGAGGGAGGCTGCGTCGTCTGCCGCATCTGCGGCTACAGCGAATGCGCCTGAGGAAGAAAAGTCGCTCATGAGGAAAATCGTTGCCGGATCCGTCATCCTTTTCCTGCTTTTCTGTCCGCTCACCCGGGCGCAGGCAGCCTCCTGCGAGGATGTCGTCGGAACTCTGAACGCGCGGCTTGCAGCGACCATAGACGAACAGGAACTCGTTGACATTCTCCGGCAGCTCAACGAGACGAACAACAAAAAATTGCCCGCCAAGTTTGTCAACAAACGAAAGGCCCGCGCGCTGGGCTGGACGCCGGGGCGCGACCTCTGGTCCCTTCCGGCGCTCCGGGGCGCGAGCTTGGGCGGCGATCGATTCGGCAACTACGAGAAACGGCTGCCCGCCAAAAAATGGCGCGAAGCGGATCTGGATTACCGGGGCGGGCGCCGCGGCGCCAAACGCCTCGTCTTTTCGACCGACGGAAAAAGAATGATCACCGTGGATCATTACCGGACTTTTACGGAGGTGCCCCCATGCCGCTGAAACGCTGCACGCTCGACGGCCGGACCATTCAATCGCTCGACGCCTTTTACGACCGTCTCGCCAAACGGTTGAATTTTCCCGCGCACTTCGGCCGCAGCCTCGACGCGCTGTGGGACGTCCTCGCCACCGATGTCCCCGGTCCTTTCGAGATCATCTGGACGTCCGCCGACGCATCAAAAAAATCCCTGGGCAGGGATTACTCGAAAGTCGTGAAACTGCTGGGCAAGCTGGAAAAGGAACGCGGCGACTTCCGGCTTGTCCTTTTGCCGTAAACGCTTTTTGTAAAAATTCAACAAAGGGGAGGGCAGATGTACGTCGTTTTCTTTTTGGGGCTCGCGGTTGTGTTTTCGGCCGCCAGCCTGATCCGCAGGCGAAAAGAACTCTCGGCGCTGCGGATCGTCGAGACGGTTCTCCTTTATCTTTTCATCTTCAACGTGGGCTGTTCCGGACTGTTCGCCTTCTGGGGCCACGCCTTTTTTGCCGACCGAGCGGCCGCCTCCATCGGCTGGGCGCCGGGAAGTCCTTTTCAGTTCGAGGTAGCCGTGGCCAATCTGGCTTTCGGCGTTCTGGGAATGCTCTGCATCTTTTTTAGGGATAATTTCTGGCTCGCGACCGGCGTCGGCTGCGCCGTTTTTCTTCTCGGCGCAGCGGCGGGTCACATTCGCGAAATGCTCACGGCGGGCAATTATGCCGTCAACAACGCGGGACCGGTTCTCTACCTTGGCGATATCACGATTCCGGTTTTGATTCTGGTGCTGCTGGCCGTCCGGCGCCGTCTCGCGCCGGCGCGGCGTCTTTCCTGACAAAATGGTAGTGAGGCCCGAAGCGCTCGAAAGCCGCCCGGTCCAGCGCTTCTCGGTGGTCGGGATGGGCGATGCCGATGAGCAGCCGCGCCCGCTCCTGGAGCGACCGGCCGTAAAGATTCACGGCGCCGTACTCCGTCACAATCCAGTGCGCGTGGGCGCGCGTCGTCACGACGCCCGCGCCGGGCGTGAGGACCGGCGTGATTTTGCTCACCCCCTTGTCCGTCGCCGACGGCATGGCCAGGATGGCCTTTCCGCCCGCCGAGCGCGACGCGCCGTAAAAGAAATCGATCTGCCCGCCCACGCCGGAGTAGCATTTCGTTCCCAGCGAGTCGGCCCCGATCTGGCCGGTGAGATCCACCTGCAGCGCGGAATTGATCGCCGTCACCTTCGGATTGCGCGAAAGGATGAAGGGATCGTTGGTGTAGCCCACATCCTTCATCAGCACCGAGCTGTTGCGGTGCACGTAATCGTATAATTTTTTCGATCCCAGAAGAAACGTCGCCACCATCTTCCCCGGGTCGATCGCCTTGTTTGCCCCGTTGATCACGCCTTTTTCCACGAGCGGAATCACGCCGTCGGCAAACATCTCCGTGTGAATCCCCAGATTTTTATGCCCCGAAAGCTGGGACAAAACCGCGTTGGGAATCGCGCCGATGCCCATCTGCAGCGTGGCGCCGTCTTCGATGAGCGCCGCGCAGTGCCGGCCGACGGCCGCCTCGACGGCATCCGGCTCTGTGTAATGAACCGTATGAAGCGGGGCGTCGTCTTCCACGAAAAAATGAATGCGCGAGGCGGGGAGAACGCCGTCGCCGAATGTAAACGGCACAGAGGGATTCAGCACAGCGATCACAACCCTGGCCTTTTCGACGGCGGCTACGGACGCGTCCACCGACGTTCCCAGCGACACGTTGCCTTCGTCGTCGGGCGGGCTCACCTGGATCAGGGCCACGTCGCACGGCAGGTGCCCTTCCCGGTAAAGACGCTGGGTTTCGCCGAGAAATACGGGGATATAGTCGGCGTATCCCTGCTGCGTCCAGGAGCGGACATTGGGGCCGACGAAAAAGGAGTCGAGCTGAAAGACGCCCTCAAACGACGGATCGGCATAAGGCGCGGGACCTTCCGTGTGGAGATGATGGATATGAACGTCTCGTAATTCTCCGGTCCGACCCCGCCGGCACAGGGCGGCCACCAGACAGTGGGGCGCGTTCGACGTGGCGCTCAAATGAACGTGATCCCCCGATTGTATCGCTTTTACCGCTTCGTCCGGCACAACGGTTGCAATGGAATTGGCTCTCATGGGCACCTGTTTTTGTAGGGTACTGCGATAAAGCAAAGACTGCACGCTGCCAGGCTGCGGACCGGTAGCCGCAGGGAACGGATACGACCACCCTGCGGGCGGCTGGCCGCTCCCTACGATTTCAAAAATTCCCGAATATCTTTTGAAAGCCGATCGGGCTTTTCCAGAAGAATGGCATGCCCGCAGTTTTCGTAAATAATCATTTTGGCCTTCGGCAGGGCCTGCCGGAAATCCCGGGCCAGATCAATCGGAAAAATCGGATCGTCCTGCCCCAGAATAATCAGCGTCGGCTGAGCGATCTGCGGCGTGCGGAGATTATTGTCAAACACGCTGCACGCGGCAAACTGGCGCAGGAAAGCGTAAAGCGGCTGCGGATTCTGCATCCTGAGCCGCACCGCTTTTTCGATCACGTCCGGACGGCTTCCGGCAAATCCCGGCGCGGTCATCAGCGCGAGATCGATTCGGTATACCTCCTCGGCCGGTTTGCCGCTGATGGCCGCGGCCGCCTTTTCCCAGAAGGGCTTTCCCAACTCCTGCGATCGGGGCCCGCCCATACCGGTCGCCACCAGCACCAGGCGATCGACGATGTCAGGATACGACAGGGCGATTTCCTGGGAAATGAATCCGCCCATCGAAAGTCCCGCCACATAGGATTTTTCAATACCCAGCGCTTTCAGCAGCCCCACCGCATCGGACGCCAGCAGGGGAATCGAATAGTCCTCGTCGGGCTGATCGCTGCGGCCGATGCCCCGGTTGTCGAGGGCAATCACGCGAAAATCTCTGGACAGCTCTTCGACTTGCGCAAACCATAAATCCATGGGGAACGCCAGTCCGTTGATGAGCAGAAGCGGCTCGCCCTGTCCCCGTTCTTCGTAGTAGATTTTGATTCCGTTGACAGATTGATAAGGCATAAATAGAAATCCTGTAAATTTAAAAAAATGCAGGGAACGGCTTGCCACCCGCAGGGTGGTTCAGTCCGTTCCCTGCATTTTTGATCTAAACCGCTTCGATGGCAATGGCCATGCCCTGGCCGCCGCCGATGCACAGGGAAGCCAGCCCCAGGCCTACGTTGCGTCGCTTCATTTCATTGGCGAGCGCCAGCACGATGCGCGCGCCGGAGCAGCCGACCGGATGGCCGATGGAAATGGCCGAACCGTTGACGTTGGTGATGTCCCAGGGAATGCCCAGCTCGCGCAGACAGGAGATGGCCTGGGAGGCAAACGCTTCGTTGAGTTCAAAAAGACCGTAATCCTTGACGGACGTGCCGGTAATGCGCAGCAGTTTGCGCACGGCCGGAACCGGCCCCAGTCCCATGTAGGCCGGATCGACGCCGCCCGAGGCGTAGCCCTTGATTCTCGCCAGGGGTTTTAACCCCATCTGTTTGGCTTTGTCCTCGCTCATGATCAGCAGCGCCGCCGCCGCGTCGTTGATGCCGGAAGCGTTGCCGGCCGTTACCGTTCCGTCTTTTTTGAAGGCCGTCCCCAGCTTGGCCAGTTTCTCCAGACTGGTTTCCATCGGGCGCTCATCCGTGTCGAAGACGATGGGGTTGCCCTTCTTCTGGGGAATCGTGACCGGAACGATTTCGTCTTTCAAGAGACCGCTTTTGATCGCATTGCGGGCGCGGGTATGGCTCTCGAGGCTGAGCTTGTCCTGCTCTTCACGGGAGATATTGTAGCGCGCGGCGATGTTTTCGGCGGTGATGCCCATGTGGTAGCCGTAAAAGATTTCATACAGGGCGTCAAACACCATCAGGTCGACGGTTTTGCCGAAAGGCATATCCATGCGGTGCCCCCAGCGGGCTTTGGGCAGGCCGATGGGCACGTCGCTCATGTTTTCCATGCCGCCTGCGACGACCACTTCGTTGTCGCCGGCCTTGATCGTGGCGGCGGCCAGCGCAATGGCTTTCATGCCGGAAGCGCACACCTTGTTGACCGTAATGGCGGTCGTTTCCTTGGGAAGGCCGGCGCGGATCATCGCCTGGCGTCCGACGTTCTGCCCCTGGCCCGCGCCGATGACGTTGCCCATGATCACTTCGTCCACGGCGATTTCCCGGAGATTCTCATCCCACTTGTAATACTGCTGTTCAATCGGGCAAAGGCCCTCGGTTTTAGCCGTATCCGGCGCGTCTTCCCCGGCGTGGGCGGGCAGGCCCGGTTTGAATCCGGCTTTCACCAGAGCTTCATGGATAACCAGCGCTCCCAGGTCTTTGGCGGGAACGTCCTTTAAAGAGCCGCCGAAGGCTCCTACCGCGGTGCGCACACCGCTGACAATGACTGCATTTGGCATAATACTGCTACCTCCTTGTTCTCATATAGATGACTGTATTTCGATGTCAGTTCGTGACATTGACCGTCATGGGTCTGCGGCGAGGGCCGCAACCGTCTGAAACAGGCGGGAGTATTCCATAATTGAGGCGGTAAGGCAAGAATGTTTTGCCCGGACTTGCCTGGAGGCGGACGGCCGGGGCCGTAAGCGAAAACCTTATTCTCCGGCCGCGCCGGCGGCCGGAGGCTCGGCCAGGGAAAAGCGCAGAACCAGTGCATCGGCCTCGCAGGACCGGCCGGTTTCCAGCCCGGCTTTTTCGAACACTTTCAGCATGGCTTCGTTGCGGGGCAGAACATAGGCGACAAACCGGGCGACGCCCCGGTCGCGCGCGATTTTCACCAGGTAGCTGAACAGGAAAGTGGCGATGCCTTTTCCCTGGAATTCCTCGTCCACGATGAAGGCGATTTCGTAGGCGTCCTCTTTCTTGTCGTACGCGTAGCGCGCCTCCGCGATGATTCTTTCGTTGCGGCCTTTTTCCACGATGGCGACGACGGACATCACCTCATCGTAGTCGATGCTGACGTATTTCTGCATTTCCTTGTGCGGCATCAGGGGCTTCGGCGCAAAATAGCGGAAGTACTTCGACTCGTCGGAAAAGTTGTAAAACAGCCGCCGCATCATGTCCTCATCGGAAGGTTTGATGGGGCGGATCTTCACTTCCAGGCCATCGCGCAGCGTCTTGCGCGTTTCGAGCAGAGCCGGATAGTTGGCCGCGTGCCGGGCGACGTAAATCTGATCCGGATACACGTAGTTGAACGCTTTGGCCTGCGCGAGCAGGCTCTCGCGGTGATCCGGATGGGCGATATCGATCATGGCGAGCGCCCGTTCACGGATCGATTTCCCGAAAAGATTGGCCACGCCGTACTCCGTGACAATATACTTGACCACGCCCAGCGTGCTGTGCGGATTGTCGGCGGCGCTGTCGTGCCGAATGACGATGTTGCTGCGGCCCTCCCGGTCGACGGAATTGAGCGCGACAATAGCCTTGCCTCTTTTTGAAATGGTCGCAGCCACGGCAAAGTTGAGCTTGCTTTCATAACCGGTGAGCAGATTGTCTCCGGAATGAAAGATAACGGAATCGCCGAAAATGTCGATCTTTTTAACATTCATAATACTGATCAAACTTTGAATCCGGCGCACGACAAAAGGATTGCTCAGGCGCGCAAGCGGATAAAATTCAAAAATGGGATTGCGGCTGACATAGTCATAAAGGGCACGGCTTCCATAGCAGTAGCTGGCGGTCACCAGCCCGCCGCTGATCCGGCTGCGGTCCAGCGAAATGGCGCCGGAGGCAATCAGATCGATGACCCAGTCGGAAACCACATGGGTAAGAATCCCCAGATTTTTCTTATTTTGCAGATGATGGGCCACGGCGGTGAACACTCTGCCCACATGGAGCGCCACGGTTGCGCCGTCTTCGATCAGGTTGGAAATATTCCAGCCGATTCTGTCCATGATGGAATCGTAGGACTTGCTTTCCCTTTCAATCAAAGGCAGGTCGCTTTCCACCACATAATCAAAACTGCTGATATGCAGAAACGTTTCGCCCAGGGTAACGGGCATGTTGGGATTGATTTCCGCTATGACCAGCGACGCTTGTTTTGCGACAATATTGGCCACGTCCACCGCCACGCCCAGAGAAACAAATCCGTTGTCGCCGGGCGGGGACGTCGCAATCACCGCCACATCGACGGCCACCGCTCCGCTTAAAAAAAGATACGGCAGCTCCATGAGATTGGCGGGAATAAAGTCGACTTTGCCTTCCGCAATTTCCTTGCTGATGCTTTCTCCGATATTGAACGTCTTCAATCGGTATTGCCGGTTGTCGCTGGAAGACTGGAGATATTTGCCCAGGGTAATCAGTTGGATGATTTCCAGATCGCGGATGTTGGGCGCGTCGGATCGGGCGATGGCCGTGAGCATTTTTCCGGGCGCCGCCACGCCGCTGGAAACGAAAATTTTCTGCCCCGGTTTGATTTTCTCCAGGATTTTTTCTTCGCTGGTCACCTTGGCTCTGTAATCGGAGCCGCGTCTCCCGGTTTTTTGTTCCATCATTATGGCCTTGCTTTATCCGAGCGAATTCACTATGATGCGTCCTCGTTCCGAGGTGTTTCCACTTGCCGCTGTTGGGTTGCACTATGACACGGAAAGGAGATACTTGCAAACGACAATTCATCCGCTCCCGAACAGATGCCGCTTCCGTTCACGACGGTCAACGCCGCGCAGGCGGATCGTCGCGATGCCTTCCGGCGTTACGGAGACAAGGCTCTCCGGCGGCGCAAGGTTACCGCGGAAAACAAACGTCTTTAAATCCGTTACCGAAAAATGGAGAGATCGGTCATGATTGAAAAGAGCAACCGGCAGTACATCGAAGAAATCAAGTTGATCCGGCGGCAAATGGCTTCTTTGGATCAGCAGAAAACCGAGCTTCAGGACACGATAGACCGGATGAAAGAAAACGAAAAATTCTACCGGGATCTGGCCGAAAACGATCCGGACTGGACCTTCTGGCTGGACGCCGACAATCGTCTGGTGTACGTATCCCCCTCCGCCAAGCGCATCACCGGCTATGAACCGGAAGACTTCCGGAAAGACGCCAAACTTCTGTTTAAAATGATTCATCCCGACGACCGTTCAGCCTTCGACGATCACCTCCACTTTGCGCGCAAGTCCAAAGCCAGCACGGAAGAGGAGTTCCGGATTATCCGGAAAGACAAAAAAACGCGCTGGATCAGTCACCTGCCCCAGCCGGTTTACGATGAAGAAGGCCGGTACGCCGGGCTTCTGTCCAGCAACCGCGACATCACCGGCAGCAAAACCAAAAACGACGGTTCCCTGGACAGCGAAATCCGCTACCGCCTGCTTTCTGAAAACATCCGGGATGTCGTCTGGTCGATGGACCCGACCCTGCGCCCGACGTATGTGAGTCCGTCGGTCTTGCTTCTGCTCGGCTATACGGTCGAAGAAGCCCTGGACCAGAACTTCCGCGTCGTTCTGACACCGGTCGCGCTGCAGAAGTTCAACGAGGCCTGGTCGCCGGAAATGGAAAAGCAAGGCGTCGCGGGGACGACCGCCAAATCCTCCCTCACACTGGAACTGGAATGCCGGCGCAAGGACGGCTCCACCGTCTGGACCGAATCGCAGTTCACGGCCCTGCGCAACGACAATAAAAAAATCGTCGAAATCATCTGCGTCAGCCGCGACATCACCGCTCTTGTCGAGGCCCGGGAAAAACTGGCCCTGGAGGAAACACGGCAGGCGCACAGCGAACAACGGATGAAGGCGCTGTGCGACGCGGCGGAAGAAAGCCTCTATTTCGCCGACGCGGACGGCCGCCTGGTGCTGGTTAACGCCGCAGCCGCCCGGTGCCTCGGCACGGACCCGGAAACCCTGCTCGCCAGCGGGAAACTGGGGGATTTTATTCCGCGGGACGCCGAAGCAAGGTGTAAAGAGCACATTGCCCGGGCGCTGCAAGGCGCGGAGACGGTTGCATTTCAGGAGGATCTCCTGGGCCGATCCATGCGCTGCCTGGCGAATCCGGTCGCGGGAGAAGACGGAACCCTCATCGGCGTTGCCGTTTGCGGACAGGATGTCACGGACCTCGCATCCGCCCGGACGGAAATCGAGGACCTCCGCCGCGCGCGGGACGCCGCTGAAAAGAAGCGGCGCGACGGGGAAAAAGAACTCTCGGAACGCGAACGGCAGCTGGACGAAGTCGCAGAAGCGTTGAAAGAGCGGCAAAGCCTGCTTGCAGGCTGCGAGCGCCGGCTTGCAGAAAATTCGGACCGGCAAGAGGCCCTGGAAAAGGAACTTGGCGACAGCCGCAGCCGCCTGGAGGAAAAGGAAAGCGCGCTTGCGCAACTGAAAGGCGAGTTGCGGGGGCTTCTCGATGCGGCAACGGAAGCTTTTTTCCTGATGGATCTTCAGGGCCGTCTGCTTTATGCCAACGAAGCGACCGCCCGGCTCGTTCACACGGAGCTTCCGGCGCAGACAGCGGGCCGCAGTCTCTATGATTTTCTGCCCGCTCCCGCAGCCGACCGCTACCGGAAATACGCGGCGGACGTTCAAAAAACAGGACGGCCGATACACTTTGATCTGGAAATTTTCGGCCGGCCCATGACGCATTCCGTCTGCCCCATTATGAATGAAAAAGGCAAGGTCACGCGGCTGGCCGTTTTCGCGGCGGATCTCTCCGACCGCAGGACCGGCGAAGCGCAGGCCGAGGAAAACCGGCGCCGGGCCAGGGAAGCCGAACACATGCTGCAGCTCATTGTCGACGCCATCCCCCTGCGTATTTTCTGGAAGGACCAAAACTCCGTTTATCGGGGCGCCAACGCCCTTTTCGCCCGTGACGCGGGCCGGGAAAATCCCGAAGCGCTGATCGGAAAAACGGACGATGACATGATCTGGAGCGACAAGGCAAAGCAATACCGCCGCGAGGACAGCGAGGTCCTAACCTCGGGAAAGCCCAGAGTCCGCAGCGAGGAGCGCTGTGCCGGGCCCAGCGGCGGGCAGCGCTGTTTTCAGACCACCAAGACGCCCCTGACGGACGACGGCCGGATCATCGGCATCCTGGGCCTGTACGATGACGTCACCGACCGGAAAACGGCCGAAGAAGCGCTTGCGGAAAGCGAAAAGCGCTATCGCAGCGTCTTTGAAAACAACCGCATGCCCATGCTGCTCATCGATCCGGAAGGCGGGATCATCCTGGACGCGAATCCCGCGGCCGCCGACTACTACGGCTGGAACAGAGCCGCGCTGACCCGCATGACCATCGCCGACATCAACACGCTGCCCGGAAGCGAAATCACCAAAATGATGAAACTGGCCATGACGCGTAAAAGCAGTCATGTCTTTTTCAAGCACAACCTCGCGGACGGCTCCGTTCGCGACGTCGAAGTCTTCAGCAGTCTGCTGCAGTTTCACGGCAAAGCCGCGATCTGCGCCATGATTTACGATGTAACGGAACGCGTCCGGATGGAAGGCGCCCTGCGGCAAGCCGAAAAGCTCGACTCGCTGGGCATTCTGGCCGGCGGCATCGCGCACGACTTCAACAACCTGATGACCATTGTACAGGGTCACATCGACGTGGCGCTTCTGGGACTGCCCGAGGACGACTCCGCGCGGCAAAGCCTTCGCGCGGCGCAGGACGCGGTCGATAAAACACGAGAGATCACCGGCCGCCTCATCACTTTCTCCCGCGGCGGCGCGCCGGTCGCGAAACCCCGCCGCGTCCAGAATCTGCTTTCCGCCGCGGCCCAGCGTCTGCTTGCCGCGTCTCCCGTCAAATGGTCTCTGGACCTCGCCGACGATTTATGGCCCGCGGAAGTGGATTCAAATCAAATCCAGCAGTGCTTCTGCCATTTGATCGACAACGCCCGGGAAGCCATGCCGGAGGGCGGACGGCTGACCATCCGCGTCGAAAATGCGGACATCGGAGAAGCGGACTTGCTGCCGCTGGCTTCGGGACCGTATCTGAAAATCATTTTCGACGACAGCGGCGCCGGTATTGCCCCCGAACATCTCGCCCGCATCTTCGATCCTTATTTCACGACGAAGCCCCTGGGAAAGGAAAAGGGGCTGGGACTGGGGCTGGCCGTCTGCCATTCCGTGCTGAAGAAGCATGACGGTTACATTGCCGTCCATTCCGACCAGGGGCAGGGAGCAACCTTTACGCTGTACCTTCCGGCGCAGCCCGGAGCGGTCGTGGAAGAGGAACCGGCGCAGGAAAAGAAGCCGACGCCCGGACGCATTCTCATCATGGACGACAATGCCGATATCCGGAAGATCCTCCAGATCTACATGGAAAAGCAGGGATTTGCCGTCACCGGCGTCACGGAAGGCCAGGAAGCCGTCCGTCAGTACCGGGAAGCGCAGGAGGCGGGAGAGCCCTACCACGCCGTCTTCATGGAAATCTCCGTGAAGCAGGGCCTTGGCGGAGAATCCACAATCACGCGGCTCAAAAGCATCGATCCGGACGTCAAAGCCGTGGCCATTGTTTCCGAAGACGGCGACAGCCGCACGCAGAATTTTCTCGATCTCGGCTTTAGCGAAGTCCTGGGCAAACCGTTTCGCCTGGAGGATATGAGAAAAATTCTCGGCAGCCTGATCAAGATCTGAAAGACGTCCCCGGCCGGATCAAGATTTCGACTATCCGCTTGACAACGGTCCGGCGTCATCATTACTATACAAAAGCGAAAAAAACAAAATCGGGCAAGGGGCGGTCAGGCGCCTGCAACCCAAAGGACAAAAATTGGCAAAAAAAATATCGAAAGTACTGGTGGCCAACCGGGGGGAAATCGCTCTGCGCATTATCCGCACGGTCAAGGAGATGGGCCTCGACACGGTGGCCGTTTATGAAAAACCCGACAGCGAGTCCTACTTTCTGCGGTTTGCCGATCAGGCGATCCTGATCGGCGACGGGCCGCGCAAGGATTACCTCGACATCGACAAAATCATCTGGGCCGCGCAAAAATCCGGCGCGGACGCCATTCATCCCGGCTACGGTTTCCTTTCGGAAAATCCGGACCTGGCCGCCGCCTGCGAGGACGAGGACATCGTGTTCATCGGCCCGCCGCCCCGTGTGATCCGCGATCTGGGCAACAAGGTCGTCGCCCGGGAAATCATGGAAAAAGCCGCGATTCCCTTCATTCCGGGAACCGGCACGCTTTCCGCAGGCGACATGGGCCTTCGGGAGGCGGTGGCCTTTGCCGAAAAGCACGGCTATCCGATCATGTTCAAGGCGCTGGCCGGCGGCGGCGGACGCGGCATCCGCAAAATCGAAAACGAGGAAGAGCTGCGCGCGCAGCTGCCGCAGGCGCGCTCCGAGGCGCGCTCCGCCTTCAACGACGACCGCATTTACATTGAAAAATGCGTCGAGTCTCCCCGGCACATCGAAGTGCAGATTCTGGCCGACGCTTACGGCCACGTGATGCATCTGGGCACCCGCGACTGTTCCATCCAGCGCCGCCACCAGAAACTTCTGGAAATCGCTCCGGCCGATCTGCCCAAAAACGTGCTGGACGCCATGCACGCGACCGCCATCCAGGCGGCCCGCCAGGCGGGTTATGTCAACGCCGGCACGGTGGAATTTCTGGTCGATCCACAAACCAACCAATTCTGGTTTATGGAGGTCAACACCCGGCTGCAGGTGGAGCATACCGTAACGGAAATCCTGACGGGCATCGATATCATCCGCCAGCAGGTGCTCCTGGCCGAAGGCAACCGGCTGGAGATTCCCGAGGAACGCATTCATCTGGTCAACAAAGCCATCCAGGTGCGTGTCAATGCGGAGGATCCGAAAAACAATTTCATGCCCGAAGGCGGCAAGCGCGTTGAAGTGTATCAATCTCCCGGCGGACCGGAAATCCGTCTCGACGGCATTGTCTACCAGGGCTATAAAATTCCCACCGACTACGATTCGCTTCTGGTCAAGCTCACCGTGCGGGGCTATTCCTGGCGGCAGACGATCCAGCGCCTCAAGCGCGCCCTCCAGGACTTCCTGATCGTCGGACCGAAAACGACGATTCCTTTCTACCTGGCCATTTGCGACGACAAGGATTTCCGGGACGGCCGCTTTACGACCGGTTATCTCGACTCTCATCCCGAACTGTTCGATTATCCTGAACCGGAGCGGGAAATCGCCAGACTGTCCAAACTCATCGCGGAAATCCACGCGCGGAAAATCAATCCCTACGCCTACTGATCGGGCAGAGCTGCAAGGAGACACGTTTTATGAAAATCCTCCCCGAAGGAAGAATATCCCCCCGGGAACTGAAAAAATCAGGGGTCAAAGCCGTCCTCGATAAAATGCGCCGCATGCCGGGCTACTATCTCACCAACACGGAGCGCGACCTCTCCCAGTCGGACTTTAAAAATCGGATGATGCCCCACACGCAAATCCTCGTCGCCCCGGAGCGCAACGCGGCCGGCTACTTTTCGCTCGAGATCACCGGCGGGGCGTCGATCCATGTCGACATGCTCCGCAAACAGATGAACCCGCTCGAAAAGCTCGACGTCCTCGCCGGCTACATGCCGGACACGCTATTCCAGACGCTTTGCCGCGGCATCAACCTGTTCGGCTATCGCCCCTATCCGGAAAACGTCATCCGCCTCACCGTGGAAACGTTCGCCCGCTACGTCCACGTCTGGCGCGTTTTCGATTTTTTAAACTACATACCGAACATGATTCCGGTGTACGAAGAGGTCAAAAAAGCCGGCCGGATTCTCGAAGCAGCCGTGTGTTTTTCGACAGGGCCGGAGCACACCAACAAGTTTTACATCAAAAAAGTGGGCGAAATCCTGGACGTCACCGGACCGGACATTCTGCTGGCGATTAAAAACCACGGCGGTCTGGGATCGCCCAGACGCATCGGCGAGCTGGTGCGCGCCATCTTGCAGAAGTACCCCGATCTGCTTCTTCACTACCACGGCCACAACACCGACGGCAATGAAGTCGGCCGCATCGTGGCGGCCGTAGAGAACGGCGCGAAAATCGTGGACGCAAGCGACCACGCGCTCACCGGCTTTTACGGCCCGCCGCCCCTGCTCACCGTTATTGATACGCTCGCGGATTACGGTCATCAGGCCGTCGGCCTGGACCGGCAGGCGGTGATCGACGCCTCCAACAAACTGCGCTATGAACGTCTCCATTACCGGGATTTCGAATCCCAGTTTTTCGGCTTCGATCCGACGGTGCAGACCCACAAGCTGCCGGGCGGCGCGACCGGCTCCAGCTTCGAACAGGCGCAGAAAGGCGGTTTTCTCGACCGCATGCCGGAAATCCTCCAAAACGAACTTCCCCGGGTGCAGGTGGAGCTCGGCAACTTCTGGAGCGTCACGCCGGGATCGCAGATCCTATGGACCACGGCAGCCAGCAATGTCCTTACGGGCGTCCGCTACAAGGACGCGAGCGACGATTTGAAAAACCTCCTGCTGGAGCGCTACGGCAAGTTTCCGTTTTACAAACCGGCGCCGGAAATTTACGAAGCGGTTTTCGGCCGGGACTGGAAGAAAATCGTCAGAAAAGAGGCGGGCTACCAGAAAATCGAAGACGTGGATTTGCATATTGAAAAAAGACTGCTCGAGCGCGCCATCGGCCGGAAGGCAACCGAGGACGAACTGGTCCTGTACCTGCAGCATCCCAACGACGCGGTGGGCTTTTTCAAGTTCGAAGAAAAATTCGGCAAAACCTGGGTGCTGCCGCCCCAGCTCTGGTTACGCCGCGGCGGATTCAACATCGGCGACAAATTCGAATTTCCCGACGCTTACGGCAAGTATCATTCCATTGAAATCGGCCCGCTGCGCCGCACCAAGGACGGCTCGTACATGACGGTTCTCGGCGTGGACTACCATCCGGAACCGATTCTTACCGTTGTGGAAGATGAGGCTCACGATAAAGTCAGGACCAAAACCTTCACGCCCAAGGAAATCGAAGCGCTGGCGCTGGCCGGCGATATCCGCGCGACCATGAAGGGCGTGGTCAATTCCATCCCCGTCGCCGTCGGCGAGACGGTCGGCGAAGGAGACGTTCTGGTGGTGCTGGAAGCCATGAAGATGCTTACCAACGTCGTGGCGGAAATCGGCGGCAAGGTCACGGAGATTTTCGTTTCTCCCGGAGCCTCCGTGGAGACGGGGGACAAACTGATGGCGATCGAAATCTGACGGACCGTTTCCGGATATAAAAAGGGCGGCGCGGCCGCCCTTTTTATCGGCATATTAGGCGGCCGGCGGCGGATTGCGCATCTCCCGCCACTTCCGCAGCGCCAGCACAATGACGCCCGCGGAAAGAATGATCAGCGCCACGTCCGTCACCGCGAGCGCGGTGTTGTGCCTGGGAAGATATTTAGTGACGAGCAGCGACACCAGCGAGTAAAGTGTGGTGACCATCATGAAAATCGCCGGCAGCACGGTGAACCAGGCCGTCTTCTTTCTTTTCACCAGCCAGGCGGAAACGGCGATCAGCGCCAGCGACGCCAGAAGCTGGTTCGCGGAGCCGAAAATCGGCCAGATGGCCGCAAACGCATTGGTGTAGGCCAGAATATACATGAAAACCACGCACAGCAGCGCGTTGAAAAGATAGGACTTCATGATTCTCGGTACTTTCCTGAAAATCACCTGCCAGAGCTCTTCAAACAGATACCGGTTCAAACGGACGGCCGTGTCGAGCGTCGTCACGACAAATCCTTCCACCATTAAGATTCCGAACACCGTCCCGTAGATGGGCGGCACTCCCAGAGCTTTATCGAGCAGGCCGCCGACGCCGAGCGAAAACGCCAGAATCGGATTGGCCTTGACGCCGACGGCGGAAGGAAAGGCAATATTGACAAAATCGGCAAAAGCGATTCCGCAGCCGACCGCGATCATGACGCCGATGGCGAGCAGGCCCTCGAGCAGCATGCCGCCGAAAGCAATCTTTTTGACGTGCGTTTCCCTGGCTATCTGCTTGCTCGACGTTCCTCCCGCCACAAGGGCATGAAATCCGGAAACCGCGCCGCAGGCCACCGTAATAAAAAGGAAAGGCCAGATCGGCCCCAGCTTGCTCGCCCCTTGCGCCAGATTGAAGGCGGGGGCCGTAAAGGTCACACCCTTGAAACCGGCGGCCATGCCGCCGGCAAACAGTGCGATGACGCCCATATACAGCAAAAAGGAATTGGTGAAATCGCGGGGCTGCAAAATGATCCAGACGGGAATCCCCGCGGCGAAGAGCGTATAGAAGCAAAGAATGATCATCCAGATCTCCGGGTCCAGCGAAACCGGATATTTCATGCCGAATAAGATGGAGCCGATACAAACGATGACGGCCAGGGGAACGGCCAGTTTAACGCTGATGCCTTTTTTATATACCAGCCAGCCGATGACCGGCGCAAAGGCGGTGATAATTATAAGAGAGGTTGAGGAGATGCCGCCGATTTGCGCGTTTAGCACGCCGCCGACCATGACGGTTTTAACGATGGTCTGATCGGGCGCGAGCCTCATCATCTCCAGCGGCACCAGCGACGTCAGTGAAACGGCCGTCAGTCCCAGAAAGGCGGAGGTCAGAAGCAAAAGCATCAGGATGGCGAAACTGATAAACAGGAAAAATCCCGTGTTGCCCAGAGCCTCCCTGGCGATTTCGGCAATCGACTTGCCCTTTTCCCGGACGCTCGCAAACAGCACCGTCATATCCTGGACGGCGCCGATAAAAATGGTGCCGACGACCGCCCACATCCAGACGGGCAGGTAGCCGAAAAGCAGGGCGACGGTGGGGCCGATAATCGGTCCGCCGCCGGCGATACTGGAAAAATGATGCCCGAACAAAATAAGGGGCTTGGTCGGCACATAGTCGCGATCATCCCGAAGAGCGCAGGCCGGCGTCGGATTGTCGTTGTTTTCGTTAAAAAGTGCCGCGATAAACCGCGCATAAAAACGGTAAGCCAGATAAAATAAAACCGCCGCCAGAATCAATAAAACCGCAACATTCATACTCTCCTCCTCGTCTATTTCCGATCAGCGCAAATCCCGGCTTGCCATACGATCAAGATTGCCGTTCCTCAACATACACGGTTGTCGGATGGGGGCTCCTGCCTGCCGGTGGTTTCCCGGCGGCACAAAGAACAGTTCCCGTAAACCGGGAGATGTCGTCGGATAAGTAAGGGTAAAAAATGGTGACGCTTTGCTATCCATGGCAATTGGGTGCACCGTAATAGTAATGCGGTATAATATACTTTGCGACGCGCGATTCAAGCTGTTTTTTTGAAACCCGAGGCAGAGCCTCCTGTTTTCATCTTGACAATCATTCAGAGGGTATGGCACAGGCAAGGTCCACAGGCTCCAGAGGCTTTCACAAGAAAGGAATCATCAAAATAAATATAAGGAGAATGGTTATGATTAAGTCAAGATTGTGCGATCTGGTCGGCATCAAGTATCCGATCATTCAGGCGGGCATGGGTCCTTTTTCCAACAACAATCTTTGCGTGGCGGCCGCCAACGCGGGCGTTCTGGGGCTTCTCTCAACGAGCGGCCTTTTCAGCAAAGACACGCAGCCCTGGATCTATGAAGACTTTATCAAGACGGCTGAATCCACCATGGACGACGAAATGGACGTCGTGCTCGAAAACCTGCTTAAGAGAACCTATCGTCTGACGAAGGATTCGGGAGGCATTTTCGGCATCAATACCATGGTTTCCGCGGAGCTCCGCGACAAAGCCATGGTCATGATCGACACGGCCATCAAAGTCTGCGAAGAAAATCCCGATATCCGGAAACATTTTAAAGTCATTTTCACCTCCGCCGGCGATCCCGTCGGCCTTAAGGACAAGATTAAAGACGCCGGATTTATCTGGATGCACGTCGTTCCCTCAGTGAAGGGTGCGCAGCGCTGCAAAAAGGCGGGCGTGGACGTCATCGTCGCTTCCGGTCATGAAGGAGGCTTTCACACCTCCTGGGAGCCGGTGCATTCCATGATTCTTCTGCCGGCGGTCGTCGAGGCCGTTTCCGACGAAAAGACCCTGGTTTGCGGGGCGGGCGGCTTTTGCGACGGCAAAACCCTGGCGGCGGCGCTTGTTCTGGGCGCGGACGGCGCGCAGATGGGCACGCGCTTTCTGGCCACCCAGGAAAGCGATTTCCATTCCATCTGGAAGCAGAGCGTTGTCGATGCAGGCGACCGCGGCACGCTGGTGGCGCGGGGATTTGTCGGTCCGGCCCGCTGGATAAAAAATCAGCGCAGCGAGACGCATGCCGCGAACACGCTCAAAAAATCGCCCGGTGTTTTTCTGGGGACGCCGGATGATTACTCGACGCTCGATATGAGTCTCATCGATTTTGAAATCGACTCCATCCGCGCCGTCTGCACGGGCGACAAGGAAAAAGCCATGATGGCCGCCGGCGAAGCGGCGCAGCGCATCAACGACATGCCCAAAGTCGCGGACATGGTTCAGGGTATTGTCCGGGAGGCCGAGAATATTCTTCGCAGCGTGCCTGCGAAATTTCTGGGCTGAGGAACAAAAGCTCCGATCCTTTTTCGGCGGGAAGCGGCTGCCATCGGCCGCTTCCCGCATTTTTTATCCGTCGTTTTCTCTGTTTGTTCTTGACACCCTTGGTGGTTCTTCTTATACTGCCTCACGCCGGAAGGAAAAAGGGTTTCTTAAAAACTAAATAAAAATCAAATACATCAGGAGGAAAAACTATGGCTTTTGAGTATGAAAAATTGAAAGTGGAACAAGACGGCATGGTATTGGTAGCGGCCATCAATCACCCCCCGGCAAACTCGATGGGACAGGGTGTTTTGAGAGACATTGATGACCTGCTCACCAAATGCGAAAAAGACGACAACGTGCGCGTCATTATCCTCACCGGAAGCGGCAACAAACTGTTTTCGGCGGGCGCGGACATTACCGAATTCGCCAGCATTCAGGCGGGCAACGTTCCCAAATACAACGGCAACGAAATTTATTTCCGCATCGAAAATTATCCCAAAGTCATTATCGCGGCCATGCAGGGCGGCGCCTACGGCGGCGGCCTGGAGCTGGCCTGCTGCTGCCATCTGCGCATCATGGCGGAAGAAGCCACCCTGGGGCTTCCCGAAGTGAAGCTGGGCCTCAATCCCGGCTGGGGCGGAACGCAGCGCCTGCCGCGTTTTATCGGCAAGACCAAAGCCCTGGAACTGATGCTGACCGGCGACTTCATGTCCTCCAAGGAAGCCTGTACGCTGGGCCTTCTGAACAAGGTCGTTCCGCAGGCGGAAGTTCTGGAAACCGCCAAAAAACTGGCCAAAAAACTGGCCGCCGGCGCTCCGGTCGCCCAGCGCGAAATCATGCGGGCGGTGCGGGAAGGCCTCGAGACCACAACGTTTGAGGGCGTCATGAAAGTGGAATTCAGCGCCAGCAAAGCGCTGCAGTTCACCGAGGACTTCAAGGAAGGCGCCAAGGCTTTCCTCGAAAAGAGACCTCCGGCTTTCAAGGGCCGCTAGCGTTCTTTTAGAACGTCAACATTTTGAAAAGGCGACGGAGTTTTCAATTCCGCCGCCTTTTTTTCTTTTTCCCGCCGCGCGCCGGACACAAAACCCCGATTGGACAAATCGTGATTGACAGAAGCCCTGTTTTCTGTCTAAGACCCCCTCTACTGCTGCGGAAGGAAAATTCGGGCCGCACTCGACCGGATTAAAATCGCGTAGCCGTATTTTCTTCTCTCCGAGAGCTTTGCACAACTCACTTGGTTATTTATTTGCCTGATCAATGTTACCCCGAATATCCTTTGAGTTAATCAGCCTGAAAAATACGATAATGTATTGATAATATTCATTATTTATATTGACAAACGCATTGTTTTCTGGCATGATTCGTTTAAATTAAATCGTTTGGAGGAATCATGGGCTTTAAAAATATGAAAACCAATCTCACCTTCGCCGACATCTCCATTTTTAACTCCCTGGAAAAGAACAGGGCCATCCAAAGAATGGAAGATATCAATCGGACCGTTGATTGGTCCAGAATCGAAACGCTCTTGCTCAGAAACTACCCCGTCGGTAAAAGCTTTGAGGGCAACAGCGCCTACCCGCCTCTCTTCCTGATGAAATGCCTGCTGCTTCAGCAATGGTTTAAAATCGACTCCGATCCCGAACTGGAAACCCAGATCAACGACAGGAATTCCTTCAAAAAGTTCCTGGGCCTTTCTTTTGATGATGTCGCTCCCGATCATTCGACTTTCTCCAGGTTCAGAGGAAGGTTTTCTAAAGATACGATGCGCATGGTCAATCATGAACTTCTCTCACAATTTACCGCCAAAGGACTGACTATCAATGAAGGCATTGCCATTGATGCCCGCCTGGTGCAATCCGCTTCCCATCCACTTAGCAATCAAAGACTTCAAGAAGAAAAACTGAAACAGCAGACACCGGAAGGCAAAGTGGATAAGAACGGTAAGGCGCTTAAGTTCTCCCGCGATCTGGAATCGGATTGGACGGTAAAAAACGATGTCGCTCATTTCGGGCTTAAGGAACATGCTTCTGTGGATACTCGCTATGGTTTTGTTCTCTCCACGGAGATGACACCTGCTTCTCGTCATGACAGTCCTTATCTTCCTCTTTGTGTTGCCGGCAGTTGTCATACCCAAGAACCCATTAAAAAGGTGTTTGCGGATAAAGGATATTTTGGAAAACCGAATCGGGAGTTTCTTGCCTTGAACAAGATCGAAGACGGCATCATGCGCAAGGCGACAACCGGGACAGAACTTACGGAATATGAAACAGAACGCAACAAAGCGATTTCCAAAGTCCGGTATATTGTTGAACAGTATTTTGGACTTTCCCATTTACACAACAACGCCTTCCGAGCCAGGTTTCCGAGAATGATCAAAAATGCCATAGATGTCCTGTTCAGGCAAATGGCGTTTAATCTCGCACGGGCTTCAAAGATACTCAAACCGGCATGACCCAGGGAGGCGTGAGTGTAATGCACGGAAAAACCGGTAATCCACGATAAATGAGGTTGTATATGGAGGAAAAATGAACTCTTCATAACCCTTTCAACTGATTCGAAGCCGATTTATCGGCCGGAATCGAAATGCGATACTCGAAAAAATTTGCTCAAAAAAATCCATCTCTCAAAAATAAGCCTTTGTTCAAACCTCTCTCTCCGCCGCCGGATACAGAGATATCAGTCCCTCCCTGCAACATGCGGCTGCATCCGGCGCAGCAGCGGTAAGAGCCTCCGGCGGCGCTCCTGAGGCAGACCGTCGCAAAGCTTTCCCCGATCCCCTTCCCGTTGTTTTGGCCTGCGGGGTCAGTGACTTCTATCGGAAAGACCTCGATGTCATGTTTGGAGTTACGCCGGACAACAGATGTCTTTAAGTCTTCAGCGCCGCAGGAATAGAATGACATCGGATATTTGAACGCTCGGATCACAGGCCCATGCCAGAACGAATGACAGCGATCAAACCGGATAAAAGGCGTCTTTCAAAAAACGGCTACTACCGGCGGCTGAACCTTATGATGGTTTACGCCTGCATGCCCGGCCTGCTGTTCTATGCCGGTTTTTACTTCTATCTCCGACATTATTTTCATGCGTTTCTGTTTATCTTCATGTTCATCAATGCGTTTGCCGCCGTGCTGGTCGGCGTTCGGTTGCCGTCTTTTCATCTGGCCCTGCGTCATCACCGCATCACCGCGGGCATCGGTTTCGGACTTTTCGCCGTTAATCTGCTTACCGGTCTCTGGGATCCGAGCATCTACTATATTGTTTTTCCCTGGATCGTTTTGTTTCCGCTGGCCGCCGTGATCATCCTCGGCCGGTACCTCGGATTGGTTACGGCGGCCGCGTTCAGCAGCATCGCGCTCATTTTTTTTCTTCTCAATGACCTGCCGCCCTTCGACGCATACAACACCAAGCTGTTCAAATTCAACGCCATTGCCGTGCTGGTCTTCGTGTTGACCATCGCCGCCGCGTACGAAAAGATTCGCATGAAAATTCACAGTGAACTGGTTTTTTCGGAAAACCAGTACCTGCAGGCCGTCGAACGACAACTTCAAACCAACCGGGAACTCGAGCAGGAAATAGAACGGCGCAGTTATTCCGAAAAAGCGCTCGCGGAAAGCGAACTGCACTACCGCGCCCTTTTCGCGGAGTCCGTCGTGCCGCTGTGGGAAGAAGACTGGTCACAGGTTAAAACGCTCCTGGACAACCTGCCTGCCTCGGAGCGCGAAAATCTGGCCTGCTGTCTGGAGGAAAATCCCGAACTCATCGAACAATGCGCCTCCTTCATTCAGATTACAGCCGTGAACCAGGCTACCCTCAAAATTTGCGAGGCGGATACGCAATCCGTTTTTATGGAAAACTGGGAGCGACTCATTGCCCCGGATCGCTCCGGTTTTCTCGCCCGGCGAATCGCGTCCGTCTGCCGCACCGGTCGCTACACTGCCCAAGTTGAGGCGGCAACGCTAAACGGAAATCGCATTACGCTGCTCGTGAGCAGCATGGTCCCGGCAGGATACGAAGCGTCATGGCAGAGGATTTTCAGTTCCGTTTACGACATCACCGAACGGATTGCCATGGAACGGGAAAAAAAGATCATGGAAATGAAAATGGAGAATATGAGACAAATTCAGGCCACTGCGAAGCTGGCAGGCGGCATCGCCCACCAGTTCAACAACGCTCTGGCGGTGATTAACGGCAGCCTGGAGATGCTGTCGATGAACGGGGACGACCATCCGGAATCGCGCAAATTTCTGGCGTCCCTGAAAACGTCGGCGGATCGGATGAGCCGGCTCACCGATCAGCTGCTCGCTTACGCCGAAGGGGGGAAATATCAGCCCCGCCATTTTTCCGTCAACGATGTGGTGAACGATGTCGTCCACGCCCAGTCCCTGCTGATGGACTCCGATACCGATATCATTCAGGAGCTGGATGACGACGCCGGCATCTCGACAGGCGACATCATACAGATCAAAATGGCCGTCGAGGCGGTCGTTGCCAACGCGCTGGAGGCCTTGCCGCAGGGAGGCTTGGTGAAAATCTCCACCGGCCGGATGGTGATCGGCCCCGCCTCAGTTCCGGCCGGCCAGACCGTCCGGCCGGGCGCATACGTGTTTATCCGGGTGAAAGACAGCGGCGTCGGCATGGACCGGGAAACGGTGCAGCGGATTTTTGAACCCTTCTTTACAACAAAGGTGTATGGCCGCGGCCTCGGCATGGCCGCCGCCTTCGGCATTCTCAAAAATCATGACGGCTGGATTACGGTCGATTCCGGACCGGGAAGGGGAACCAGCGTCGATCTCTTTTTCCCCGCCGCCGACCCACCGCGGTCCGTCAAGATCCGGTAAAAAGGGCGGCGTTTTTACGAACGCCGCCCTTTCTTTACAACCGAACAGTCGCCTGTATTATTTCCTCAGCTCCGCCGGTGTTCGATAGCGCTTGGGATCCACCCATTTGACCACCAGGGGCTCGTTTTCCTCGCAGGACTCATGCAGATAGGCAATTTTCCCGTCTTGCTGGAACTGGACGATCAGCTGCAGGAAGTAACCCGGATATGTTTTGTAGGGATTGGCCGCATCCACTCTCATGCGGGAATGATAGAAGGGTTTGATTTTCCGCGTTTCATACTTCATCTTGCCCAGCGAGTAGACGGTTTCCACATCTTCCATCGCCTTGATCAATTTCCTGATATCGGCCGTGCCGCCCGCTTTTTCAATGGCCGCCTTGAAATGGAAAATATCCGCGTAAGCGATGTGCACGTGAATCTGCATGGGGATTTTACGGGACTGCGCCTTCTTCACCAGAGGAATGGTTCGGGGCGTGAGCGGTATTTCATCCAGATCCGTGAAGGAGCTGATGACACCCAGTCCCTTGCCGCCCGTCATCCGCCAGAAATCCCGTGTCTGCGCCACGCCGCCGTAAAGGTTGACCTGAATGTCGCGCGCCGCCGAATCCGCCCACTGCTTCGCGAAAGATTCGGTATCGGTGAACCAGGAGCTGATGAAGAAAATCAGATCGGCGTTGGATTTCTTGATGTCCTGGAGAATCGGCAGGTACATCGTGCCGCGGGGCTTCACCGCCTTGCTGTAAACTACCTGCAGACCGCATTCCTCGGCCATTTTTTCCCAGGTGGGCAGATTGATGTAGCTGATGCCTCTGCGCCATTCCGTCGTCCAGGCGAGGTCTTCCCAGAGGAACGCGATCCGTTTCGTCTTCTGATACTGGGGCATGGTCTTGCAGAAGAAATACTTGGTCTGCGCGTAATGCGCCGGCTCCGGATCCCAGTCGCGGAAGCAGTGATCGTACTTCGGCGCCTGGTCGATGATGCGCGCCGTCAGTTCCGATCCCATCGGTCCGTTGAAAATCAGAATATGGGGATATTCCTTGGCCAACATGCCGGATGCCTCCTGAACCGCCAGGCAGATTTCCGACCTGCCTTCAACGGACACAAACTTGGCCTTGTCTTCAATGACCAGCTTCCGCAGGGCTTCCACGGAAAGCGATGTATCCCCCTTGTTGTCCATGACCACGTACTTGACCGGTCGCCCCATAATGCCGCCCATGGCGTTGATTTCCTCCACCGCCATTTTCTGGATGTCCATACATGGCCTGGTGCCGGGTGAAGCGACCATGCCGATGTAGCCGATTACGAACGGCTCTCCTTTCGGCTGGGCCGACGAGACGGACGGAACGCTGACTGCAACCGCAACCAGCAGTATCAGCGCCGCCACAGCAACCATCTTAACCCTGTTTGCCTGTTTCATCATGCTACCCCCTCCTCTTAAAAAAAGCTTATGGTAATGATCCGATCAAACATCTGCCGACAATTTGATCCCGCTAATCGCGTAAATATTTTTCCCGGACATAATCGTTGTCCCGGCCGATCTCCGAGGAGACCCATTTCACCCGGGGCGGCGATTCGGACATTTTCACGAAATTGGCGCTGATGATGAATTTGCCGAGCTTTTCATCCTCCACTTCCTGGAACGCCTTGCGCACCTCCCACTGCTTGTTGGACATCGCCTCTTCCGGCGTCATCAGCTTCATGACGATGGGCACGCCGCCGCCCCGCCACTTGGAGCGCGCGGATTTTCTGCTGTAATTGAGCGCCATTTTCACCAGTTCGTCCGCCGTGTACAGGACGGTCTTTTCTTCGATAATCTTGTGCAGATGAAGCGCCTGTTCCAGAATATCGGGAATGCGGTCGGACGAATAGCGCCAGTCGTCTTCCTGTTCCCACAGACCCAGGATTTTCAAGAGCGCCCGGAAATCATGATCGCGCGGCGCGGCGATCGCCACGAAACCGTCCTTGCACTTCCAGTGGCCGTAGGGATAAAGAATGAAATCCAGCACGCCGATGCGCGGACGCGCTTTTTCCCAGGTAAAGCCGATGGTCGCCGGCATGCCGACCATGGAAGAGTAGGCGTCCATTCCCGCAACGTCCACCATCTGGCCCTCGCCGGTGTTTTGCCGGTGAATCAGCGCAACGGTGGCGCCGAAGGCCGCGGACAGGCCCGAAATGTACCAGCCCGCCCACATGCCGCCCCGCAGCGGCCAGTTCAAAGGCTCGGGGTCTTCGGGCGGCGCCCCCATCTGGGCGGGAAGCCCCGATCCGGCCTGCGACGTGATGTCCGTGTCCGGCATCCGGGCCGAGTCTTTGGCTTTGTCCGTATACTGCCCGTAGGCGGAAAGAGCCACGTAAACCAGCCCCGGATTCGCGGCGGAAAGCTGCCGGTAACCGATGCCCCAGGCGTCCATCTCGCCGGGCAGAAAACTTTCGATCACCACGGCCGCTTTTGCCGCCAGCCTGGCGAATGTTTTTCTGTCTTCCTCGCTGTTTTTCACGTCGAGCGTCAGGTAGCGCTTGTTGCGGCCCTCGAACATGAACGGAACGCCCACGCCCTGAACCATCACGCCGAAAGGTGTGATCTGGCGCGCCGGATCGCCATCGGCCGGTTCGATCTTGATCACCTCCGCGCCGAATTCAGCCAGCAGGCTCGCACAGATGATGCCGGCAAAATTGGCCGAACTGACATCCAGCACCAGAACGTCGTCCAGCACTTCCGGCTTGCCTTCCGCGTTCATGATCTCGGCCAGCATTTTCCCCCGGTCGCCGGCTTTTCCACCGTGTCTTGTATAAATGGCTTCCTTGGCGCTCATTTCTTAACCTCTTTTCCGTAATTGTAAATGGGATCCTCGTTCAGGTTGTAATAGACAGGCGGCTTCAGTCCCGGTCGGTCGTCAAATGTGCCGATGACTTTTTTCCTTTCCAGCTCCTGAATGTCCGCTTCGCACAGATCGAGAAATTTCTTGAGCACGAGCCGGTTATGGTACCCCAGCGGTCGGGCCAGCCACTTGGTGCGCGACGGCGTTTTGCTCAGCTGCGCGGACGGGCCGGCTATCAGGAGCTTGCCGTAAACCGTGTCATTGAAGAGCACGACGCTGCCCCGTTTGCGCCGCCATTCCTCATTGGCGATCATGTAGTCGTCCGCCACTTCCGCGGCGGGGAAACCTTTCGCGTCGGCCAGTTTGAGGATATCGGCGCAGGATTTCGATTGAATCCAGTCCGTCGCGATCTTCGTCAGGGCTTTGGCGTTCTCCGGCTTCAGCCGCTCCGGCGTTTCGGCAAAGCGCGGATCGGACGCCAGCTCGGGCATGCCGATCGCATCCGCAAAATGACCGAACTGCTGTGCCGTCGCGCAGGCGAGCGCGAGGAATTTTTCATCGGCCGTTTTGAAAATCGACGCCGGCATCATCGTGGGATCGGTGTTGCCGGTGCGGCCGATCGCCTCCTTGGTGACGGAAAAATAGGTGTAGTGATACAGCATGCGCATCAGGCCTTCGGTTTGCGCCATATCGATGTACTGACCCTTGCCGGTTTTTTTCCGGTGGTACAGCGCCATCAGAACGGCCAGCGACGCGAAATTGCCGGGCACGAAGTCGCCCACGTAATCCGGCAGCTTGTAATAAATGTCGGTGTCCGGATACCCGTTGAGCGTCAGCACGCCGCTGGCGCCCTGGGCCAGCAGGTCCCAACCCGGAAAGTAACGCATGGGGCCGAACTGGCCGTACGTCGAGCAGCTGAGAAAGATAATGTTGGGATTGATCTTGGAAATCTTTTCATAGCCGATATTCCAGGCGTCCGCCGTGCCGGGCGCAAAATTTTCAATCACCACGTCGGCCTTTTCCGCCATTTTATAGATCAGCTCTTTGGACTCCTTCAGCTGCAGGTTCACCGAAAGGAAGTACTTGTTTTTCGTGATGTTGTGCCAGATGGGGTTGGAGTGCTTCCAATATTTGCCCCAGTAGGTCGCCGGACGCCAGAGATCGCCGTAGAAGGGCAGTTCCAGCTTGATCACCTCTGCGCCGTAATCGGCCAGGAGCCGCGCGGCAATCGGCCCGAAGATTACGTGGGAAAAGTCCAGCACCCGGAGGCCCTTGAGCGCTTCCGGCTTCGCGTTTGCCTCGTCGGGATTGAAAAGCTTCGCCGTATAAGCAAAATAATCTTCCATCGCTATCTCCCCAAATATGCCTTTTTCACCAGATTGTTCTTCATCAGTTCGGATGATTTTCCCTCGAGAACGATTCTTCCCTCCTGAATGATATAGCCGCGGTCGGCGAGCTGCAGGGCCCGCAGAGCGTTTTGTTCGGTAAGCAGAATCGTCAGACCCGTCTCCCGGAGCTTGCCCAGGGTTTCGTACACGTTGTCGACAATGAGCGGCGCCAAACCGATCGACGGTTCATCCACCATCAGCAGATACGGATTGGCCATGAGCCCCCGGCCGATTTTCAGCATCTGCTGTTCGCCGCCGGAAAGCAGCCGGGCCGACATGTTGGACCGTTCCTTCAGGATCGGAAAGAGGCTGTACACATACTCCAGGGTCTGTTTTCTTTTAGACCAGGACGACCTCCGGTAAGCCCCCAGCAGCAGATTTTCCTTGACGGTCATGTAGGGAAAGCTCTTCATGCCCTCGGGAACCTGCACGATGCCCCGGCCCACAATGCGGTGCGACGGCAGCCCCTGAATCGCTTCATCGCGGAAGATGATCCGTCCGCTGGTGCCGGTCATCATGCCCTGGATCACATTCAGAATCGTGCTTTTCCCCGTGCCGTTGGACCCCAGAATGGTCACGATCTCCGATTGACGGACGTTGAAACTGACGCCGTGCAGCGCCGGAATCACGCCGTAGGACGCGCTCAGATCACTGACTTCAAGCATATTCCCTCCAGCCTCTGCCCAGATACGCTTCGATGACTTCGTCGTTGTTGACCACTTCGTCCGGCGTGCCTTCCGCCAGTTTGGCGCCGTAGTTGATAGCCACAATCCGATCGGCCGCTTCCATCAGAACCGCCATGACATGCTCGATCCAGAAGACCGTGATGCCGAACTCCTCTTTGGCTCTGCGGATCATCTTGATGGCGTTTTTAGCCTCGCCGGGATTCAATCCCGCCATGACCTCGTCGATAAAAAGCAACTGTGGCGTCGTGGCCAGGGCCCTGGCGAGCTCCAGCATGCGCAGCTCGTAAAACGTCAAATCCCGCGCCAGAATATTGCGCTTGCTGAAAAGGCCGACAAACTCGAGATAATGCGTGGCGTCGTACATCGCGTCCTGAAAGCTCTGATTGATTCTCTTCTTCCCGGAGATGGAGCTTGCCAATACACTGGTGAGCGCGGTCAGTTCCGGAAACGGCCGGGGAATCTGATAGGTGCGCGAAAGCCCCATGTGCGCCCGCTGATAGGGCTTCATCCGCGTGATGTCCACGCCGTTCATCTCAACTTTTCCCGAAGTGGCAAGAAGCGCGCCGGTGAGGCAGTTCACGACCGTGGATTTGCCCGCGCCGTTGGGGCCGATGAACCCCAGGGTCTCGCCCTTGTAAACCTCAAACGAGACGTCATTGACCGCGACGATGCCTCCAAAACGCTTGACCAGATTGCTTACTTTCAGCAGGGGTTCCATGGCTTACCTCCGCACATGAATGGTTGGCAGATATTCGCGATAACGGCGCTTCCGGTAGAGGCCGAACAAGCCTTCCGGGAGAATAAACAGCAGGATCAGCAGAATGATCGGAAAAACCAGCGGCTGAATCGGCCCCATGAAACGGATCATCAGCATTTCCAGGAACGCGACGAAATATCCGCCGACCACGCAGCCGAAAATCTGCGCCCGTCCGCCGATCATCAGCACCAGCAGAATCTTCAGCATGAACGTCAGCGGCAGATAGGTAATGCCGGCAAAGGAGCTGAAATAATGCGCGTAGAACCAGCCGATGACGCCCACCATGGTGGACGCGCCGACAAACGCAATGATTTTGATCTTGTTGATGTTCACGCCGATGGAATGGGCGACGTCTTCATCGTCGTTGATCGCGGCCATCAGCAGTCCGTAACGGGATTTCAGCACCTTGTTGATAATCCACAGATACGCAAACATGATGACGGTGGAAAAATAGCCGATGAAGAGAAAGTTGTTTTTGGCGTTGCCGGTGTCGAGCAGGGGAACGATGCCGAACAGCCCTGTATCTCCCTTGAAAATGTCGGTGTAGATGAAGGTGACTTCCAGGAAAACCAGCGGCAAAAGCAACGTGAGCAGAACATAATACAGCCCGCGCGCCATGATGACGAGCGGACTGAACAGCAGCGCCGCGATCATCGACATCAGGATGGCGAAAGGCAGCGTCGTCAGAGGGCCCCATCCGTACGCGATGCTGAGCAGGGCCGCCGTGTAGCCGCCCACGCCGATGTAGAACTGCGGCCCGAAATTCATCCGCCCCGTGCCGATGGTCATCAGCGCCAGAGGCATCGCTATGGCCGCGTAGATATTGGCCGAGATCATGGTATTGATCAGACCGGGGCTGAGGAAGTAGGAGACCGTCGGAAATAAAAACAGGACCACGGCCCAGATCAGCGTGTTGCGCCAGTAGCGGGGTTCCAGCACCCATTCCCATTTTTTGGTGCCGAACCGGATGACAATGCGGTCTCTCTTTAATTCCAGATCTACCATAGCGATTCACTCCTTGCTAAACCCTGGGGTCGTATAACCAGTATGACCATGACAAGAATCAGCGCCGACAAATTCATGAAACGCGGCTCTCCAAGGACGAAACTCACAAAGGCATGGGCAAAGCCGATCAGAAAGCTGGCGATGATCGTGCCTTTGATATTGCCCAGTCCGCCCAGAACCGCGACAAGAATCGCGGTGACCATGTACATCCACCCCATCCCCGGCTCGACGGACCAGACCGGCGCGACGATGAGCATCCCGATGATCACCGGCAAAAGAACAATCATCATCGTGAACATGTAAAGGGTTTCAACGTTGATGCCGACAATTTTCGACGAGTAGATGTCCTGCGACAGGGCGCGAATGGCCATGCCGGTTTTGGTTTTGAGAAAAAACAGGACGAAGACGGCGGTCATCGCCAGAGCGATGAAGGAGCCGATCATGAGCTGTTTGGGCACCACGGTCTCGCCGAATTGATAGATGCCTCCCGCGAGCGTGGTCTCCAGGTAAACGCCCGCCTGGATCGGATAAAAGTAATTCGCCGCCTGCTCGACAATCAGCGCCACCAGCAAGAGCGCCGTGAGCAAAACGTCCTCGGTGGCGAGGTATTTTTTGATCATGCCTTTATAGATGAGGATGGCCACGATAAACTGGATGAGGATCATGCCCAGGATGGAGGGAATGAGCGGCCATTCCAGCGTCATCATGAGCATCCAGGTACCGTAAACCGTCAGCGGGAAAATGTAGGCATACCCGAGATGAAAAATTCTCAGCACGCCGCAGATCAGGGAAAACCCCAAGGCAATGAGAAGGTAAATGGACCCCATCACAAAAGTAAACACGACCACATTCTGAATATACGTCCACATGCTGATCCACCCTCATTGAAGAAAATTTATTTTCAAAACAACGATTATGCAATCTGCAAGGTTTCCGCCGGGAACGGGAAACCCCTTCTCGCGCTTTAATGAGCGCTGGATACCGGGTATCCAGCCTGCCTGGTCCGGGCACAAAAGAACAGGATGCCGGAAAACAGCCGGGCCGCCTGTCGTCGGGAAAAACGCAAAAACGAAGGGTCGTATTTATTGAAAAGTGGAATTTGTCTGCGATTCAGAAAAAAACTGTCGGTCAGTGCCAGGTCATTGTTGGAAATGGATAAAAGGATGTTTTCATCGGAGATCGGTTGAAGCGAAAATGTTGCAGCGAACACCATGCCTCCAAAGCTTCCAGATGGTCAATCTGTTCCATCCGCAGGAAAACCGTGTGTAACAATATCCAGCATCCGGCTCCCGACGATCGTGTGCTTTTGAGTTGCTTTGTGCTTCACCTGTAAATCCTCCATCGCGGTGAAACGATGCAAGGTTAGCATGTTTATTAGGTCAGGACGATTATTTTGTCAACGAAAAAAAATTATTATTTAAAGCAGAGCGATATCAAAGTAATCCAGCCGATCCGTCAGGACGCCTGCCGCCCGGTCGCGATCCGCGCCGTCGATGCGCAGGCAAACGCCGCAGTCCGAACTCAAATGCCGGGGCACCGGGATGAGCTTGCACTTTACACCGGCGGCTTTGAGGAGTTTTTCGGCGTGCAGCGCGTGGCTGACGGATTCAAAGAGAATGACGGCGGGGGTTTCGGAAGCGGCCATGGAAAACGGGTCAGCCTTTCAGGAGATCGCGCACCGCATCGGCGGCCATCGCGGCATCTCCGGGCGCGTTGAAAAAACCGAAACTGAAGCGGACGGTTCCCTGCGGAAAAGTACCGAGCGTCCGGTGAGCCGATGGAGCGCAATGCAGTCCCGGCCGGCACAAAATGCCGTATTTTTCCTCAAAGTGCAGCGCGGCATCCGAGGGCGTGACGCCCCGGACAGTAAACGACACGACGGCAGTCTGCCGGTCCGCGTCGGCCGGTCCATAAACCGTCGCCTCCGGACAACCATCGTAAAGCCGCTTCAGAAAGGCCGCCGTAATCTGTTTTTCCTTTTCACGAACGGCGGCGATGGAGTGCCCGGCAATGAACTTCAATCCCGCGCACAGCCCGGCAAAGCCCAGCGCGTTGGGCGTGCCGCTTTCATACTTGTCCGGCAGAAAATCCGGCTGGATTTCAAACTCCGACCGGCTGCCGGTTCCGCCCATCATGAGCGGCGCGATCTTTTTTTCCAGACCCTTGCGGATAAAAAGCGCCCCCGTTCCCTGCGGGCCATAAAGGGATTTGTGCCCCGTGACGGCCAGTAAATCAATGTTCATTTGTTCAACGTCAATCGGCAGCGCTCCTGCGGTTTGCGCCGCATCGACGCAAAACATGACGCCTTCTCTTTCGCGAACGATGCGGCCGACTTCCGCCACCGGCTGGATCGTTCCGGTGACGTTGGAGGCATGCGTCATCACAACTACTTTCGTGTTTTTCCGAAGCGCTTTTTGAAGATCGGCGGGATCGAGTTCTCCTTGCGGCGAGCAGCCAATGACGGACAGGCAAACGCCGCGTGATGCCAGATAGCGCAGCGGCCGCATAACGGAGTTGTGTTCCATGCTGGTGGTAACCACGTGATCGCCGGGGGCCAGCGCGCCCAGAAGAACAATGTTGAGCGCTTCGGTGGAATTTTTTGTGAGCACGACGGAGAGCGGGTCATCAATGTTGAAAAGGGCGGCCAACGCCTCACGGGCTTCGTACAGCACGCGTCCCGCGTCGATGGAGCGACCGTGTCCCGAGCGTCCGGGATTGGCGCCGATTTCCCGCTGAAAGGCGTTCATCTCCTCCATCATCGCGGGCGGTTTCGGAAAGGAGGTCGCCGCATTGTCCAGATAAATCATTTTCATACGTCAAAAACGCTTACCCCCGATACCGCCTTCACGTCAAGCGCAGATCGGGGGTAAATAAAATATTTTCAATCCGCCGTCAGGTTTTGGTGGTGGCGATGACGATATCGTTTCCGTCCCGGCGGACCTCCGCCTTCAGGCCGCGGCGCGCGGCCAGGCGCGCAACATTTTCTTTGGCCACTTCATTATCCACCAGCACTTCCAGATCCGTGCTTCCCGCGGCAATGGCCTTGTCAACCAGCACTACCGGTTGCGGACAGGATAATCCTCTTGCATCAATGCGTTTTGCTGCCATGTTTTTCCTCCTTATCTTCAAACAGACATCTTGTCTCGTTGTGTAAATCCGATGATCAGGCAGAAAAGCAAACCAATGATCACAGCAGCCGGGCCGAAGGCGGCCGGGCCTTTGGGCGAGCTGGCGACGGCAAAGTTATGCGCCACCGCGGCGCCGGCGATCATCCCCAGCGCGAATATCGCCGCGTCCATGTCGCCTTCGCCGGACAGGAAAAGCTGGCGCCCGGGGCAGCCGCCGGCCAGTACAAACGCCAGACCCGCCAGCGTCATACCCAGAAAATTCCAGACAAAACTGGTATGCGCCACCGGCTGGCCTTCAAAACCAGGGTGAAACTGGCCGAGAATCACATTGGTGGCAAACGCAAAAACAACGAGCGCCGCCACGCCGGAGGCCAGATGAAAATCCCGGATCAGGATCATATCGCGAAAAGCGCCCATGGTGCAGAAGCGGCTTCGCTGCGCCAGCGCGCCGATGACCAGACCGGCAATCAGGCTGAGCAGAAGCGGAGCATGCTGCGAGCCGGGTCCCTTGAGGCTGAAAAAGATTGGCCCGCCCGGCGAAAAAGATACCTGGAAAACCAGCAGGAGCAAAAGGCCGATCATCAAAGCCGGGAAAATCCAGCCGCTGGCTTTGCGTTGCGCGTAGGATCGGCCGAGACTGTAACCGTTTTTCAAAAATAAAACGCCGATAAAAATACCGAAAATCAGCCCCAGCAGGCCCAGAATGGCGTTACCGTCTCCGCCGGCCAGCCGCAAAAGCGCCCGCCACGGACATCCCAGAAAGACCAGCGCGCCCAGCATGGCAAAGACTCCAAGAAAAAATCGGACGAGCGGCGACGAGCCGCCGCGCGGCTTGTATTCGCCGGCCGCGAATGCAGCAACAAAAGCGCCCAGGACGAATCCCATGATTTCCGGCCGCAGATACTGGACGACGTCCGCCCGGTGCCACCCCAGGGCGCCGGCGATGTCCCGTTCAAAGCAGGCCACGCAGATGCCCATGTTGGGCGGATTGCCGAAATACTGCAAAAAGGCGGCGCCGATGCCGATAACCGCGCCGACAACGATAATGCCCGCCCGGCTGGAAAAAATATTTTTCATTGCGACCTCCTGGAGAAAATGAAGTTGGGTTCACTTAGCAGCAGCCGGCGTAAAAATGCAAATTCATAAGAGGAATAAAGGCAGGATGACTATAACTTAAAAGAATGGAGGTAGAAAAAGGGCAGGATCCGCCGGTGCCTCCGGCGGGTCCTGTTTTGTGTAAGAACCAGTGTATTAATAAAGAGGCGGCATCCATCCGGCGCAGGCGTTCGCCTGCGGCCTTAAGCGTTGTAAAGCGCTTGAATCTGTTTGCCGTATTTCCTGATAACGTTAAGCCGTTTGAGCTTCATGGTCTGTGTAATCAGGCCGTTATCCACCGTGAAGTCTTCTGCGATAAAAAGGTACTTCTGCGGAACTTCGTAGCCTCCGAAAACTTTGCGCAGGTGGGTCGTAATATCATTGGACAGATAATTCGTCACGGCCTTGTCTTTCAGGGATTCTTCCAGCGTGTCTTTCAAAAGCGGTTTGAGGTTCGGATCCGCCTTAAGCGCGTTGAAGTCGGGAACCACAACAGCCACATTGTAATCCTTGCCGTCGCCGTAGAGCATGATCTGGAGGACGTAGCGCAGCAGCTTGGCTTCGTTTTCAATGCCTTCCGGATGGACGTACTTGCCGTTGGCCAGTTTGTATTCATCCTTGAAGCGTCCGGTGATATGCAGGAAGCCGTCTTCGTCGAGCCAGCCGCGGTCGCCGGTGCGGATGCCGGGAAAACCGTTCCATGTATCCGGCATCAGAATTTCCGCCGTCTGCTGCGGCTTATTGTGATACCCCCGCATGACGCAGGGACCGTACGCAATGATTTCACCGTCGATGCTGTCTTCGCCCGTACGTGATTTGTCAATCACCACGTGCATGCCTGCGGCGGGCTTTCCGACCGTGCCGTATTTGTTGCCGTACTTGGGGGAGTTGACCGAAATCGTCGGAGCGGTTTCCGTCATTCCGTAGCAGTCATAGGTGGGCTGGCCGATGTCTTTGAAGAAGAGAGCGATTTCGGGCTTCAGAAGCGCGCTGCCGGTCACAAAGAATTTCAGATTGCCGCCGAACACGTTGCGGACCTGGGAGAAAACCAGCGCATCATAATCTTTAAACTCTTTTGTTTTTTCAGGCAGGTCGCGGTTTTTGACCGCTTCCGCCACCGCCGCGTCAAAGAACTGCTTTTTCACCGGGTCGGCGCTGACCCCCTGCAAAATGGTGTCGTAAATCTTGTTCACGATGCGGGGAACGACGGAAAGGCCCGTGGGTTTGACCTCCTGGAAGTTCTGCACCAGCTTTTCCAGCGATTCGGCAAAGGCAACACCGCCGCCGCAATAAATGTAGTTATGCAAATCGGCGTTCTGGCCGAAGATATGCGCCCAGGGCAAAATGGCGACGACATGCATGGTTTCATCCAGCGTGAAAGTATCAATACTGGATTTCGCGCTCATGGTCATGTTGCCGTGTGTGAGCTCGACGCCTTTGGGATCGCCGGTTGTTCCGGAGGTGTAAATGATGCTGGAAAGATCCGGCCAGGTCAGCTTGATGGAAGGCGCCGGGGTTTTTTTGCCCATTTCTTCGAGGGCTTTCAGGGAATTTTCTCCCTCTCCGAAAACGAGAAAAATCTCCTGCAGCCCGGGAATACTCTTTTTGAAATCCTTGATTTTTTCATAAGCACCGGCATGCGCGACAAAAAGAAATTTTACCGCGGCATCTTTAACGATGTACTCGATGACTTTCGGCATTTCCTGAAGATACATGGGAACGAAAACGCCGCCCAGACCGTGCACCGCCTGTTCGCAGATGAACCATTCCTGGCAATTGTGGAGAATAACGCCCACGGAATCTCCTTTGGCCAAGCCAATCTTCTTGAGCGCGCCGCGAAGGTTGTTGACCCGGTCGGCCACCTGCCGGTAGGTCGTCCATTCATACTTTCCGGACGCCTGGCTTTTTGTGCCGAACAGTCTGTTGTTGCCGTATTTGGCCACGCTCTGTTCAAACAAATCTACCAGGTTGTTGGGATTGCCGTACACTTCGTCGATGTTTGCTTCTTTAGCCATAATTCACCTCGTTTAAAGAATTATATCCTCCCAGAGGACCCCCCGGGGAAAATGGCCCTTTTGTTTCCGGAACGGAAACGCAGAATTTTTCCGCATGAACACACCCATCGTTACCGTCCTGCAAACGATGTGATCCGTCATGAGCGGGAAATACGCCCCGGAAACTGCCAAACTTTTAATTTTAATAAAAAAGTGCTGTAACCCCTTTTTCGGGGCGCAGTATAGGGAAAATCATTAAGTACGTCAATGGAATATTGCTCTTGGCACAAATATTTCCGGACGGCATGATCGTCATCGACCAGGCGCGTATGGATTACATCGCCCATGTTCTGAACAACATGAAACTGATGGAAGGGCTCATCGGCATCGCCAATATCGCCGACCTGCAGCTGCCCGCTTCCACCGGCTTTGCAAAACGAGAGAGCCGGAAAATTGCCGCTGGCTCCCCGTCCAGAAGGATGCCGATTGTTGCAACACCCTAAATAACCCCCATCCTCATTAAGCTGACAAGGATGGGGGTTATTCATTTGCGGGCGCCAACAGGAATAAATGCTTGCCTCGGAGAGCAAATACTGGTAAAAGCACGAAAATTTTGAAAAGAGACTTTTTTATAAGTTATCTGTCAGAAGCGCTTGGCCGCCGCAGCACCGGACGGACCGACACGCGCGCCTGACGCTTGTTTAAAAGTCAAAAAATAAATTTCAGAGAGGTCAGAACTATGAGAGAAGTTGTCATCGTCAGCGGCGCCAGAACCGCTATTGGAGATTACATGGGATCCCTTTCGGGTTTAAATCCGGTCCAACTCGGCATCACCGCTTTAAAAGGCGCCATCGCTAAAGCCGGTATTGATAAGAACCTGATTCAGGAAGTCGTCGGAGGCCAGTGCAACCAGGCCGGCGCCCCGGGCAACACCGCCCGTCATATTGCGCTGGGCGCGGAACTGCCGGTGGAGTCCTTCGCCTTTACCGTGCATCAGCAGTGCTGTTCTTCGATGCGCGCCTCCGAGCTGCTTTCCCAGGAAATCATGCTGGGCAAGGTCGACATCGGCGCGGTGGTCGGCGTGGAAAGCATGAGCAACGCTCCCTATCTGCTGTTCGGCGCCCGCAAGGGCTATCGTCTCAATGACGGCGAAAAAATCCAGGACAGTTTGATGATCGGCGGCCTGGTCGATGCGCTTTTGGGCTACCACATGGGCATTACGGCCGACAACATCGCCGACATGTACAAAATTTCCCGCCAGGAGCAGGACGAATGGGCGCTCATGAGCCACCAGAGAGCCTGCGCCGCCATTAAAAACGGCTGGTTTAAAGACGAAATCGTTCCGGTGGAAATCAAAACCAAAAAAGGTCCGGCCCTGTTCGATACCGACGAGCATCCCCGGGCCGATACCAGCATGGAATCGCTCGGCAAACTCAAGCCGGTTTTCAAAAAAGACGGCACAGTCACGGCCGGCAACGCCTCCGGTCTCAACGACGCGGGTTCCTGCCTGATTCTGATGGCCGCGGAAAAAGCCAAGGAGCTGGGCCTCGCCCCCATCGCAAGAGTGGTCGCTTCCGCTCCCGGCTCCGTCGAGCCCCGCATCATGGGCATGGGCGTGGTTCCGGCCGTCAAAAACGCCCTGAAATTTGCAAAGATGAAACTGGAAGACATTGATTATTTCGAGTTGAACGAAGCTTTTGCCGCCCAGGTCATCGGCTGCAACCGCGAGTTGAAGATTTCTCTGGAAAATGTCAACGCCGTCGGCTCCGGCATCAGCATGGGCCATCCGGTCGGCGCCACCGGCGCGCGGCTGATCGTCACTCTGATGGGCGAACTCAAACGCCGCGGCAAGAAATTCGGCTGCGCGGCGCTTTGCGCCAGCGGCGGCCCCGGCCAGGCATTCATCGTGGAAATGCTGTAAGGTTAAAGTACACGGGAAGCCGTCGCGCAACCCTCCGGCTGCCGCGACGGTTTCCCGTCTTTATGAGGGAAGTGTGCTTGGAAAGTAAAACCTCACCCGTTTATTGACATCAAGCCATTCGTTAACAAATTAAAAAATAACACATCACAACATAGCGGACCGTTTAAGCCGCAATGTCAGGAGGAAACAACATGGCCTTAAAAACGCCCGAACAGTACGAAGAAAGTTTGCGGAAGATGAATTTTAAGATTTACCTTATGGGAGAGCTCGTGAAGAATTGGGTCGACAACCCCATCATCCGTCCATCCCTGAATTCCGTCAAAATGACCTATGCGCTGGCCCAGAAGCCGGAGTATGAAGACCTGATGACGGCCACGTCCCATCTTACCGGAAAGAAAGTCAACCGCTTCACCCATCTGCATCAGAGCACGGAAGATCTGGTCAAGAAAGTCAAGATGCAGCGCCTGCTGGGTCAGCAGACCGCCTCCTGTTTTCAGCGCTGCGTGGGTATGGACGCGATGAACGCGGTGGACAGCACCACGTATGAAATGGATCAGAAGCTCGGCACCAAGTATCATGAACGCTTCATCAATTTCCTGAAAATGGTCCAGGAAGAAGACCTCACGGTAGACGGCGCCATGACGGACGTCAAAGGCGACCGGAGTCTCGCTCCGCACCAGCAGGCCGACCCGGATCTGTATGTCCATGTCGTCGAGAAAAACGACAAGGGCATCGTGGTCCGCGGCGCCAAGGCGCATCAGACCGGCGCGGTAAACTCCCACTGGATTCTGGTGATGCCGACCGTCGCCATGGGCAAAGACGACGCGGATTACGCCGTTTCCTTTGTCTGCCCGGCGGACGAAAAAGGAATTTTCTACATTTACGGCCGCCAGTCCTGCGATACGCGCAAACTGGAAGGCGGCACGATCGACGTAGGCAACGCCCAGTTCGGCGGCCATGAAGCCCTGATGGTTTTCGACAACGTCTTCATTCCCTGGGAAAACGTCCTGATGTGCGGCGAAACCGAATTTTCCGGCATGCTGGTCGAGCGGTTTGCCGGCTACCACCGGCAGAGCTACGGCGGCTGCAAGGTCGGCGTGGGCGACGTCCTCATCGGCGCGGCGGCGCTGGCGGCGGATTACAACGGCGCGGCCAAGGCCTCGCACGTCAAAGACAAGCTCATCGAGATGACGCATCTCAACGAAACGCTGTTTTCCTGCGGCATCGCCTGCTCGGCCCAGGGCCACAAAACGGCATCCGGCACCTACCTCATCGACCTGCTGCTGGCGAACGTCTGCAAGCAGAACGTCACCCGTTTCCCCTATGAAATCTGCCGTCTGGCGGAGGACATTGCGGGCGGCATGATGGTCACCATGGCTTCCGAAAAGGATTTCAAGAATCCGGAACTCGGCAAGGTGCTGGAAAAATACCTGAAGGGGACGGCCAATGTTTCCTGTGAAGACCGCGCCCGCGTCATGCGTCTGGTGGAAAACCTGACGCTCGGCACCGCGGCCGTCGGCTACCGCACGGAGTCGATGCACGGCGCCGGCTCGCCCCAGGCCCAGCGCATCATGATCGCCCGCCAGGGCAATCTGGAGCAGAAGAAGAATCTGGCCAAGAACATCGCCGGTATTAAAGAAGAAAAGAAAGCTTAACCGCCAAAATGCAAGCAGGCCTGCCGACTGAACAACCGGCAGGCCTGCTTTCTTCTCTCAATATTCCGGCGGAAACCGGCCGGACATCCTTTTTCATTGACTCAGCCCTGCTCTCTTCATTATACTTCGGTTAAATAAAACATCCGTTTGTTGATGACAAGGGGGCTTCCATGCAAATTCTGCGCGTATCACTAGCCGACCACAAAGTCTCTTTCGAACCGCTTCCATCGCCCTGGACCTCTCTGGGCGGCAGCGCTTTGATCGCTAAACTCCTCAACCGGGAAGTCCCGCCGCAGTGCGATCCGCTGGGTCCCGAAAACAAGTTCATCGTCGCGTGCGGTCCGCTGGCCGGCACGCGCGCGCCGCAGCTGGGACGCATGTCCGTCGGCGCGAAAAGTCCGCTCACCCAGGGCATCAAGGAAGCCAACTCGGGCGGCCCCGCCGGTCAGTATCTGGATCGTCTGGGATTGCGCGCCATCGTGTTCGAAGGGTTGCCGCAGGACGGAAAACTGCGCGTGCTCGTGGTGACGAAGGACGGGGCAAAGCTGGTCCCGGCGGAAGAATACCGCGGGCTCAAAAATTACGACCTCGTTTCCGCCATCCACAAACAGTATTCCGACAAAGTCGCCGTCATTTCCACGGGGCTTGCCGGAGAACGCCAGTACAAGGGAGCGTCCGTATCGCTGACCGACATTTTCGGCGATCCCTCGCGCAACGCCGCCCGCGGCGGCCTGGGCGCGGTGATGGGCTCCAAAGGCCTCAAAGCCATCATTCTGGACCCGACCGGAACCGGGCAGGTGGCGCTGGCCGATCCGGACGCCTTCCGCAAAATCGTCCGCGACTGGGCGGAAGTGATGAAGCACGACGTCACCATCAGTCTTTACACGCGTTTCGGCACGCCGTTTGCGATCAACAACTCCGCAGGGCACGGCACCCTTCCAGCCATGAACTACCGCTCCGGACGCCCCGACAATTTCACAGCCGTCAGCGGCAACAACATCCAGAAGATCCTGTTCGAGCGCGGCGGAAAAATGCACGGCTGCATGCCCGGCTGTCTGGTTCAGTGCTCGATCATCTATCCGGACAAGGACGGCAAAAAGATCTGCGCGGCGTATGAATACGAGACGATCGCTCTTCTGGGAACCAACCTGGGCATCACCGACAACGACGCCATCGCCCGGCTGAAGTTCCTGTGCGACGACATCGGCCTCGACGGCATCGAAGCGGGCAGCGCCCTGGGCGTCGCGGCCGAAGCGGGCAAAATGAACTGGGGCGACGCCCAGGGCGCGGAAAGCCTGCTTTTGGAAATCGAAAAGGAAACGCCGCTCGGCTTCGCGCTCGGCAACGGCGTCGTGACAACGGCCCGTTTCCTCAACGTGGAACGCATTCCCGCCTTCAAGGGCCAGGCCCTGCCCGCCCACGATCCCCGTGCGGTCAAGGGAACGGGTGTCACGTACTTTTCCTCGCCCATGGGCGCAGACCACACGGCCGGCCTCACCTACCGCCAGCCCAAGGAAAAGAAAGACCAGATCCAGACGTCGCTGGCGACGCAGATCAAGGCGGCGGCCTGCGATGCGTTCGGTTACTGCCTCAACGCCGTTCCCGGCGGCGAATCCGTTTATCCTTTCTTTGCCGGGCTCATGAACGCACGCTACGGCCTTAAGCTGACCGAAGAGGACATTCTTGCTACCGCCAAGGAAACCCTGCGCAACCAGCTGGCTTTCAACGAGCAGGCGCAGTTCAGCAGGATCGATACGACGATTCCCGCCTTTTTCCGCGAGGAGCTCGTCGCGCCGACCAGTTCCGTCTTCGACGTCGACGAAGCAGAAGTGCGGAATTTATGGAAGGGCCTCGACACGTTCCGGGAAAAGAAGAAAGTCTGGGAAATCCGCATCCCGCCGATGCCCGACATTCTGATGGGCGAAGGCGTCGCCCGATCCATGGGCCGGAAAATCCGCGACATGAAAGTGTCCAAGATTTTTCTGGTCACCGATCCGTTCATGTTCAAAAGCGGTCGGGCCAACGAAGTCGCCGGCATTTTGAAGAAAAGCGGCATTGAAGCGGAAATTTTCGCCGAAGTCGAACCGGACCCGCCCATCGAACTCATCGAACGCGCGGGCGCCCTGTACAAGGAAACGGGCTGTAACGGCATTTTGGGGCTGGGCGGCGGCTCTTCGCTGGACACGGCCAAGACGCTGGGCCTGCGCGTCACGCATCCGGGCGACATGCGCGAATACGAAGGCATCGTCGGCGGCGGCGGCAAAATCAAACCGATCTTTCCGCCGATCATCTGCCTGCCGACCACCTCCGGAACCGGCAGCGAAGTCAATCCCTGCGCCGTTTTGACGGACAAGGCCCGCGATTTGAAGTTCATTCTCATGAGCAATCACTTCATTCCGAAGCTCGCGGTGATCGATCCGCTCTTCACCAAAACCATGCCGCCGGGCCTGACCATCGAATCCGGCGTCGACGCTCTGTCGCACTGCATCGAAGGCTATGTTTCGCTTGCAACGCCTTACCATCCCTACTTCGAATCCAAGGCGCTTTACGGCATCAAACTCATCGGCCGGAGCCTCATTACCGCATACCGCGAGCCGGACAACATGCGCGCGCGGACCGACATGTGCATGGCGGCCCTCTGCGGCGGCCTGGCGTTTCTCAAAGGCCTGGGCCTGGGGCATGCCCTCACCCACGCCATCGGCGCGCATTATCATCTGCCGCACGGACGAGCGGCCATCTTCGGCCTGCTGGGCTTCGTGATGGCCAACAAGGAAACCTGCCGCGACGCGTTCATGGACATGGCCTACCTCATCAACCGGACGGATGACCTGGAAGGAGCGCTCCGCTGGCTTTACACAGAACTGCAAATCGACCTGCGGCTCAAATCCTACGGCATTTCCCGGGAAGCGCTCCCGGAAATCGCCTTTTACACATCGCGCGACGCGGTCAACATGGCCACGGACCCGACCGCGCCGAGCCAGTCCAGAATTCTGGAACTGCTTACGACCATGTACGAATAGAAAAGGAGCAAATGATGACCGGAGCGGAAAGTATTCTTCAAACGGCGGCGGATGCGGGAGTGAAAATTTGTTTTGCCAATCCCGGCACGACGGAACTGGACTTTGTTGCGGCGCTCGACAAGGTTCCCCAAATCCGGCCGGTGCTGGGGCTTTTCGAGGGCGTCTGCACGGGCGCGGCCGACGGTTACGGACGCATCACTGAAAAGCCGGCGCTGACCCTTCTGCATCTGGGACCGGGATTTGCCAACGGCATCGCCAATCTGCACAACGCAAAGCGCGGCCGGACGCCGATTCTCAACCTCATCGGCGAACACACGACCTGGCTCCGTCCCCACGATCCGCACCTCAACATGGACATCGCGTCGCTTGCAGGCACCGTCTCGAACTGGCACAAGGAAGTCGCTTCGGCGGACACGGCCTCATCCGACACGGCCGAGGCTCTGGCCGCGTCTCTTTACGGCCAGGTGGCAACGCTGATCGTCCCCGCCGATCACCAGTCGGCCGCTCCGCCGACGGAAACCATTTCCCAAGTCAATTTTTCTTTTCAACCGCCGGATGAGGAAGTGCTTGCCCATGCGGTCACGATGATCGGGGAGACCAAACGGCCCGCGCTGATTCTGGGGCACCGGGCTTTGCGCCGCGAGGGTCTCGCCGCGGCCGCGCAAATTCAGGCCAAAACCGACTGCGCGCTTTTGATGACCACCTTCCCCGCTTACTTTGACGCGGGCGCGGGGCTGCCGATTCTCCAGCGTATTCCTTATTTTCCGGGGCAGGCCCGCAAACTGCTCGCCAAGTACGATGCTTTCATTCTGGCGGGCGCGGCGGAGCCTTCGGCCTTTTTCGGTTACGCGGGAGGAATTACCTCCTACCTGCCGGACAAGGCGCCCTGTCTGTGCCTGGATACGCGCAGGCAAAATACGGCTGTTGTTCTCGAAGAGCTTTCTTCCCTTCTCGGGCCCGACGTCGGCCCGGCCGAACTGCGCCGCCTGCTGAGCCAGTGCGCCGTACCGGATTTGCCGGCCGGACCGCTCAACGCCCGCAACATGTGCCAGGCGATCGCCGCGCTGCAGCCGGAAGGCTGCATCGTTGTGGAAGAAGGCATTTCCTCGGGCGCATCCTCGTACGATTACGTCCCCTATCTCAAGCCTTACTGTCAACTGACGCTCACCGGAGGCGCGATCGGCATGGGCATGCCGCTTGCGCTGGGGGCCGCGCTGGCCGCGCCGGACCGCCGGGTCATCGACATCCAGGCGGACGGGAGCGCCATGTACACACTGCAGGCGCTCTGGTCGCAGGCGCGCGAAAAGACGAACGTCGTCACCGTGATTTGCTCCAACCGCAAATATTTCACCATTGAGCTCGAAAGCCTGCGCGCCGGCAATGCCGCGCCGGGCAAAGCGGCAAAATCGCTTTTGACCCTCGATCAGCCGGCGCTGGACTGGGTAAACCTGAGCCGCGGCATGGGCGTTCCCGCAACTTCCGTGAACACCACGGAAGACTTCATCCGCGCTTTCCGCGCGGCGCTTGCGGAACCGGGATCTTATTTAATTGAGGTGGTGCTGGAGTAAAGATGCTCACCGGTTTGCTGACGATGCTGCAGTCGCAGATGAGCGCGGAATGGTGCGGTGGTACAAAAACGTCGGCAGGATGTCAGGCATTCCGACGAATTTTGACCAGAGCGCCGTCACCCATCCGGGTCATGCCGGCGCTGGGGCTTTTGCGCTCAGCAGGCAGACCTGATACCAGTAGAAGAACGCCTCGGGATTGGTTTTCTTGAGCTTGTTGAGCCTGGTATCGTACGGCGCTTCGATGGTCCAGTCGCTGACCTGCTCGGCATCCGCAAAGCGCACAAGGCCCGTTTCTCCGGTTTCGATCAGCTTTGCCAGATAGGCTGCGCGGGCTGCATAGGCGATGGCCTTTTCAATATGGTAACTTTCGGAAAAGATGTAAGCCTTGATTTGCGACACACCATTTTGCAGGGCGGCAAAGTCGCCGGCACCGGCCTTCCCTCTCGTGGCTAAGCAAAGCGCGGTTTGCACAATGTCGTTCAAGACGATCTCAGTGCCGCCGGGCAGTTCGCGGTATTTCATTTCCGTGAGCGCGATCTTTTGGAATGTGCGGGCAACGGCCGTGACCTCCCGGATCTCCGCAAACAGATTCCCGATATCGTAGAGTTGTTTGATGATCTCCATGGCCGCGCTGAAGCCGCCCTTCCGGTAGGGGATCCCGGTGGTGTTCGGTGTAAAGGCAGTCAACTTGTCGGCCAGAATATCTTCCCTGCCCGGAAGGCTGGCCTGCACAGGCGTTCCGTCCTGTCTGGTAAAGGGCGTATCAATATCCGTTGGCACAATGGTTTGGTAGGGGGAGGCCTCCAACAGAATATCGAGCAGGATATTGTTTTCGGAGAGGTTCGTCTGGTGCGCGGGCTTGTAAAAGAACTTGTAATGACGCTTTTCGATGCTGGAAGCGGCGCTCCCCCGCTGCTCCGCAAACCGGGTGAAGCCTTTCGCTTCGATGAATCTGGCGAAGAGCGCGTCAAAGTCCGCCTCGTCCGGGACGATGATGTCCAGGTCAATGGAGAACCGCCTGGGCTGCCTCTGCAACAGCATGACGGCCGTGCCGCCTTTAAAGATAAAGGGCAACCCCCGATTCCGCAAGGCCCTCCAGAAGCAGCAGGGCGCGAATGACCTTTTCGACCAGCATCTTGTCGGCCTGCCGGTTTTCGGCGGAGACCTTCTGAATCCATTCGGGCTGTAGCGAGTCTTTTGCGATCATATCCAATTACCGGCACAATTCATTCATTTTTGCCGCTTATTTGATTCAATATCCTTTGCAAAACTTCTTTTTTGTTGCGTCTTTTTGCATAGCGGAGCAGCCGGTCCGTGTTTACGGTATATTTCCCCAGCGCGTTTGCAAAGATATTGATCATCTCATGGCCCTGCAGAAAAAAGAAGGTTTCCGCGTCGGACACAAGGTCCACAAGGATCTTTTCGAGGGTCGGAAGAGTCAGGGTGTCCGCCTCCTGAAGAGGCGCTTCGCTGACCAGGGGTTTGACGACAATCGCATCCCTGCTGCCCAGGACGAAATTCTCCATGATCTTCCGCGATGGTTGTTGAAAGCTATTTGGCTGGGTCTCTTTGACAAAATGGAACACTGCATCCACGGCCTCGCGTTCCGCCTCGACGAGCAGGAAATCATCGGCGGCCACATGCTGAAAAAACTCCTTCAAGGCGGACGTATGCCAGCAACAGAAGGTGATCAGGGGAAACTGCTTCTTTATCCGGCTGGAAATAGCCTGCTGCTTTTTCGTAAGGTGTGGTAAAAAGCAATCGGCCTGGCCTAGTGCAAACATCCCACGACCGATTCTCTTTAAGGTACCCTGCTGGACCAGCTCGTAGATCCGCCAATTGGCTGTCGTCCTTTTAATGTCGGGATCCGTTTGGGCAAAATAATCTAATACATCGCTAGTAGTAAACGACTGTTGATCTTTAAAATATTGTGATAGCGCGTCGTTATCTTTCTTGGCCCTCATGCTTCCATTATGCAAATTATCGGCAAAAAGTCAAGATAATTGCCGATAATTTGATCTCTCTCATGTGCTCAAGTCATCAGCTGAGCTGGCTTGGCAAAACTGGACAGGTGCATAAGTGAGGAAGATGCTCTATAGAGAATATTAGCGACGCACAAAAGAATCACAAGGTGGCAAGGACGGCGTTTACTCGCAGCCCCGTTGCCGCCTTGCTCCGAATGGGCCATGGCAGCGGGGGCTATGGATAACCGCCTTGTGCTTATGACGCCACGGCATTTTCGGTTTGATTTTTGTTGTCGCCCACAGCGAATCCCAGGAGGATCAGAATCATGAGCAAAAGACCCAGCAGAAATCATGCCCCACAGGGAGGCTTTATTGTTTGCCGATCGGCACTTAAACCGCCAATCGGATTCCGGGAGGGGGACTTAGACAAAAAGTTATAATGACCACAAATAAAAATTGGCGGAAGTGCATGGGAATCGAACCCACCTGGGACGGTTCTAGCGCCCCACACTGGATTTGAAGTCCAGGAGGCCCACCAGTGACCTTGGCACTTCCTCTGGTGAGATCCGGTTAAACTTTATCTTCAAAAGGGGCGGGATGTCAATCTGCAAATGATTTTTTCTGCAATCACGCCAGGATATCCAGGAGCGTCTGCTGCATTTCAGCGGCGGTCCTGACCGTTGTCGCATTGGCTGCAAAGGCATGCGTTGTGACTCTCTGATCGACAAATGATTCGGCCAGGTCCACGTTGGAGGATTCGCTTACTTCGCCCGTCTCTGCGTTCATCCCCGGAGGCACACCGGGAAGCTTGACCTGTGAAAGCGTTACCTGGACGCCGCCGTTGGCCGCTTCCCGCAAAGCAACCCGGCTTTTTTTAAAGCCCTCCGTGTTGACATTGGCAATATTGCTGGCGTTTACAGCCATCTTGATTTCACAGGCCCGAAGACCCGAAAGCGCAATGTTCCATGCCGATGACATGCATCGTCCTCCCGTATTCTTTGATATCATCGGAAAAGGGACGGAAAAACTTGAAGATCAGTTCAGTTGCAGTAAATCTTCCGGTGTGTCGAACAGATAGTCCGGTCGGGACGCGGCCAGGAGCGCTTTGCTGTGCCAGCCCCACGTGACGCCGACGGTTTTGACGCCGGCTTCTTTTCCTTCCTTGATGTCGCCGGTCGTATCGCCGATGTAGTAAATATCCTGCAGGGTCACACTGTACTTCCGGATCACGTAGAGGATTTTTTCCTTCTTGCTGTACATGAAATCGGAGCCCAGAATGTCGTCGAAGATCCCTTCGAAATCGTACAGGCGCAATGCTTCCCGGATCGTCGGCGTGTCGTTGGAGGAAATCACCACCAGCGGATGATTCTGTTTGAGCCGGCGCAGAACCGGCCGGATGGCGTCAAAGGGCTTCATGGCCGCGTAGTTGACCTGGGTCAGAATAGACACGGAAGCTTCTTCAAACTTTTTCATGTCCACGCCCTTGTCGACGAGCGACTGATAGAAGTTCCCCTCAAAGAGTTCCAGAAACTCTTCCCGGCCGCGCGTGAGCGGCTGGCCGATGGCGTTTAGACAATCGGTGACCGTTTTTTCGTAAACGTCCAGCGAATCCACCAAAACGCCGTCAAAATCAAAAAGAAGCAGATTCATATTTTTGTATTCCTACTTGCAGTAAAACGTAAATCTCGTCATTCTGCACTGATCCCAAATCCGGGAAAGTTTGAAAAAAACCGGATTTCCGCCTGCAAAATGACGCAATATCATTATTTATAATGCAACAGAACGCTTCAGGCGGGCGATGGCCGCTCGACCGGGTTTTGTCAGAATGCCTTTTTCCGTGACGATGGCCGAAATCAGCCGTGCCGGCGTGACGTCAAACGCGGGATTGTAAACCGCCATGCCCTGCGGCGCGGCCGCCACGCCGCGAAAGGTCGTCACTTCATCGGCCTGTCGTTCCTCAATGGGAATTTCCGCGCCGGTCGTCAGAGAAAAATCAAACGTGGACAGCGGAGCGGCGATGTAAAAAGGAATCCGGTGCGCCCGCGCCAGAACGGCCAGCGCATAAGTGCCGATTTTATTGGCGGCGTCGCCGTTGGCGGCGATGCGGTCCGCGCCGACGATGACTTTATCGATTTTTCCCTGCCGCATCAGCATTCCGGCCATGTTGTCGCAAATCAGTGTGGCGGGTATTTTTTCTTTTTTCATTTCCCAGGCGGTGAGCCGCGCCCCCTGAAGAACCGGCCGCGTTTCATCGACGTAGACGTGCAGCTTTTTGCCTTCGGCCACGGCCGCGCGGATCACGCCCAGCGCCGTGCCGTAGCCGGCGGTGGCCAGCGCTCCGGCGTTGCAGTGCGTAAGCACATGATCGCCGTCGGACAAAAGTTCGCTGCCGCGGCGTCCCATCTCCCGATTGACGGCAATGTCTTCGGCGCACATGCGCCTGGCTTCCTGCACCAGCGCCGCGGCCGGGTTTTTCGTTTGTCCGCGCAGGACTTCATCCAGGCGTTTTTTCATCCGCTCCAGCGCCCAGAATAGATTGCGTGCGGTGGGCCGCGCCGCGGCGATTTCGTCGCAGATGGCCTGAAACTTATCCCGGAACGCCTCCGGGGGCTGAGGCGGAAGCGTCAGCGCGCCCAGCGCCGCGCCCATGGCCGCGGCCACGCCGATTGCCGGCGCGCCGCGTACGGTCAGATCCCGGATGGCCGCGATGACCTGCCGGTAGTCCGCGCAAACGACCGGCCGCTCGATCTGCGGCAGGGCGTTTTGATCGATCATCACAACGGAATTGTTCTTCCAGAAAAGAGTTCTGATCATCCGGCAAGCATCTTCTTCAATAAATCGTTGACCAGCTGCGGATTGGCCTTGCCCTGGGTCGCCTTCATCACCTGGCCGACAAAGAAGCCGAAAAGCTTTTCCTTGCCGCCGCGGTAATCGGCAAGCTGTTTGGGATTAGCCGCCATAATGGCCGCAATGGTGCCGGCCAGTTCGTTTTCATCGGTAATCTGCACCAGGCCTTTTTCGGCAATGATCTCCTGCGGCGCCTTGCCGGTCGCGTACATGTCGGCAATCACGTCCTTGGCCATTTTGCCGCTGATCGTCCCTTCCTCAATGAGTTTGATCATGTCCGCAAGCGACCGGGCCGTAATGGCGCATTCGCGGATCGCGCGCTTGTCCTCGTTGAGAAATTTCATGATGTCGCCCATGACCCAGTTGCTGGCGATCTTGGGCTTGCCGCAGAGCTTCACCACTTCTTCGTAGTATTCCGCGAGCGCTTTTTCCGCGGTGAGCACGCCCGCGTCGTAGGCGGGAATGGCATAGTCTTTCACGAATCGTTCGCGCCTGGCCTGCGGCAGCTCCGGCATCTGCGAGCGGATTTCGGCCACCCAGGCGTCGTCCACCACGACCGGCACCAGGTCGGGATCGGGGAAATAGCGGTAGTCGTGCGCTTCTTCCTTGCTGCGCATGGGATTGGTGACGCCCTGCGCGTCGTCCCACAGGCGCGTTTCCTGGACGATCTGCTCGCCGTTTTCCACCCGGTACTGCTGGCGCTTGACTTCGTACTCCAGCGCGCGCTGGACGTTGCGGAAGGAGTTCATGTTTTTAAGCTCCGTCCGCGTGCCGAATTCCTTCTGCCCGCGGGGACGGATGGACACGTTGGCGTCGCAGCGGAAAGAGCCCTCTTCCATGTTGCCGTCGCAGATTTCGAGATATACCAGGATTTCATGCAGGCGCCGGAGATATTCCGCCGCCTCTTCCGGCGAACGGATATCCGGTTCGCCGACAATTTCGATGAGCGGCACGCCGGTGCGGTTCAAATCCACGTAGCTTACCGGATTATTGTCGTCATGGATCAGCTTGCCCGCGTCTTCCTCCATGTGAATCCGGGTGATGCCGATCTTCCGGGACCCCTCGCCCGTCTCGATCATGATGTACCCGTGCTCCGCCAGCGGATAGGCGTACTGCGAAATCTGGTAGCCCTTGGGCAGGTCGGGATAAAAGTAATTTTTCCGTGCAAAGACGTTTTGCGCATTGATGGCGCAGTTCGTCGCGAGCGCCATCTTCATGGCGTATTCCACGACTTTCTTGTTGAGCACGGGCAGGACGCCCGGCATTCCCAGACAAACGGGGCAGGCGTGGCTGTTGGGGGCCGCGCCGAATTTGGTGGAACAGGTACAGAAAATTTTTGTTTCCGTGAGCAATTGGGCGTGGACTTCCAGCCCGATGATGGTTTCAAAATCCATTATAAAGCAGGCCTCCTTTTTTCAACGGCGGCGCTTTTTTCATACGCCGAGGCGATTTGCAGCAGCTTTCCCTCCTCGAAATGACCGGTCAGAAACTGGACGCCGATCGGCAGGCCCGACGCGCTGAAGCCGCACGGCACGGAAATGCCGGGAATGCCGGCCAGATTGGCGGAGATGGTAAACACGTCGGACAGGTACATCTGCAGCGGATCGTCCGTTTTTTCTCCCAGCTTAAACGCGGGCGTCGGCGACGTGGGCGTCAGAATCGCGTCGCATTGGGCGAAGGCCTCGTCGAAGTCCCGGCGGATCAGCGCCCGCACCTGCGACGCCTTGCCGTAATACGCGTCGTAGTAGCCGGCGGACAGGGCGTAGGTGCCGATCATGATCCGGCGTTTGACTTCCGGGCCGAATCCCTGCCGGCGGGTTTTCGAGTACATTTCCGCCAGATCGCGGGCGTCGGCCGCCCGGAAGCCGTACCGGACGCCGTCGTAGCGCGCCAGGTTGGAGGACGCCTCCGCGGGCGCGATGATGTAATACACGGCAACGCAGTATTTGGTATGCGGCAGAGAAATCTCCACGATCGAAGCGCCGCACTGCCGGACCGTTTCTATTGCCCTGGCGATGGCGGCGGAAACTTCCGGATCGATGCCTTCAATGAAATATTCTCGGGGAATGCCGATCTTCCAGCCTTGAATATCGCGTCCGAGAAACTGCCGATAGTCGGGGACTTCCGCCCGGACGGACGTGGATTCCCGCGGATCGTAGCCGGCCAGGACATTCATCATGATCGCGCAGTCTTCGACGTCCTTGGTGAAGGGTCCGATCTGATCGAGCGAGGAGGCAAAGGCGACAAGGCCGAAACGCGACACGCGACCGTAAGTGGGCTTGAGGCCGACCACGCCGCAGAGCGCCGCCGGCTGGCGGATCGAGCCGCCCGTGTCGGAGCCGATGGAGGCGATGCACTCGTCGGCGGCCACCGCCGCGGCCGAGCCGCCGCTGGACCCGCCCGGAATTCTTTCCAGGTCCCAGGGATTGCGGGTGGGGCCGAAGAAGGAGGTTTCCGTGGAGGACCCCATGGCAAATTCGTCCATGTTGGCCTTGCCCACGAACACGGCGCCGGCTTGAACCAGCTTTTCCACGACCGTCGCGTTGTAGGGCGGAACGAAGTTCTGCAGAATCCGCGATCCACACGTCGTCGGAATGCCGCGGGTGCAGACGATGTCTTTCAGGGCGATCGGAATGCCGGTAAGCGCCCGGATGTCGCCTTGCCGAATCTGCTCGTCGGCCCGGACGGCCTGTTCCATCGCTTCTTCCCGCATCAGGCGGATAAAGGAATGCACCTTGTCTTCCACCTTATCGATTTGCGAAAAAACGGACCGGGTCAGCTCCGCGGACGACACCGCGCCGCTTTTCATCTTTTCCTGCAACTCGTGAATGGTTAACGCATGTAGCTCCATAAAATCCTCTGTTGTCGAACAAAACCGTCGCGGCGCCTTGCGGCCGGCACGTTTTTGTTTGAATTATTCAATGACTTTGGGAACACGGAAAAAATCTCCGCGCGCGTCGGGCGCGTTGGCCAGGGCGTTCGCCGTGCCGAGGGATTCGGCGGCGCGGTCTTCGCGAAACGCGTTGGTGACGGCGATCGCGTGGCTCATCGGCGCGACGCCTTTTGTGTCGAGTTCATTGAGTTGATCGATGTAGTGCAGAATATCGTTGAGCTGGGCGGTAAATTTTTCCTTTTCCTGCTGCGTCACTTCCAGCCGGGCCAGCCGGGCGACATATTCCACATCCGCTGTGCTGAGTTTCAAAACCAAAACCTCCTCTACAAAACATTCCAGAACGGGCGCATGACGTCGGTCACGGATTTAATCACCGGCTTGTTGTATTCATCCGCATGTTGTTCCAGCTCATCGAGTTTCCGATCCGTCCAGTGCGTTTCGTCGAACATCTCCTGAACAACCGCCTTGACCGATCGGGTCAGGCCCGTCACATGGTACCCGCCTTCCAGCACGGCAACCAGCCGTCCCGCCGAGCAGGCATCGGCAATATTTAGCAATATGCGTGCCAGGGCGGCAAATCCTTCCGGCGTCACGCGCATACCGCCCAGGGGATCCTGGTAATACGTATCAAAACCCGCTGAAACGAGAACCAGCTCCGGTTGGTACGCGAGCGCAATCGGCGTCAGAATTTTGCGCAGCGCCGATACGAACGTTCCGTTCACTGCGCCCTGGCGCAAGGGAACATTCACGGTGTAGCCCCGGCCGTCTCCCTCGCCCGTTTCGCGCATGCCCCCCGTTCCCGGATAATGGGGATACTGGTGGGTGGAAAAATACAGCACACGCCGGTCGGAGTAAAAAATATTCTGGGTGCCGTTGCCGTGATGCAAATCCCAGTCGACGATGAGAACTTTCTGCAAACCATGTTTCCGGATCGCGTGCATCGCGCCGATCGCCACATTGTTGAAGATGCAGAATCCGGCTGAGGTGCCGGCGCTCGCGTGATGACCGGGCGGACGCACAAAGGCAAAGGCGTTATCCACCTCGCCGGTCATAACGGCGTCGACGGCGTTCAGCACGCCGCCCACAGCCAGTTTGGCGATCCCGTAAGTTTCCGGGCTCGCCACGGTGTCGGGATCGAGAATCACATGGCTTTTACCGGCCGTGCTGGCGATGTGTTCGATATAGGGCTGGGTGTGGATATACGCGAGTTCATCGTGGCTGGCTTCGCGGGCATCAATATCCGTGTACTTCCAGGAGATATCGGGATTGTCGAGCATTTCATAAACAGACACCAGACGTTCGGGGCTTTCCGGATGAGCCGCTCCGGCGGTGTGCTGCAAGTAGCGGCCATCTTTGACAATTCCTGTTTTTCGAGACATGAGCGCCTTCTTTCCCGACTAAGCGTTGGACTGGCCGTCGTGTATCATAAATGATTTTAAAGCGCAAATGCAGCCTTGCCGGGGCGGGAATCAGACGACGTACTGGGCGCAGGCGGCGGAGAGGCCGGAACCGGCGGCGATAAACAAAATGCGGTCATTTGATTTCATCCGGCCGCCGCCGGCAAGATGATGATAGCCCAACCCCAGAGAGGAGGTATGAACATCGCCGTATTCGTCGAAGAGGTCGATGATTTGCGATACCCCGTTAACGCCGGCGGCGCGGGCGACAACGCTGCCGAACCCTTTCGCCTGCTGCGAAGCCACGACATAATCGATCGCTGCGGGATCGATCCGGCCGGCCGCAACAACGTCGTCCATCAGAGACGAGGCAAACACCATCAGATCCCGGATATAGCAATCTTCGACAGAGAAGGTCATACATCCCCGGCTTTTCAAGCCGTTGGCAAGGAGATCGACGCTGGCGGAAAAACCGAAGCCGGCGGCGGCGGATGTTTTAAAATGAAAATCGGAAAAACCGCGGCGGTCATCGTCGGTCCGCGCCAGCAGTACGGCGCAGGCAACGCTTTTGAAAGGAAACTCCGGGTGATCGGTTTTGGAGGGATGAATGTCTCCGGAAACGACAAGCGCATACTGCGCCTGACCGCTTCGGAAAAACGAATCGGCGATGCCGGCCGCCGTGAGAAAGCCGCATTCCCCGTCGTTGATGTCAAAAGACAGCGTTGAACGATGCAGGTGGTGATGACGGACCGGATCGAGATTCATTCCCAACTGCTGCTGAATCAGGGGCGCCATGGCCGGTTCGATGATGTTGTCATCCCGGAAGACGCCGATGTTGATCAGCAAATCGACATCGCCTGGGGCAACCCCGGCGCCGGCCAGGCATTGTTGCGCAGCTGCGACGGACATGCCGATGGAACTTTGGGGGCCGTTCGGCAAGGCACAGGACGCCTTAATGATCGTAGCCATAGCAGGCCTCCAGACTTCCGATCCTGGCCGATACAAGGCCGATAGCAATGCCGGAAGCCAGCGACAGGAAAAAAATCCTGGAATTTTTTTTCAACCTCTTCCGCGCCAGGTGATCGTGCAAAACCACAAAATGAGACGTCGAAGCGGTGTTTCCGAATTTGTCGATGCCGATCAGGACCTCTGGCAGCACTTCCAAATGCCGGATGCACAGATCCAGCGCCGTCTGAATAGCGCGGGTCGATGTCTGGTGCGGAATGACATAGTCGTAATCCCGTCCGGTAAAGCGGTGCTTCTCCATCATAAATTTGATGATGCGCGGCAGGCGCAAAATGACTTCCTGGTGAATCTCCACGGCTTTGGCGTACATCGCCATGCCGGGATTTTCGATGCTCGGCATGGCCAGACACAGATCGGCGAAATCGGCCAGCGTCAGGAAATCGACGAAATCGATCCCCTCATCGTGGTCCGCGGCGCGGTCCATGATCAGGGCCACGCCCGAATCGCCGACGGTCAGCGACGCGAACTGAGGATCCACCGGGTCCTTGATTTCCTTCACCGCCGTATCGGAAATCGGCGTAATGCATTCACCGCTCACAATCATGCCGGTGCGAACGGCGCCGGTTTTAATCATGTTGTTAAGAATATGCACGGCCGTGAGCATGCCCGCGCAGGCATTCGTCATGCTGAAACTCATCGCGTCGGGCCGCAGTTTGAGACTTTTTTTCAGAAACTTGCTCATGTCCGGCTTCATCCACAGATGGAGCCCGCCTTTGAAATGGCTGATGGACGAACAGATGATTACATCCAGGTCTTCCGGCCGGTAGCGGGATTTTTGCAGGCAATCCATCGCGGCAGCCATGGCCATTGTATAGGAATCCTGCTCGGCGGAACGCCACCGCCTGTCTTTGACGCCGGTGAGAAACTCCAGATCGAAGAGCGGCTTGGCCGGCATGCGGTCGATCAGTTCCTGCGTGGAAACGACGCGTTCGGGAAGATAAACACCCAAACTTTCAAACTGCGCTCTGATCATGCGCCGCCCTGGAGCTGTCTCAACATCACCGGTCCTTTGAGAAAATTTTTTTGGACGGAAGTATCGGAGTTTCGCCGAAGTGTCAAGACAATCTTGTCTGAAACGGCGCTGTCCCCGCAAACCTTGCCTTGCCGATTTAGTGTTTGCGCGCACGCGTTTATTTCTTTACAATACGCTAAAACATAAGGAGGCCAACATGAAGGTTCATTTTTACTGCTGGAGCGGCTGAAGCACCTGCCGCAAAGCGAGAGAGTTTCTCTTGCAGAAAAAGTTGGATCTGAGCGAACGGGATTTTTTCAAAAATCCCTTCAGCCGGGAAGAAATCGAAAAACTGCTGGCGGGCCGGCCGGCTTCCGACATGTTCAATGTCCGCAGTCCCAGTTTCAAAAAGCTCGGCCTGGAGCGGGAAAAACTGGGCGATGCGGAAATGGTGGACCTGATGCTGCAGGAGCCGCGCCTTATCCGCCGTCCCGTCGTACAAATCGGCCGCAAGGTCCACTTCGGAGCGGACGCCAAAACCCTGGCGGAAATTCTGGCCGACTGACAGGGCAGCCTCCCGACTCGCCTGCGCGCCTTGGCCTTACTGCCAGGAAAAGACCAGCCGCGTAAAGTAGGTCGTGTCCAGATAATCTTTATTTTCGGCCGGCCGGCTGTTGTAATCGTTCATGACGCCGAGGCGGAGTTTCCAGATTTCCGAAGCGACAATCGGAATTTCAAATGCGCTTTCGTGGCAAATACGGTAGTCGCGGTAATCCTCCAGGCTGGGAGTGTAGGTGACGTCGTTGGTCAGACGCCAGGCGTTGTCAAAGCGGTACAGATGCGAAATGCCCAGATCGAGCCCCGCCGTGCCTTTCGAAGATTCACCTTTCAGCGACTCGTGGCGAAACATCAAACCGGTTCTGCCCCGCAGCGTGTGATTCGCTTTTTTCAGAAAGAAGTAGCCGTAGCCGGCGGCGGCTGTGACCCGCAAGTCGAGAGCGGCGATCTGATCGTTTTCCGCTTCCGCACGCGCATACCAGGAGTGTTTTTCCCGGAAATAAGATTCGAAATCGATGCCGCCGACCGCCTGATTATCGCTTTCAATGCCGTCATCTTTCGCATACGCATAGCGCAGGTAGAGGAGCAGTCGATCGCGGGGCCCCTGCAGCCTGGCCTGCGCCCTTGAGCCGACGCTGATCCGCTCGGCATTGCCCGTCTTGCCGGCCACATCGACGCCGACCTCAAAGCTCCAGTGCCGGGCGCGCGGATCGGGAGCGCCTTCGGGCCAGACGTGTTCGGGCGCGTCGGCGCTGACAAGGACTTGTCCCTCCGCCGCATCGATGCGCGTTTGTTTTTTTGTGTAGGTCAGTTTTCCCCGGACGGGTTCATGGCCGGGAAAAGCCACATATACAGGCTTGTCCGTCGTGTAGGAGAGCACGCGCGCCGCATCAACGCTCACGACGCCGGCAAAGTCCGTCTGGACAAGGATCGTCTTCTGATCAATCCGGGAAATGGTTCCGATAAGGGTTGATCCGTTTTCCAGCGAGATGACGTCCGCGTGGACGGACTGAAGCGGGAAAAATGTCCAAAGACAAAACAAGATCAGCGGAATGATTATTTTTTTCATGAGCAACCTCCTTGCGAATTACCGTGACAATGGCCGGCTGGACCTTCTTGAGGCCATCTTAGGAAGAGGGGCCTCCGGAGGTCAAGAAAAATTATACTTTGCCGGGCGTCCGTCAACCGCGCCGGCCGGGCACGGCCGATACCCGGGTCAGCATCTCAAAAAAATCCGCTGCAGATAACCGGTGACATACAAATCGTCTTCCTCCGCGGCGGGAAAGCCGTAAGGCGGATGGACAGGGTCATCGGTTGCTGCGGAGGCAAAGCCCGCAGCCAGATGCGCAAAGGCAACGCTCGGGCCCGGATCGGTCTTGACGGCCGGAAAAGACGCGGCTAAAGAGGGCGGATTCCATTTTTTCATGGGATTTGTATACCAGAAGGCGAAAGGAGCCGTCAAAGGCCAAACCGGCGGAAGAACACGGGCCGTGTAGCGCTTGACAGCCGGGGGCGGCCATGCTTAAATCTAAGCGGAGGCCGGGCGGTAAAAAAATTCCTGGCTCCGGAGGAAAGATTATGAAAAAGGCGATTGTCCTGGCGGTTTTGTTGGTTCTTTTCGTTGTCGTATCCTGCGCTCCCACGAACAGTTCGCGGCAACGCGAGGGTTCCAACGTGGGTCAGGAAACCCATTTGACCGTTCAGGACGAACAACGCCTTACCGAAGAAGCTCTTCCGAAAATGCGGCAGGATTATCCGCCCGCGAAAAATCCAGAGCTTCAGCGCTATATTTCCGATCTGGGCGCGAAAATCGTCCGGGCCAACAAGCTCGACGGAAATCCCTACCGGTATAATTTCACGGTTGTGGATGTGCCGGACGTCAATGCTTTCGCCATGCCGGCGGGGACCATCTTCGTCACCGCGCCGCTCATCGCCGCCGCGTCGAGTGAAGCGGAGCTGGCCGGCGTCGTCTCCCACGAAATCGGCCACGTCGTCGCGCGCCATTCGGCGGAGAGGATGTACGCCATGGAAAAAGCCCAGAACAAAACCTGGCTTTACGCGGCGGGCGGAGCCGTCGTCGGCGCGGCGGTCGGCTACGGCGCGGGGAGGCTGCTCTGCAGGGAAGGCGATACGGCGTGCCATGCCCAGGCCGCAGTCATCGGCGGCGTGCTTGGCGCGGGAGGAGGATTACTGGCGTCGAAGTACACCTTCCTTGTCAATTCCCGCGAGGATGAAATGGAGGCGGATCGCATCGGATTTAAATATTCGGTGGCCGCCGGCTACGACAAGGACGAAGTGGGAAAATTCTATGAAAGACTGCTGCAGATGGAAAAAAGCGGCGGCGGGGGCGACAGCAGCGTGATGAAAAGCCTCTCCGACGCTCTCTCCACACACCCGCCGAGCGAAGAAAGGGTGCAGCAGATGAAGGAGATGGCCGCGAAAAGCCCCGCTAAAAAAGGCATCACCAATACGGCGGCGTTTAGCCGGGCAAAACAGCTTGCGGCGGGACTGAGAAAAAAATAGTTTAGCCGCGCAAACCAAAATGGACGGGCCCTTTCCGCCTGGGAGCGGAAAGGGCTATCCATATTCGGCGTTGCCGGTCAGTTTTTCAAGTGGATCGTATAGAGCACCCCCAGATACCGCTGGCCGTCGAATACCGGCTGGAAGGTTAAAACGCCCGTCCGGCCCTCCAACAGCTGCAATTCGTAAGTGTCCGCCTTTTTTGCGTGCAGGATCCGGAGAAGCTCCCGGTCATCGGTTCTGCGCCCCGCAGCGTAATTGTAATCGCGCAGGCTGTTCTCGCGGGGGTAGCCGAAACGGTTGATCCCTCTTTCATCCATCCACTGGACGCTGTAGAGGCCGGGCGTCGAATCGTAGAGGTCCTGGAAAAGCTTCAGCGCCGCCTTTTCGTCTCCGCCGGACAAAGAGCGCACCAGCGCCGGAGCGGCGGAATGCAAGGCGAGCTTCTGTTCAAGCGAAACCGCCGGCAGCACAATGCCTGTTTTCGTCTTTTCATCCGGATGCTCGACCTGAACGACCACCAGACGCCAGTCCGTTCCGTAGAGAGAAACCGTTCGCCAGTACGTTTTTTTCCGGACTGTCCGGCGTTGCGACTGGCCGAGAAACTCATAAATCCCGGAGCCGGCGGACGTCCCGGCAATTTGCCGCCCCAGCTTGAGCAGGCTGTCATAAGACCGGTACAGCGGATCGGAAAAAAGATTAAGCCCGATCTGGGGCTTGTCCACATCGTAAAGAATCATACCATGTTTATCCATTACCCAGATGTTCACCGGTGTGCCGGCAAAGAGGCCGTCCAGAACGCCGCCCAGAAGCTTTTCCGGCTTGAACAAGAGGCTCACCGAACCAAGACGCTTCCCGTCGGGCGTTGCCACAGGGTATTCCGCGTCGATTGCGGGAAATCCTTCCACGGCCCGGAAGACGCCGCTCAAAACCGGTTTGCCGGTTTTCAGGATTCTTTGCACCTGCTCCTGTCCGGCAATATTCTTTCCCTCGAAACGCCGGAAAGGCGCCGGCTCCAGCGTGACCATCGTTCCCTGCATGTCGACGGCCGCGCAATCCACCGCATATGAAAATTTCGAACAAAGCGCCGACAGAGCTCCCCGCGCCTCTGGGCCGGTAAGACCGGACTTACCAAGCTTTTGTGCGGCGCGGCCCAGGCCGTCGTCAAGGCGGTTTAGCTCGACCGACAGATTTTGCGCCGCCTCCGCAAGGAGCGGCGGGGGATTCGCGGCGGCAAAAGCCGCGGATGCGTCCCCACAGAGGAAGAGAACCGTTCCCAACAGCAAAAAGAAGATTTTTTTCATGATGCACACTCGCTTTCTTATTCGGATGTCAGATATTTTCAAGAAGAGAGGCTGAGGCGCTGCCGGGGAAAAACGCCTCCGGCCGCCGGTTTTTACTGATCTTCATTCAACTCCGGAAAATCAAACACCACCGGCGTGCAGGTTCCCGCCACAATGACCTGTATGCTGCCGTCCAGAATCCGTCCGGCGGCAAGGCGGTGAACCGTGATGAAATGCCGGTCGGGAGTCGAAAAATGTTTTGCGTAGAGGGAAAATGTTTTGCCCTCCGTTCGGGCAAAGCTTTCTTCAATCTCGTCTTGCGCCTTAAATGTAAACAAAACAGCGAACCGTTTCGTCTGGTCCGCCGCGCTGTTTTCAACGGCGGTAACGGACAGGATGGTCGCCCGGCCCGGATAGCTTTTATAGCGGCACGGACCGCCGACCAGGGACTTTCCCGAAGAAAGAGGCGGCTGAGCCGTGCAGGACGCGAAAAGCACAAGCCCGGTAAAAATCACGTATAAAAATAATGCATGGCGACATTGCACGGCAGAGGCCTCCTGCGGATCTTTGCGGAACACCTTTATACAACGGTGTGCAACTTTAATACAAACCGGCCGCAAACGTCAATTTCAAAAACCATCGAGCCCGGAAAATGTCTGTACAGCGGGAGCGCATCTGCAATCCGGCGTCACCATATCGCTTGACAGACGAACAGCCGATTTCTATACTAATTTTACAGGCAAGGTTGGAAACGCGAACCGTTGCGAAAAGAAAGGGGTTGCGATGAAAAAGCATTACATCAGCACGATTCTGATTATGTTTTTTGCCCTGGCCGTGATGGCTGGCTGCAACGGAGGCCAAAAGGGCCCGGCGCAACTGGCGGTTAAAGCGGCGGAAGACGCGGTCAACGCGGCAAAGGCCGAAGCCGGCGCTTTCGATCCGGAGCAGATCGCCGCTTTGGAAAGCGCACTGGCGGAGACAAAAGACAAACTGGCGCGGGGGGAAATCAAAGACGCCCTGGAAGAGGCGCGGGGACTCGTTACCAAGGCCAAGGAAGTGATTGCCGAGGCCAAGGCAGAAAGAGACAAACTGACGCAGCAATGGATGGACCTGAGCGCTGAATTACCCAAAATGGTCGAGCGTATCCAGGCTCGCCTGGATGCGATTTCCGGATCCAGAAAGCTCCCGGCCGACATGACAAGGAAAAAACTGGCCCAAGCCAGGTCCGGACTCGAAGCCGCGAAGGAAGACTGGACCAGAGCGCAGGAAGATCAGCAATCCGGTAAACTCGCCGAGGCCGTTGCGGCGGCCGTTGCGGCGGAGGGACATTCAGTAAAAACTATGAAAATACTCGGGCTTGCCGTTTCAAATGACAAGCCGATGTAAATGAATACGCGGTTCGCTGTTTAAAAATTTAGTTTCGCCGGCAACGAAAGTACGTCAACGTCCGCCACTGTGCCGGGGAAGAATCCAGGCCGCCAGAAGGCCCATCAGGCTGAACTCTCCGACGCCGAAGACCGCCCATTTCCAGACCAGCGAAAAAGGCAGCGGATACAAAACGTACGCATTGATATCAACCACCACCGCAAGCAAAAGACCGGTGCAGAAGCCGAAGAGCAGGCCGGTGCGAAAACTCTTTTTTTCAACCAGGCAAAGATAGATGAACACAAACAACGCGCAAACCAGAAAAGTCGCTGCAATCGACAATCCCAGATAAGAGGAAAAGTCCGGGCGGCGCAGCGGCGCGATGGCGGCGTTGGCCTCGTCCAGAATGATCAGGTGCACGAGCGCGTTGTACAACAGGGAAAAAGCAAAACACGCCAGAACCGTTGCAACGAATCTGGCCGGTCGAAATCCGTTCAGCAGTCCCATGAATTCATCTCCGGAAAGCTTTTCTCCGCTTGGTGGATACGGTGTCGGTTCACTTATCCGCAACGGCGGCGCATTTACGGCGTGATGTTTCTTCTCTTCATTTCCATGCGAACTTCAACACGGCGCTTGCGCAGATCCTCCGCGGTATAGCCGGTGCCTCCCGTGCCTACGCCCACACCGCCGCCGACTCCCCGGCCGATGCCGCCCACGCCGATGCCGAACGACGGACCCGTCTGCTTTTCCTGTTTTTCGATTTCATCGTTGAGACGATAGAAATATTCCAAAAGCTGCTCGTTGTTCATTTTTTTGAAATCTTCGTCGAGCATTTCCTTTGAGCCGCCGGCACAGCCCAGCACCAGCAGAGCGGCAAAACAAACCAGTACCCCCAACATTACAAGCATTCCCGCCTTCTTCATTTCAACCTCCGATTGTTTCATGTGCCGATATGTCATCAAACTGATTTTCAGTTCATTTTTTTCAAAAGCAGCAGCCTGTCCCGGATCCGGCCGGCTTTTACGGCATCGCCATTTGACTCGTAATAGTTCTGCAACCGGTCGAGATAGGCCCAGAGCGGTCTTTTCCAGCCATTGGCCGAGGCGGTGGCAACGGCGATCTGTAAAATTTGCTCATCATAAGGCAGGTAGCGGACCCAGACACCGCAGGCAATCAGGCGCGACAGGGGATCTTCGATCGCGGTCATTGCCCGGACGGCCAAAGCAGGATCCTTTGTGGAAACGGCTTTCAGGACGTCCGCATAGCGCGCGGGCAGCAGGCCCGGATCGACGGCGCTGAAGTTGCCTTTTAAAAAATGGCAGTAGGCCATATTGGCGGGAAGCGGGTCTTGGCGGTAGAGTCTGGCGAATTCCGTCGTCTCGAAGCTTTCCAGCGCAGCGGCATGCAGCCCGAATTTGGTCAGATAGGCCAGGGAAAGCAAATTCATGTCGTTGCCGGCGGCAATTTCCCGCACGGCCTTTAAAAAATGCGGCTCGGAGGCGTCTTCCCTGCCGGACAGAAAATACGTCTTATAGTTTTCCAGATGGCGGTAGCCGTTTTCCTGCCAGTCGGGAAGAACCGCACTCTGACCGCAGGCGGACACAAGCAGGACCATCATCAGTAAAACAGGAACTTTTCTCATGGCGCTTTAAACTCCGGGTTTTTCCGGGTACCGATGAGACCCTCCATTTTTTTCACAATATCGGTCAGAGAATCAACAAGATCATCGATATCGGAGCGGAGAATCTCAAAGTCCCGGGTGCCGGCAGAGGCATCTGAGCTTATTGTGTTAATATTATCAATTGTTTTATCAAGTTTTTGCAGTTTCCCGATCATATCCTTTAATATAACATTTGCCTGAGGAAGGGCCCCTTCCGAACCGTAGAGCTGCTCATCCGTCCGGTCCGCCATTTTATCCACCTTAATCAGCAGCCGATCAACGTTGTTAGTGATATCTTTCAGTTTTTTCAGAGAATCGTTGAGGGATCGGAGACTTTCCTCATCGGAAATCGCCATTTCGGCCAGGGATTTCTTGGACGCCAGATTGGTTGTGATTTTTTCGGCGTTACCCAGCACCCGGTTCAAATCGCCCTTGGGATCGGAAAGATTGCGTGTCAGGCGTTCAGCATGCTCGGCAATTTGCGCCACTTTCTCCAGGACCGGTTCTATTCGGGCAATCGCATCGTTAATATCATTGACAATGGAGACTTGCGGAATTTGATTTTCAGCAAGCGGCGGACTTTTCAGATTGACCGTACTCACGACAATCTGCGCCGAACCGATCAGCGGACGGTAAAGGATGAAACTGCTGTCGGAACGGATCCATTTGACGTGGCGGTCGGGAATCTTAATTTTGATCAGCACCAGGCCTTCGTCATTGAGTTCCAGAGCCGCCACTTTACCGATGTCAAATCCGGAAAAAACCACCGGCATACCGGCGGCAAAGCCGTCACCGGAACGGGAAGAAAGCGTAAATGTATGAGTTTGTTCGAAAACACCTTTTCCCGTCGCCAGATACAGGAGAGCCGCTATGAGAATAACGACTGTGCAACCAATAAAAAGACCGACTTTCAAATCCCGGCTCATGAGCCCGCTCCGCCATACTTTTCTTTCATCCATGAATAATCATATATATGACAGCTAAAATACAAATCGTCAATTTTTTTCAAGGCGGCCATGACGGGCGCAAAATCTTTTAGCTGCGGAATCATTTTAAAGGGCTGGTCGATCAGGATCCTGGCATCGCGCACCATTGCCGCGCGCAGCAGCATTACGTAAAATCTCTCCTCCGGCGTCAGGGCAGGATTCCGCCGCAGCGCGATGTGCGCCAGGCCGAGACGGTCCAGAAGCTCCAAGGCCAACCGGCGGGCCTCCCGCATCGGCATATTTTCGTGATAGGCTTTAATGAGCGCAATGTTCAGATAAGCCTCCTGATTGGAAATGAGAGGCACATCGGAGGAAACGGGAGCCGCCTGTAAGCGATAATTCTGCGTCAAAAGGCTTTGCGCGGCCTGTAGCGCCTGTTCGCTATCAAAAAAATTTAAAACAATTTTGTCACTAATGACAGCACCTCGATAATCAGTATGGCCGAAAAGACATTTACCATCCCCCGGGAAACGGCGACGGGGATGCTGGTCAATTCATGCGATGCCCGCAAACCGAATCGAATGGGAATCAGAGTAATAAAAAAACCAAAAATGCCGCACTTGACAAGCGCAATCACTATATCAGAAAAATTCGTTGAAATTAACAGTATCTTTGAATAAACATCCATGCCCATGCCGAAGATCAGACGAGAAAAAAGAATGCCGCTCACAAGCAGGACAATCGAACAAAGGCTGCTGAGCAGCACAATGGAGATAATTCCGTTGATAACGCGGGGTGCCAGCAGATAGTCGATCACGTCAATCCGGAAGGTTTCGAGCGTTTTAATCTCTCTGTTCACTTTCATGACGGCCATTTCCGTATTGATGGCCGCACTGGAGCGCAGCGTAATGAGCAAGACGGTCAAAAAAGGCGCAAGTTCCGTCACGATCAAGCCCATCAGGACATGGCCGATAAAATCCGTGAGACCGAACTGTTTGAGCAGCGTAAAGACGATACCGATCAGGAGCGAACCGAAAACGATGGAAACCAACAGAAAAACGGGCAAAATCTGAACGGATGTGAAATAAATTTGATTGACAAGGACTTCGCGCATGGCGCTCGAGTAGGTCTTGCGCTGGAAGATGCGCAGAAAAACCCGGCCGGAAAAGGCGATCGTGTCGGCAAACGCCAGAAATAGCATAGTGGCGCGATGTCCCAGATTTTCCCAGAAAGAAATCATGTCCTCTCCCTTGACGGAGTCCTATCCTAACACAGGAGAACGAAGACTTCAAACGGCCATTAACAGGACGTTTTGCATTGACAAATTCCCTCACGTCGTTATATTCAAACGAGCTTAAGAAATTGAAACATAGATGAAAAACACCCCTGTGCGTGTTGACCTTGGAGGAAAGATATGAAAAATTCAAACCGAAAAACTTTTTTTATGTTCCTGATGGCCTTTCTGGTCGCTTTTTTTATTGTGTCCGTCGTTGGGGTACTGCGCTCTTCGTTTATGACCTCGGGCGCGCCCGAGATCCCGGCGGCGCAGGCGATCCCCGCGCTTTCGGAGAGCGCAATGAAAACTCCCGTATCCTTTTCCGATCTTTCCGAACGTGTTAAACCGGCGGTCGTCAACATCAGCACATCCAAAACCTATAAAGGGCGAGGCGGATTCGGGGCGCCGTTCGGCGGATCCCCGTTCGGAGACGACTTCTTCGACCGCTTCTTCGGCGACATGCCGCGCCGGGAATTCAAGCAGCGAAGCCTGGGCTCCGGTTTCATCATCAGTGCCGACGGGTACATTTTCACCAATAATCATGTCGTCGAGCAGGCGGATAAAATTCTGGTCAAAATATCGGATGGCAAGGAATATGAAGCCAAGGTGATCGGAACGGACGCCAATACGGACATCGCACTTATTAAAATCAAACCGGACAACAGCCTGCCGATCGCCGATATCGGTGATTCCGACAAGGTCCGCGTGGGCGAATGGGTAATTGCCATCGGCAATCCCTTTGGTCTAGATGCCACCGTGACGGCCGGCATCGTCAGCGCCAAAGGACGTGTGATCGGAGCGGGTCCTTACGATAACTTTATTCAAACGGATGCCTCGATCAATCCGGGCAATAGCGGCGGACCTTTATTCAACATGGAAGGCAAAGTCATCGGCATCAATACGGCCATTGTCGCGCAGGGCCAGGGTATCGGTTTTGCCATCCCCATCAACATGGCGAAAAGCATTCTGGCCGACCTGAAGACCAAGGGAAAAGTGACGCGCGGCTGGCTGGGAATTTCCGTCCAGGATATTTCCGACGATATCGCGGCGAGCCTCAATCACAAGAGCAAGCAGGGCGCGCTGGTGTCGGATGTTTTTCAAGGCGACCCGGCCGACAAGGCAGGTATCAAGGTTGGAGACATAATCACCGAAATCAACGGCAAAGCCGTCAAGGACACGCATGATCTTCTGCTCACGATTGCGGGGCTGAAAGTCGGGCAAAAAATGAACGTCAAGGTGATTCGCGATGGTAAGGAAATGACGTTCCAGGTGACGGTGGCGGAGCGCAGGGAAAATGTCGCCGCGGACACGGAAAAATCCAGCCGCTTTCAGTTCGGCATTGCCGCACAGGACATCACTCCGGATATGGCCAGAAGTTTGGGCATTCCGCGTGAAGGCGTCATCGTGGCTGACGTGCAGCCCGGCAGTTCGGCCGATGAAGTGGGCATCCAAGCCCAGGACGTGATTGTGCAGGTTAACCGGGTAAAGATCCGCTCTATGAAAGATTATACCCGTGAAATAGCCAAGGCGGCGGAAAAGAAGACCGCGGCGCTGTTGATCAAACGCGGCAGATCGCAGTTTTTCGTCGTTCTCAAGCAACAGTAGCAAAATACCCGCAACAAGAGCAAAAAGGCAGACCGTTCGGTCTGCCTTTTTTTATCCACCGGCAAACGCCGGCAAATTGCCGTAGACAAAAGTCTGTAAAAGATTTAAACACGCAACATGAAATTTTACGATTACGCCGGCATCATCCACATGCATTCATCATTTTCATTTGACGGCCACGCCACCATGGAACAGATTCTTTCGGCCACTCGAAAAACCGGCATCGATTTCTTAATGCTGACCGACCATGACCACTTGCAGGCCAGACGGGAGGGCTGGGAAGGCTGGCAGGATAAGACGCTGGTAGTCGTCGGAGAGGAAATCGCCCCCCGGTTCAATCATTATCTGGCCTTCGCGATTCAGGAACCGGTATCTTACGACGGAGACCCGCAAGGAAAGAATCCCCAAAAATATATCGATGACGTCAATAAACAGGGAGGATTCGGCATCATCGCCCATCCCGACCACGAGGGCACCGAGATGTTTCACGTGAAACATTACTGTTGGAATGACTGGAACGTGAGCGGTTATGCCGCCGTCGGCATCTGGGACTTCATGACGGACTGGCAAAAAAGTCTCCGGGGCTATTGCAGCGGACTTCTCGGCTTTCTCTTCCCCGCTTACCTGCTGAAAGGCCCTCGCCGCGTCACCCTGGAACGCTGGGACGCGCTCAATCAGATCGGCAAAACGGTCGGCATCGGAGAGTTGGACAATCACGCCAGCATCAAAAAATTTCTGGGGATCCGTTTCGTCGCCTTCCCTTTCGAACGGGCCTTTCGGTTCATCCGGACCCATGTCCTCCTGGATCAGCCTTTCTGCGGCGACAGTCGGCAAGACATTGACCGTCTTTTTCAAGCCCTGCTTTCCGGGCGCTGTTATTTTGCCCTGGACTACTTTGTCCCGTCGCGGGGGTTTCAGTTTATCATCGAGCAAGATGGACAGGTCTTTTCTCAGGGCGAACGTCTGAAATTGTCCGGAAGCGCCCGTCTCTCTGTTTCGTGTCCGGTTTCGGCTCAGATCCGGATTATTCGCAATGGGCGCGAAGTTCATCGGACCGCTGCCGAGCGACTTTCCCTGCCTGTTGAACAGACCGGTGTCTATCGTGCGGAAGTGTTTTTGAAAAAGATGGGTAAATTCCGCCCCTGGATCTTTTCAAATCCGATTTTTATCACGTGACGGGTCATTCGTTGAAAAATACCTCAATGACACCATGAAACAATCTATATATTTGATTTTATTGTTTTTTTGTAATTCCGCACTGATTGTCGCGCTCTGGCGGTATCCTTAATGTATATGGATGTAGGTTTTTCTCGCTTTCCTGCTATGCCATTTTCATGCCTGGCAGCGTGGACAATAAAATGTGCTGCGCCCACCCTGCCGGATCCGGGTGATGACTTCTCCGCAGACCGGACAGGCTTTTCCCTCCCTCCCGTAGACGGCGAGCAGATATTGATTCTCTCCCGGACAGCCGTAAAGATCCCGCCAGTCGGAAATGGACGTTCCTCTCTTCTCGATGCCGTCTTGCAGGACACGACGGGCCTGGCGAAAAATTCTGTTCCATTCTTCTTTTTTGATTTCCGCCGCTGGCCGCAGCGGAGAAACGCGTGCGCGATGCAAAATCTCGCAGGCGTAAATGTTGCCGATGCCGGCGACGGCGGCCTGGTCCATCAGGACAAGTTTGACGGCGACACGGCGAAGGGCCTGCCGCACGAGAAAGGCCTGCCGGTCGAAGCCGGTGATAAAATCGTTGCGGCAGGTCTCCGGGTTGTCCACTGCCACGCAAACCGTTGCAAACCGCCGGGGATCGACCAGATCCACGCATCCCTCGGCAAAGCCAAGCCGCAACCTCGTGTGCGGCTCGATCGCGTACTCTGTCCGCCACAGCAACCGTCCCGACATCCGCAGATGAACGACCAGGCGTCGGCCGTCGTCAAGCACGCAGACGACTGTCTTCCCGATACGCCGCACGTCCGTAACCTCGCGGCCTCGGACATCCGCCAGTCCCGAGAGTTTCTCATCGTAAACCTCCTTTGAACGGATAACCCGTCCGACAATCTTCTCTTGCAGCTGGCGGCACAACGTTTCCACTTCCGGCAATTCCGGCATGATCTTTCTCCCCATGCAGTCTGATCCGGATGGCCTTGCGCGCGGCGCGCCTGCAGGACACGTCGCGCACGGCTCTTCGGATTTTTCCCGCGGCAAAAAGGAGCGTCTTGCGCCCCTCCTCTTGCACCACCGCAGGCGGCCTGCCCACCCTCCGGATCGCCGCGACGGCAGGCGGACTCCGAATGATTTTCGTTCCGCCGCATCCGAAAATTTTCCCGCTCGTTCGGGAACGCAACTTTTAAAAATATTTTTTCATTTTTTGCGTCTAAATGCAAAATATATGTTGACAAATTTTTTTGCTTGCGTAAATTCGAAAATTATAAAGCCGTTCATTGACGGCTAATTTTTTAAACGGAAGCGTGCTTCCGGAAGGAGGATGAATGGAAAACGAGACCCTGTTCAATGAGGAGTCAGAACCTCCCGGCCCCTCGACCGGTCTTGTTGCGGTTCGAAATGAAGCAACGGATTTCTTGTCGTTGTCCACCGGCAATGCATTGCCGCCCCTCCCAAAATCAAAACCGGAACGTCTTTACTTCCCCTTTAAAGATTCACCCCGCGCCCGCGCTTTCCGAAAAAAACATTACCCCGGCATCAGCCGCATCGAGTGGTACGACTGGCACTGGCAATTTCAAAACGCCATCCGCGACGTCCACACGCTCGACAACATCATCCACCTATCCGACAACGAACGCCAAGCTATGATGCATCCATCGGGGGATCTGCCCGTGGCCATCACCCCCTATTACGCGAGCCTATTGGATCCGGAAGATCCGTCCTCGCCGCTGCGCCGTTCGGTTGTTCCGGTCGTCGACGAATGCCTGCACACGAAAGGCGAGGAAGAGGACCCGCTCTGCGAAGACGCGGATTCACCCGTACCCGGCATCGTGCATCGATATCCGGACCGCGTTCTTTTTCTGGTTACGGATCTCTGCTCCACCTACTGCCGTTACTGCACTCGCTCGCGCATCTTCGGCCGCCAGCATCAATGCTTCATCGACATGGCCAAATGGGAAAGAGCGCTGGCCTATATCGCCTCTAATACGAACATCCGCGACGTTCTGCTCTCCGGCGGCGATCCGCTGACCCTGTCCGACGAGCGCCTGGAGTGGCTCCTGTCCCGTCTGAGGGAAATTCCCCATGTCGAGCTGCTCCGCATCGGCACAAAGGTGCCCGCCGTTCTGCCGCAGCGCATCACGCCGGCGCTGGTGTCCATGCTGAAAAAATATCATCCGCTGTGGATGAGCATTCATGTGACGCACCCCGACGAGCTGACGCCGGAAATGAGCGCCGCCTGCATCCGCCTGGCCGACGCCGGCATTCCGCTGGGCAGCCAGACGGTTCTGCTCTCCGGCATCAACGATTCCGTGGCCACCATGACCCGCCTGGTGCACGGTCTTTTGCAGATCCGTGTTCGTCCGTACTACCTGTATCAATGCGATCCGATTCCCGGCTCGTCTCACTTTCGCACCCCCATCAGCAAGGGACTGGAAATCATCCAGGGCCTGCGCGGTCATACGACCGGCTACGCCGTCCCGACCTACGTTGTGGACGCGCCCGGCGGCGGCGGCAAAATTCCGCTGCTGCCCGACTATGTCGTCGGGTGGGACAAGGGCGATCTCCTGATGCGCAACTACGAAGGCAACATCTTCCGTTATCCGGACAATTCCGCCGACTCGAAGGATATCCATTAGGACCATGTCCGGCAAACCAGCCTCCCCATCCTCCAGCGCCGCGCGCAAGCTTCTCATCGGTCTGACCTACGACCTGCGCGACGATTATCTGCGCGAAGGCTATTCCCTGGAAGAAACCGCCGAATTCGACAAGCCCGACACGCTTATCGCCATCGAAGACGTCATTGAGAAATACGGCTTCGCCGTCGACCGCATCGGCCATGTTCAGTCTTTGACGCGTCGTCTGGCCGCGGGCGACCGCTGGGATCTGGTTTTCAACATCGCCGAGGGGCTCTGCGGTTTCGGCCGGGAGGCGCAGGTTCCGGCACTTTTGGACGCCTATCGGATTCCCTATACATTTTCCGATCCGCTCGGCCACAGCCTGACGCTCCATAAAGGCATGACCAAACACGTCGTGCGCGATCTCGGCATTCCCACCCCGGACTTCGCCGTTGTTGCCGAACCGGCGGACATCGACCAAATCGCCCTCCCCTATCCGCTTTTTGCCAAACCCGTCGCGGAAGGAACGGGCAAGGGCATTTCCGCTCTGTCGAAAATCGACGACGCCCGAAATCTTAAAGATGTCTGTCTGACACTGCTGGAGACGTTTCGTCAGCCCGTGCTGGTGGAAGCCTTTCTTCCCGGACGGGAATTCACGGTGGGCATCGTCGGCACGGGTTCCGACGCCCGAACGATCGGCGCGATGGAGGTGATGCTGACTTCCGACGCCGAGCAGCACGCCTACTCTTACGACAACAAGGAACATTATGAAAACCTCGTCCGCTACGCCGCCGTCGCAGATGCGGAAGCCCAAAAAGCCATGGAGTTGTCGCTTCTGGCCTGGCGCGGCCTCGGTTTACAAGATGCGGGCCGCGTTGACCTTCGCTCGGATGCCCGCGGGCTGCCGCACTTCATCGAAGTGAACTCTCTGGCCGGCTTGAATCCAGTCCGGTCCGATCTGCCCATTTTGTGCCGCCTGGTGGGAATGAGCTACGAGCAACTGATCTCCGACATTCTTTCTTCGGCTCTTGCTCGGGCCGGCCTTTCCGACCGAATGCCGAAAGCCTGAAAATACCTGAACGGATATCATGCCTATGAGAAAGATCGTCATTCTGCACAGCGAAGTGGCCCAGGACGCGGCCGAAGATGAACTGGATTGCCTGCGCCAGGCGAAAACCATCGCCGAAACCGTCACGGCCCTGGGCGACGCGCCGATTCTGCTTCCCTTCGTTCTCGATCTCTCCGCCACCATGGCTAAACTGGAAATGATCAAACCCGACGTGGTTTTTAACCTTGTTGAAACCGTCGCCGCGCGGGGCGCCATGGCATATTTCGCTCCGGCACTCCTGGACGTCTTGCGGATTCCCTACACGGGCAGCCGCACCGAGTCGATGTTTCTCACGTCCGGCAAGCCGCTTACCAAAAAAATTCTTGCAGCCAACGGCATCCCCACCCCGGACTGGATCACGGCGGACGGAGCGCACTGCTCATCCGGGCGCCCTTGCGCCTACCTCATCAAACCCTGCTGGGAAGACGCGTCTGTGGGACTCGACGAAGAGGCCTTTCTGCCGGCAGCCGATGCCGAAACGGTTCGGAATGCCCTGCAACTCCGGCAAAAGAAACTGGGCCTGGAATGCTTCGCCGAGGCGTACATCGACGGTCGTGAATTCAACATCGCACTTCTGGCCGCCGGCGGCGTGATCGCTTTGCCGCCCGCGGAAATCCTTTTTTTGAATTACCCTCCGGACAAGTTGAAAATGCTCGATTACCGGGCCAAATGGGTGGAAGATTCGTTTGAGTATGAAAATACCGTCCGCAATCTGAAGCTGAAGCCACGGGACGCCGCGCTGGCGGATCGTCTGCGCGAAACGGCTCTGGCCTGCTGGCGCCTGTTCGGCTTGCGCGGTTACGCCCGCATCGATTTCCGCGTGGATTCCCACGGGCGGCCCTGGGTTCTGGAAATCAACGCCAATCCTTGCCTGTCGCCCGATGCCGGCTTTGCCGCCGCCCTCGAACACGCGGGCATTCCCTATTCCGAAGCCATCGACAACATACTGAACGATGCGCTGAATCGCTGAAACGAAGGAGGAGTCTTTTTGTGTTAAAACCGGTCGTCTTGCTTTTCTTCTCCAATCTGTTCATGACCTTCGCCTGGTACGGCCACCTGAAGAACCTCAACAGCAAGCCCCTTTTTCTGGTCATCGTCATCAGCTGGGGCATCGCTTTTTTTGAATATGTCCTGCAGGTGCCGGCCAACCGCCTCGGCTTCGTGCACTACTCCCTGGGGCAGCTCAAGATCATGCAGGAAGTCATCACGATGATTGTTTTTGCGGGATTTGCCGTCCTGTACATGAAGCAGCCCCTGAAACTCGATTTTCTGTGGGCGTCGCTGTGCATGGTCGGCGCGGTTTATTTCATGTTTCGCGGCGGTTTGCCGCAGAACGGTTAAGCCAATGAATCAGCTCGCTTTCCGACACGTCATTCAGCCGTCCGACCTTGGCGCCATTTTAAACATCGTTCAATCCAGCGGTTTCTTTTCCGCCGAGGAAGTGGAGCTGGCCTGCGAACTGGCGGCCGATCGCCTGGAGCATGGCCAGCAAAGCTCGTATCAATTCCTTTTTGCCGAGGACGGCGCGAAGGTCGTCGGCTACGCCTGCTACGGCCGGATCCCGGCGACCGCCGCCAGTTACGATCTTTACTGGATTGCCGTCGCCGACGTCTCGCGAGGCCGCGGCTTAGGAAGCCTTCTGCTGCAAAAGACTGAAGACGCCATCCGCGCCTGCGGCGGCAAGCGTCTTTATGCGGAAACATCCTCCCGTCCCCAGTATGCGCCGACCCATCGCTTTTATGAAAGTTGCGGCTATGGCGCCGAGGCTCTTTTGCAGGATTTCTACGCGCCGGGCGACAGTAAAATTATTTATGCTAAACGTTTATAATCACAACCAATAACACCGTCATCCGCGTTCATTTTCTTGATAAAACCTTGCAATTTCTTTCAGAATTCGCTAGAGCACTGCTGGCTTTGCAGGACATCGTCTGATCCCTTTAAGGAAGATAAGGAGGAAAAATTCATGCGCCTGTTTCCTAAAGAAGAAAACTTTTTTGAATATTTTGAAGAGCTCGCCAATAAGCTGGAAGAAGGCGGTCAGTTCTTTCTCGATATGACCAGGAATCGCGATTATTCCGAAGCGAAGGTCGCCCGGCTCAAAGAGCTTGAGCATGAAGCGGATGTGATTACGCATCGAACCTACGAAAAAATGCATAAGACTTTCCTCACGCCCATCGACCGCGAGGATATTTACGCCCTGGTCAACAAAATGGACAGTGTCCTGGACGTCATCGAGGCCACGGCCATCCGGATTCACATGTACAAGGTGAAGAAACCGGATGATGAAATCATCAAGCAGGCGGAAATCCTTTTCCAGGCCATTAAAAAGATCAAAGAAATTGTCCACGGTCTGCGCGACATGAAGAATTCCAAAATGATTCTCGACGGCTGCGTGGAAATCAATACCCTCGAAAACGCCGGCGACGTCACGCTGCGAACCATCATCACCAATCTCTTTGTAAAAGAGCAGGACGCGATTGAGCTGATCAAGTGGAAAGAAATATTTGAGAGAATTGAAGAAGCAATTGATGTTTGCGAAGACGTCTCCAACATCGTCGAAGGGATCGTCCTGAAACATGCTTGATTCAATGGCATTTGTCATTTTTCTGGTCGTCATCGCCCTGGTGTTCGACTTTTTGAATGGCTTTCACGATTCGTCCAACTCGATCTCTACCATTGTTTCCACCCGCGTCCTTTCGCCCAAGCAGGCGGTCATCTGGGCGGCGTTTTTTAATTTTGTCGCCGCTTTTTTTATTGGAACGGAAGTGGCGCACACCGTCGGCAAAGGCATTGTACAGCTCAATGTTATCGACAACCTGGTGATACTTTCCGCGCTGGGCGGCGCTATCATCTGGAACATCACGACCTGGTATTTCGGCTTGCCGAGCAGCTCCTCCCACGCGCTGATCGGCGGACTCATCGGCGCGGGCATCGCCAAGGGCGGCGTCGGCACACTGGTGTGGTCCGGCATCATCAAAACCACCGCTTTTATCTTTCTGTCGCCGACCATCGGGCTGATCCTCGGATTTATCTTCATGGTGATCTCCATGAATCTCAACCGCAACTCAAATATTGCCCGGACCGATAAACTCTACCGGAAGCTGCAGCTGGTGTCGTCGGCCGTTTACTCCACGGGACACGGCATGAACGACGCGCAAAAAACGATCGGCATCATCGCCGTCGTTTTGTACAGCAAGGGCCTCATCGGCTCCAGTTTCAACATTCCCTGGTGGATCATCATCATGTGCTATTCGGTCATTGCCCTGGGCACCATGTTCGGCGGCTGGCGCATCGTGAAAACCATGGGCACCAAGATTACCAAACTTCAGCCGATCGGCGGATTCAGCGCCGAGGCCGGCGCCGCCTGCGCAATCATCGGGTCTTCCATAGCCGGCATTCCCGTCAGCACGACCCACACCATCGCGGGCGCCATTGTCGGCGTCGGCTCCACCAAGAGATTGTCTGCCGTGCGCTGGGGCGTGGCCGGCAACATTGTCTGGGCGTGGATTCTGACCATCCCCATTTCGGCTACCATCTCCTCCGCCTTCTATCTGGCCGTTCATTTTTTTCTCTGAACACCGCCCTCCTGCTGCAAAAGTTAAAATGCCATTGCCAATTTAGCCGTTTTGCCGTAAATGATAATTTCCGAATGACAGACGGGAGAGGTTTGAATGCCGGAAAAAAAACTGCCCTTTACGAAGAAAAAGCTCGACGCCATCCTGGCCGAGTTTCCAACGCCTTTTCATCTTTATGATGAAAAGGCCATCCGCGAAAATGCCCGCGCGTTTAAAAAGGCCTTTTCCTGGAATCAGGGCTTCAAGGAATTTTTCGCAGTCAAAGCCGCTCCCAATCCCTATCTGATGAAAATTCTGCGCGCCGAGGGCTTCGGCGCTGATTGCAGTTCGCTCGCGGAATTGCTGCTGGCCCGGGAAACCGGCATTACCGGCGAAGACATCATGTTTTCCTCAAACGACACCCCCGCCGAGGATTTTCTGCTGGCGAAAAAACTCGGGGCAATCATCAACCTGGATGACATCAACCACATCGACTATCTGGAAAAAACTGCCGGCCTGCCCGAACTTATCTGTTTCCGCTACAATCCCGGCCCCCTCAAAAAGGGGAACGTGATCATCGGCCATCCCGAAGAAGCCAAATACGGCTTCACCCGGGAGCAGCTGTTTGAAGGCTACCGGATCTGCCGCGATAAAGGCGTCCGGCGCTTCGGCATTCATACCATGGTCGCGTCCAACGAGCTCGACGCGCAGTACTTTGTTGAAACGGCCGAGATCCTCTTCGAACTGGTTGTTCAGATTTCCCACGCTCTCAACATCCGTTTCGAGTTCATCAATATCGGCGGCGGCATCGGCATCCCCTACCGTCCGGAACAGGAACGGATCGATCTGGCGGCGATGAGCCGGGGCATTCGGGAGCAATACGATAAAATCATCGTCGACAAGGGTATGGCCCCGATCAAACTCTTTGCCGAATGCGGACGCTACATCACCGGTCCCTACGGCTATCTCGTCGCCCGGGTGCTGCACATCAAGGATACCTACAAAAAGTTTGCCGGCCTCGACGCCTGCATGGCCAACCTGATGCGGCCGGCCCTTTACGGCGCCTACCATCACATCACGATTCCCGGCAAGGAAAAGGCGCCCCATGACGTTATGTACGACGTTACCGGTTCTCTGTGTGAAAACAACGACAAATTCGCCGTGGACCGGACGCTGCCTGCGCTTGCGCCAGGCGATCCGGTAGTGATCCACGACGCAGGCGCCCACGGTTTTTCAATGGGCTTCAATTACAACGGAAAGCTCCGCTCCGCCGAACTGCTCCTGCGCAAAGACGGGTCCGTCGTCCAGATCCGCCGCGCGGAAACCGTCGACGACTACTTTGCCACGCTGGATTTTAAGGGACTGAAAAAATTTGAGGTTCAAGGATAAAGGTCTTTGAACCTTTCTCCTCCTTGTTCTTCCCCTTGCCTTTTGGCCATTCCACCATTATATTTGCTTCATGTCGAAGGAAAAATTTCCATCCACGCCGGCGGTTCTGGCGCTGAAAAAAGGAAATGCAGCCTTTACGCTGCATACCTACGCCTACGAGGAAAAAGGCGGAACGAGGATTTCTTCTCAGAAGCTCGGCGTGGACGAACACTGCGTGATCAAAACCCTGGTCATGGAAGACGAAACGGCCAGGCCTTTTATCATACTGATGCACGGCGACCGTGAGGTTTCCACAAAAAATCTGGCGCGGATCATGGGAGTCAAATCCGTTTCCCCCTGCCGGCCGGACGTGGCCCACCGGCATACGGGGTACGTGGTCGGCGGCACATCCCCCTTCGGCACGAGGAAGCGCCTGGACGTTTACATAGAAAAGACCATCGCGGATCTTCCGGAAATTCTCATCAACGCGGGCGCCCGGGGTCTGCTGGCCGCGATGCCGCCTGCGGAACTGATCCGCCTTTTGTCCCCCCGCGAAGTTCGCGTCGGGATATAATTTGCCTTTTGAGTGCGAAAAAGAGATAATGCCCGCAAGATTTTGAAGGAACGTCTTATGCCGGACAACGTGATCATCCGCTGTCTGAACTGCGGAACCAAAAATCGCATCCCGAAACAAAAATTTCAGGGCCGGCCGACCTGCGGCCAATGTCATGCCCCGCTAGACGAGCTGATCATCCGCTGCCTGAAATGCGGGACCAAAAACCGCATTCCGGAGGAACGCCTCAACGCCAAACCCCTGTGCGGCAAGTGCGGCGAGCCGCTTATCATCGCCAAACAGGACATCAAGCCGATCGACGTCACGGACGATTCCTTCGACCGCGAAGTGCTCTCCATGGATACCTCCGTCATGGTGGACTGCTGGGCCCCGTGGTGCGGTCCCTGCAGAAGCCTGACGCCGATCATCGACGAACTGGCTTCGGATTACGTAAACGGCGTCAAGGTCGTCAAACTGAACGTGGACGAAAATCCGGCGACTGCTTCCCAGTACGGCATTCGCAGTATCCCAACGCTGCTTTTTTTCCGGGAAGGCCGACTGGTTGAACGTCTCGTAGGCGCCCTGCCGAAACAGGAAATCGAAAAACACCTTCTCGCGATCATTAAAACAAACTGAAAGAGAAAAAATACTTCATGAAGTTCCCCCGGAAGCAAACTTACGCATGTAAAATCTTTACGGTCTGGGAAGAAGATGTCCCGCTGCAAAACGGCAAGACCACACGGCAAAGCTGGGTAGAGCATAAACCCACCGTGGCCGTTGTGGCCGTGAACGATCAAAAAGAGGTGCTGCTGATCCGGCAGTACCGGGTTCCCGCCGGACGGGACCTGCTCGAAATTCCCGCCGGAACGATGGATCACGGCGAAGAATCTCCCGCCGTTTGCGCGGGTCGGGAACTGGCGGAAGAAACGGGCTTTCGCGCCGGCAAGCTGACCGAGCTTTTCGCCGGCTATCTCCTGCCTGGGTACTGCAACGAGTTCATGTATTTTTTTCTGGCCGAGGATCTGGTGTACGATCCGCTGACGCCGGACGAAGACGAATTTATCGCTGTGCTGCCGACGAGCTTCGCCCGGGCCTGCGAACTCCTGAAGGACGGTTCGATTGTCGACGCCAAGACAGCCCTCGGGCTCCTCCTGGCCGGCCGCCATTGCAAGCAAGACGTCTGCAAAGCGTAAAAAGGGCTGATGTGACAATTCTTAAAAAACGCCGAGATGCTCGAATCAGCGCAGCATTTTTTCCCTTTTCTCCAGCTGAATTTCCAGATTCTTCAGCTGTTGGATATCTTTTTTCAGTTGTTCATTTTCCTGCTGCAATCTAATCAATTCCGCCGAATATTTTTCTTCCGTCTGCCGAATGCCGTCTCTCAGCCCTTCCATTTCCCTCGCGAGTTTTCCGTGGTCGTTCTGCGCCCTTTGCTTATCCAGCCGAAGCTGGTTTTGCAGCTCGGCCATTTTTTGAATACAGGCGATTACCGCTCCGGCGGCGGGTGTCCACTTGCCGTCCGGGTGTTCCCGGACAAGCTTTTCCAGTCTGAGTCTGGCTTCCTTGTAATTCGGCTCTTTTTGCTGATTACTTAAATATGAAAGGGCTTCTTCAAACAGGTCCCTGTCCGAAGGCTCTGTTTTGAAAAGATTCCCAACGGTTTCAGGCGCCCTGGCGGACGTCTCCGCAGGAGGGATAACCGATTTCGTCGCACAGCCGCCCAAAAGAGCGGCAATCATGAAAACAGCGGCCAGACGCCGGATGCCGGCTAACGCTCGACCGGTTCCGGCTGGTTTTGTCCATTTTGCTCTTGCACTTTTTTCCATTTTTCAATGTCTTCTTCTGTCACGTAGTTGCTGCCGGTCATCCTTTTGGCTTCTTCCTTTAATTCCGCCACCAGCCTAGCCATCTCCAGCGGATTCTTAAACCGCGATCCGTCATCGGTCACAATGGCCGCTGTAACGGTAATCAGTGGAAATTTTTGTATGGTCCCCTGACGATTCCGTCCGATAAAGTATCCGTTCTGAGCGTCTTGTGGTTCATAGAATCCAAGGATGCGGTCCGAAAAATCCGCTACCAGTCGTTTACAGACGTCCGCGACCTGGCCGGGCTTGCCGATCAGCACGTAATCGTCTCCGCCGATGTGCCCGAGGAAGAGGTCTCTCAACTGCGCGTCTTTGATATACCCCTGCAGGATCTGGGCGACTTCCTTGATGACCTCGCTGCCCCACGCATATCCGTATTTATCGGCAAACGGTTTGAAATTGTCCAGATCCACCTGGCACAGGGAGAAGGTCTCACCCTTTGCCAGAAGCTGCTCGATTTTGAATTCAATCGCCAGATTTCCCGGCAAACCGGTAAGCGGACTGGCATCCAGATTCAGCGCCTCAAGCATCTTGAGCCTGTTGGTCATGTACGCAAACGATTTGGCCAGCGCGCCGATTTCATCATCGCGCCGGGCCTCGATTTTGTGATCCAGGTTGCCTTCCGCAATCAGGCGGGTGGCCCGCTGCAGCTGCTGCAGCGGTTTGGAGATGTTGCGGGTGATGATCAGCGCGAGCGCAATTCCCAAAACCAGGCTGAAGATTCCCAGAGTCAGCGTCATATGGACCGCAGCCCGGCTCTGTCTTGCAAACTGTTTCATTTCATCGTTGATCGCCCGGTCCATCGTCTTTTGCATGCCCCGGAGTTTTACCGCCAGGTCATCGATGGCGGTTCTTCCCATCGTATCGGAAAGGGACTGCGCTTCTTCGTTCTGGCCGTTTTGCACTTTGAAGACTTCTTCTGCAAACAATTCCCGGAGGTGTTTTTGCAGGGCGTCCATTTCGTCAACGGCCGTTTTCGTTTTCCGGTCCAGCCTTAGCTCACGGACCCGCGTCAGTTCCTCCTGGAATTCCCGGCTGCGCTGCCAGAATATCTGCTCCAGCGCCGGATCTTTTAAAATCAGGTATTTTTTTTCTGCGCTTTCCTGCGCCAGGAGAATATCCATCAGCTTTTTGGAACTCTCCAGCAAAACAAAGTGATGCTGCGTGATCGTGTAAGCGGAACCGCTGAGCGTCTGCAGACTGTTGACGGCGTAAGCGCTTGCCAAAACGGTCAGAAGCGCCATGAACAAATACCCCAACAACAATTTGCGGCTGATTGTGAGCTTCATCTTTGAGTTACAAAACCTGAGAAGATTTTCCTGTTTTCTGAAAGCGACTTCCGACAAAAGCCTCTTTTTATGAATTATCACAACCCAGCGGTCGGCGTAAAGAACAATTTGTTTTTTGTCTCACGCGGCCGGTCTCCGGCCGTCAAAAGCGCAGAAAGCTTCTTGCCACGGGCCCAAAGTTTTGTTAAACTTCAATTCGGAAAGCAGGCAGCGCTTTTACACTCTTGAGCCATCCGTTAAAAACAGGCGTCTTTGCTCCTGCCCAAAACGTATGTTTCGGGAAGAAAGGGAAACCCCTCATGATTTACAACGAAGAGTTTGAAACCCTGCCGCGCGAAGCCCTGAAGGCCCTGCAAAGCAAGCGGCTCGGACAGGTTCTGCAGCGCGTCTACCACACGGTCGGGTACTACAAAAAGGCCCTCGACGCCGCTGGTGTTACACCGGACGCGGTTTCGGCGCCGGACGACTTGAAAAAACTGCCGTTCATGACCCGCCAGGATCTGCAAAACAACTACCCTTTTGGCCTGTTTGCCGTCCCGATGAGCAACATCGTTCGTCTGCACGCCGCATCCGGCACCCCGGGACGTTCGCTGGTTTTCAGCTATACGCGGCGCGACCTGGACACCTGGACGGAACTGGCCGCGCGATCGCTGGTCGCGGCCGGCCTGACGAAAAATGATATCGTCCACAACGCCTTCAGTTACGGACTGCTGCCCGGCGGTCTGGGCCTGCACTACGGCATCGAAAAAATCGGCGCGAGCGTCATTCCCATGTCCGACGGCAATACCAAACGGCAGATTCTTCTGCTGCAGGATTTCGGTCCGACGGTGCTGTGCGCCACACCGTCCTACGCGCTGCATCTGGCCCAGGAAGGCAAGGCGCTCGGCGTGGACATGAGATCCCTGCAGTTGCGCGTGGGAATTTTCGGGGGAGAGCTCTGGAGCGACGCAACCCGGGATGCTCTCGAAGACGCCTTCGGCATCAAGGCGCTCAATATCTTCGGCCTCTCGGAAATGATGGGACCCGGCATGGCCACAGAATGCCTGGACGGCCGCCGCGGCATGCACGTTTTTGAAGACCATTTCATCGTTGAAACCATCGATCCGGCGACAGGCTTGGTTCTGCCCGAAGGCGAGGAAGGGGAACTGGTTTTCACCAGCCTATCCAAGGAAGCCTTCCCGCTGGTCCGCTACCGCTCCGGCAACATCTCGCGTCTGATTCCCGAACCCTGCCGCTGCGGCCGCACCCACATCCGGATGGAGCGCGTCTTGAAGCGCAGCGACGACATGCTGACCGTCCGGGGCATCAACATCTTCCCGGCGCAGGTGGAAGCCATTTTGCGGGACATCGAAGGCGTCGAACCGGACTTTCAGCTGATCATCGACAAGGTTGGGGCGCTGGACGCGGTCGAGCTGCTCGTGGAAGTCGGCGAGAATTTTTTCGGCGAAGCGGGGGGTGTCAAGGAACTGCAGACGATCGAAAAAAGGATCGTCAAGGATATGAAAGATTATTTAAGCATCTCGCCCCGCGTCAAGCTGGTCGCTCCGCAGACACTGAAGAGCAAAGGCCGGAAGGTCATCGACAAACGAATTGTTTAATCCCCGTACCCGCCGGCGGCGGCAGGGAACGAACTTATGTGGAGGAATTATGAAAGTCGAACAAATCTCTGTCTTTCTTGAGAACAAACCGGGCACTCTTGAGCATGCCACTCGCGTACTGAAGGAAAACAACATCAACATCCGTACCCTATCGCTGGCGGAAACGGCGGACTTCGGCATCCTGCGCCTGATCGTCAACGATGTGGAAAAAACGAACACCGTGCTCAAGGAGGCGGGCTTCCGGGTCAGTAAAACCATCGTTGTGGCAGTGGAGGTTCCCGATCAGCCGGGCGGTCTGCACGGCATCATGGACGTTTTAAACACAGAAGCCATCAATGTAGAGTACTTGTATGCCTTCGTGGAAAAAAGCGGACAGAATGCCGTAATTATTTTCCGCTTTGACGATCCCGAAAAAGCCATCGCGGTGCTCTTGAAACACAAATTTACGGTAGTGCCGGGGGCTAAACTTTACGAATTTTGACGGCCCATCCGTTGCTTTCGGGTCCGGTCGTCGTCTGATGCCGGCCCGCTGCAATCATTTCCGCCTTTCCCGCCGGCGGATATCCCTCTGTCCGGTTTCATGGATAGAAAAAGGCAGAGGCTCTGCGCCGCCTCTGCCTTTTTCCTTTGCCTTTGCTCCGTCTTATGCCGGGGGCTTCCCGCACTCCTTGCACTTGCCGTCCGGACCGATGACGCCGATGCACGCTCCGTCGCTGCATAAAATGCGTTTGTCCCAGTCTTCATCCTCTGCCTCCGGCACAGCGGCAACCGCTTCTTCCTCAGCAGCAGGCTGTTGTGTGGGCTGGCCGTGGCCTTCGGGAAGGACGCCTTCATAAGGCTTCCCGCACTCCTTGCACTTGCCGTCCGGACCGATGACGCCGATGCACGCTCCGTCGCTGCATAAAATGCGTTTGTCCCAGTCTTCCTGTTCATCAAAGATGATTTCCGTCATGTGTTTCTCCGCTTTTTTTATTGATGAGAATTCTTATGATGTCTGGCCAAAAAAGTCAATTCGAACCGAAACAACCCGGCGGGATTTTATCCCTTGATGCAGGCAATGGATTTGAGTCTTGCCACCTTTTTCGCGATGCCCGCCTCGTGAACCACGTCTACGACGTCGTTAAGGTTTTTGTACGCCTCGGGCATTTCCTCGCAAAGCGTGCCCTTGTTCGCGGCCATGACCACGACGCCCCGGTCCGCCAGTTCGCGGCTGATGGAGCGCCCCCGGCTGGATTTGATCGCCTGCGACCGGCTCATCAAGCGGCCCGCGCCGTGGCAGGCGCTGCCGAACGTTTCGTTCATGGCCTTTTCCTGACCGACAAGCACATAGGAACCGGCGCCCATATCGCCGGGAATCAGCACCGGCTGGCCGACGCTCCGGTAAAGGACCGGAACCGCCTCATGGCCCGCCGGATAAGCCCGCGTCGCTCCCTTGCGGTGTACACAGAGTTTCTTTTCCACTCCCGCGACGTGAAAGGACTCTATCTTGGCAATGTTGTGGCAGACATCGTACACGAGGCGCATGCCCAGCTCCCGCGGCGCGATGTGCAGAGCTTTCTCGAAAACCTCACGGGTGAGATGCATCAGGATTTGCCGGTTAGCCCAGGCGTAGTTGGCCCCGCAGGCCATGGCAGCCAGATAATTTTTCCCCCGCTGTGCGGCGAGGTATGTGCAGGCGAGCTGCCGGTCGGGAAGGACGATGCCTGTTTCCGCCTGGTGCTTGACCATCAGCGCCAGATAATCGTCGCAGATCTGGTAGCCCAGGCCGCGTGACCCGGTATGGATCATCACCACAATCCGGCCTTTCCGAAGGCCGAAGGCGGCGGCCGCCCGTTCATCGAAGATCTCCTGCACGACTTCAATTTCGAGAAAGTGGTTTCCGGATCCCAGCGTGCCGAGCTGCTCCCTGCCCCGCTCGAGCGCCCGGGCCGACACCTGCTCCGGATCCGCTCCTCCGAGACAGCCACCGTCTTCCGTCGTTTCCAGGTCCTGCGCAGAGCCGAAACCGGCTTGCACCGCCCAGCGCGCTCCTTCCGCGAGCACTTTTTGCTGATCCTTGCCGGACAGGCGGACATAGCCGGTGGATCCCACGCCCGCCGGAATGCGCCGGTACAGGGCGGCGGTAAGGTCTTTGATTCGCTCCCGGACGTTGTCGAGCGCGAGGTCCGTCGCCATCAGGCGGCAGCCGCAGTTGATGTCGTAGCCCACACCGCCGGGGGAAATGATGCCCGACTCCAGATCGAAGGCCGCCACGCCGCCGATGGGAAAACCGTATCCCCAGTGAATATCCGGCATGGCGAGCGAGAAATTGACGATGCCGGGCAGATGGGCAACATTGGCCACCTGCCGGGCGCTTTCGTCTTTGGCCAGCAGACCGGCCGTTTTATCGCTCGCGTAAATGATGCCCGGCACGCGCATGGCGCCGGTCTGCGGCACCAGCCAGCGGTTGTCGTCCAGTTTTTCCAGTTTGATGTCATACATCGAAGATCACCCTTGCCTTCCACCGCGTCTTTTCCTTCACCACACTCAAGCCGTGATAGGTGACGGCCTTGAGCTCCGTTCGGACCGTGTGCTTTTCCGGACGGTAGCGCACCAGCGCCAGCTCGGCTGTCAGTCTCCGGGCGGCAAATCCGGTCATTACACAGGAAACCGTAATCAATCGCTTCCCGTTAAACAAGTATAGCACCTCCCGCAAAAAATTAACCAGCAGATCGGCCGTATCGGCCCCTTCGACGGCAACTTTTTTCCCGTGCCCCTGAAGCGGTTTTATCTCATTTTCTTCGATCATGATGTCTTTCAGCGCTACGATGGCGTTGGTAAATAGTTCCTTTTTTGTCCGTCCGAAAAATTCAATTCCGATATCGGCGGTATGGTCGAACAGCTCGTATTTTTTCATGATCCAAGTATAGCTGAATGGTAAATAACGAACATGGGAGGAAAGCCGGCGCTGCTGCCGGAACTGACGCGCGGACGGCGGACGGATGATCGGGGATGTTTTAAGATGTATTTTTTTCTGCAACCCGAGGGGGCGCTGATTTGCGATCAGCCCCCCTCGGGATCAAGCACTATTCTTCCGCTCCGCTTTCACCGTTTTCTGCAACGGCAGCGTCATCTCCGTTGCCGTTACCGTTGCCTTCGTCATCTTTCTCATCGGCCTCCGCTGTGGTTCTGGCGACGCCGACGAGTTTTTCATCCGGTTCCAGTTCAATGAGCTTGACGCCCTGCGTCACCCGGTGGTTGACCGGGACTTCCTGTACCCGCAGTCGGATGACCTTACCGGCGTTGCTGATCAGCATGATGTGTTCTTCACCCTGGACCTGCAGCACGCCTGAAACGCTGCCGACCTTCGGAACGGTTTTGAGATTGATAGTCCCCTTGCCGCCGCGCGACTGAACGCGGTATTCGTCAATGGGCGTGCATTTTCCGAATCCGTTTTCTGAAACGGTCAGCATGAACGTATTCTCGGCGGGAATTTCCACGCCGATCACGTCGTCGCCGTCGTCCAGATTGATGCCGCGCACACCGCGCGCCGTGCGTCCCATATCGCGCACTTCATCCTCGCGGAAGCGAATCGCCATGCCGAGCCGCGTCGCGAGGAAAATATCCTGATCGCCGTTGGTCAACTGGACATCTACCAGTTCGTCGTCGTCATCGATGGAAATCGCGATGATGCCGCCGGCCCGCGGATTGGAATACGCCGTGAGGTCGGTTTTTTTGATCGTGCCCTTTCTCGTGACCATCACGACAAATTTATCCGAAACAAATTCCCGCACGGGCAGCGTGGCGCTGACCTTTTCGCCCGGCGCCAGATTGACCAGGTTGACGATCGCTTTCCCCTTGGCGGCGCGTCCCGCCTGCGGAATCTGATAGACCTTGAGCCAGTAGACCTTGCCCAAATTAGTAAAGACCAGCAGATAATTGTGCGTGGAGGCGATGAAGATTTTTTCGACAAAATCCTCTTCCTTGGTGCCCATGCCGACCTTGCCGCGCCCGCCGCGGTGCTGGCTCTTGTATAGGCTCACCGCGTTGCGCTTGATGTAACCGGTATGGGAGATCGTCACGACCATGTCTTCTTCCACGATCATGTCTTCGATGTTGATGTCCTCGGTGCTGGCGACGATTTCCGTGCGGCGTTCGTCTCCGTACTTTTCCCTTATTTCAGTAAGCTCGTCGATGATGACCTGCAGTACCTTTTGCGGATCGGCCAGAATGCCGGCGAGTTTGGCGATGAGCGCCGTTACTTCCGCATATTCCGCGTCGATTTTTTCGCGCTCCAGGCCGGTGAGACGCTGTAGTCTCATTTCGAGAATGGCCTTGGCCTGGATTTCGGAAAGCTTGAACTTGAAGCACAAGAACTCGCTGGCTTCCGCCGGGTTCTTCGCCGATTTGATGACCTGAATGACTTCATCAATATTATTGAGAGCGATGATATAGCCTTCCAAAATATGCGCCCGCTCCTTGGCGCGCGCCAGATCAAACTGCGTGCGGCGGACGACAACCTCCTGACGGAACGCAATGAATCTCTCCAGAACTTCCTTGAGGTTGAACACCACCGGCCGGCTGTCGGAAATCGCCAGCATGATGATGCCGAACGACACCTCCATTTGCGTGAATTTGTAAAGCTGGTTGAGAATGACTGCGGAATTTTCGTCCCGCTTCAGATCGACCACCACCCGGATGCCTTCGCGATCCGATTCATCGCGCAAATCGGCAATGCCGGTAATTTTCTTGTCGCGTACCAGGTCGGCGATCTTCTCGATCAGTGCCGCCTTGTTCACCTGGTAAGGCAGTTCGGTGATGACGATGGTTTCTTTTTCGTTGCGGGCGTTCTTCTCAATGAGCGCGCGCGCCCGGACGCGGATGATGCCGCGGCCGGTTTTGTAGGCGGACAGAATTCCCTCGCGGCCGTTGATGAAGCCGGCTGTCGGAAAGTCCGGGCCGGGAATGTATTTCATCAGCTCTTCGACAATCAGCTTGGGGTTCCGGATGAGCGCGATTGTTCCGTTGATAATTTCCGTCAGGTTGTGCGGCGGAATGTTGGTTGCCATGCCAACCGCGATGCCCGAGGATCCGTTGAGCAGCAGCAGGGGTACGCGCGTGGCCAGAATGGACGGCTCCTGGAGGGATTCATCGTAGTTGGGAACGAAATCGACCGTATCCTTTTCCAGGTCGGCCAGGACGTCTTCCGAAATGCGGGCCAGGCGGACTTCCGTATAACGCATGGCGGCGGGAGGATCGTCGTCGATCGAGCCGAAGTTGCCCTGGCCGTCCACCATCGTGTAGCGCATGGAAAAATCCTGCGCCATGCGCACCAGTGTATCGTAAATAGCCGCATCCCCGTGCGGATGGTAACGGCCCATGATGTCGCCGACGATGCGGGCGGACTTGCGGTAGGGTTTGTTGTAGCGGTTGCCTCCTTCGTACATGGCATACAGAATCCGGCGGTGCACCGGTTTCAGGCCGTCGCGCACATCGGGAATCGCGCGCCCGATGATCACGCTCATGGCGTAGTCCATGTAGGACTTCTTCATTTCGTCTTCTATATTCACCAGCGTATACTTATGGTGGATATCTCTTTCCATTTTTTACTTCCTCTCTTGACTATATATCCAAATTCGATACGTGCAGGGCGTTCTGATAAATGAAATCGCGTCGCGGCTCCACCTGGTCGCCCATCAGGGTGGTGAATATTTCATCGGCCAGCACCGCGTCGTCCACGCTCACCTGCAAAAGCGTCCGCTTTTCCGGATTCATGGTGGTTTCCCAGAGCTGTTCCGGATTCATTTCGCCCAGACCTTTATAGCGCTGAATGGTAAGACCCTTTTTCCCCAAAGCGATAATGTGATCCACCAGCGCTCTGGCGGACGGCAGGTGGGTGGGCGTGGACGAATCATCCGGTTGATCACGGTAGGGCGGCTCGCCCAGAATTGAAATCTGACTGAGCAGGCTGCGGATTTCGCCGAACTGCGGCGTCCGGAAGGTTTCACGATCGATGCAGGTGGCGACGGTTTTGCCGTTTTGCCGGATTTCGAATATCATCTTAAACCCCCCGTGATCCGGGTCTTCGTTAATGCGGTAATCGGCCACGGTATCGCTGCCCAGGGCCACAACCGTTCGCCCGGCGACTTTCAAAAGATCGTGCTCGTTCTGAAACGTTTCATCCTGCAGTGTCGGATCTCCCGCCAACACGCGGATGAGGTTGCGGTCGCGGCGTTCCCGTTCAAAACGGTCCAGGAGGTCTTCAATGCGCATCACTTTCTTGATGAGCGCCAGCAGTTTTCCGCCCGAGGCGGGAAAGGGGCTGCCGTCATCCATCAGGAGGCGGACTTTATCCACGCCGTTTTCCAGAATATAGTTTCTCATCTGCTCTTCATTCTGGATGTAGAGCTCCTTTTTCTTGTCCACCACCTTGTAAAGCGGCGGCTGGGCGATATACAGGTAGCCCCGTTCGATCAGTTCCCGCATCTGGCGGAAAAAGAAGGTCAAAAGAAGCGTGCGGATGTGCGCCCCGTCCACGTCCGCATCCGTCATGATGATAACTTTATGGTAGCGCAGTTTGCTGATGTCATAATCGTCCGCGCCGATGCCCGCGCCAAAAGCCGTCACCATGACTTTGATTTCCTCATTTTGCAGCATTTTGTCGAAGCGCGCTTTTTCCACGTTGAGAACTTTTCCCCGCAAGGGCAATATGGCCTGGTTCTTCCGATCTCTTCCCTGCTTGGCCGAACCGCCGGCCGAATCGCCCTCGACCAGATAAATTTCGCTTGCCGCCGGATCTTTTTCCTGGCAGTCAGCCAGTTTTCCCGGCAGCGCGCCGACTTCCAGCGCACTCTTGCGGCGAGTCAGCTCACGGGCGCGACGCGCCGCGTCGCGGGCGCGCGCCGCTTCCATGCACTTGTTTAAAATCTGCCTAGCCGTGGAAGGATTTTCTTCCAGGTAGGCGCCGATTTTTTCATACACAATGCCTTCTACCAAACCCTTCACATCCGAGTTGCCCAGCTTCGTCTTCGTCTGCCCTTCAAACTGTGGATTGCGGACCTTCACACTGATCACACAAGCCAGGCCTTCCCGCAGATCCTCGCCGCGCAGCGATTCCTTCCCTTCCTTGATGATCTTGTTGGTCGTAGCGTAATTATTGAAGACGCGGGTCAGCGCAGACCGGAAGCCGACCATGTGCGTCCCGCCTTCCACCGTGTTGATGCTGTTGGCAAAGGAAAAAATGTTCTCCAGATAGCTTTCATTGTACTGCAGGGCGACTTCTACCGCGCAATCCTCTCGCGCTCCGGTTACATAAATCGGATCCTTGTGCAGGACCTTCTTGTTGCGGTTGATATACTCAACAAAGGAGACAATGCCGCCCTTGTAAAAAAACTCCGTTGTTTTATCGACCCGTTCGTCGACCAGTGTGATTTTTACGCCGGAATTCAAAAAGGCAAGTTCCCGCATCCGGTTGGCGATCGTGTCAAAACTGAATTCCGCCTCTTCAAAAATTTCATCATCCGGCAGGAAAGTGACTTTCGTTCCCCTGCCTTTGGTTTTTCCCACCATTTGCAGCGGCGCATCCGGAACGCCGCGCTGATATGTCTGACGGTAAACATTTCCGTCGCGGCGGACTTCCAGTTCGCAGGTTTTGGAAAGGGCATTCACCACCGACACGCCGACGCCGTGCAAACCGCCGGATACCTTGTAGGTGTCGTTGTTGAATTTTCCTCCGGCATGCAGCCGGGTCATGGCGACTTCGGCCGCGGAGACTCCTTCCGTCTTGTGAATATCCACCGGAATGCCGCGTCCGTTATCATCAACCACAATACTGTTGTCGACGCGGACCTTGACGGTAATATTATCGCAAAAACCCGCCGCCGCCTCATCGATGCTGTTGTCCACCACCTCGTACACCAGATGGTGCAAACCTTCCCTGCCGGTGGAGCCGATATACATGGCCGGTCTTTTACGAACGGCTTCCAGACCTTCTAAAACTTTGATACTATCCGCGTTGTATATGTCTGTCATTGCTGCTTGTCTACTCCTTGCTTCTTCCAATGATGATCTTCAAATTTATATTTTCAGCGGCATGACGATACACAGGTAATTATCGCCATCCGCCGGTTTAATGAGGGTCGGCTTCAAGCCTACTCCCACTTCCATGATGATGCTGTCCGGAGAAATGACGGATACGGCATCAATGACATAATTCACATTGAATCCGACGTCCATGTCTTCTCCCGTGTAACTGATATCGATTTCTTCCGTGGCTTCACCGACATCCAGGTTCGTGGAATTGAGCGTCATCTTCCCGGCGGTAAAAGAAATAATCACGCCGCTGTAGCGCTCCGATGAAACGACATTCATTCTCCGTAATGCATGGAGAAAGGTTTCCTTGTCCAAAACGACGGCTACACCCTTTTCCGTGGGAATCACGCGCTTGTAATCCGGATAATCCGCGTCCACCAAATTGACTTTAAGAATGGTATTTTCCGTTTTCACCACAAACATGTTCTTGTGAATGCCCACGCTGACATTCTCATGAACGTCCGTTATTTTCTTGACCTCCATCAACCCTTTGCGGGGAATGATCACGCCTTTGATAAGTTCGGGACAGGGTTCCGGCGTCTGAACTTTTGCCACCGCCAGACGATGTCCATCTGTCGCCACCATTCTCCAGATATGGTTTGTTCCATCGGATGCCGTCTCCAAAAGAACGCCGTTGAGATTTTTCCTACTCTCATCGAACGCCATGGCAAATGACGTTTTATTAATCAGTTCCTTAACGGCGGATCCGGGAATATTGAAAAACGGAACATTCTGGCTGTCGCCGACGCTTGGAAAATCGTCCGCCGGCAATCCCGGTATCTTGTAAACGGCGCGCTGGCAAGTCACCTTGACGATGTTATTGGCGCTTTTGATGAAATGCACGATGTCGCCCTGGATTTCCCGAACCATTTCATAAAGCTTCTTGGCGGACAAAGTGATTTCCCCTTTTTCGGCAATATCCGCTTCGTAATCGGAAATAAGACTGATTTCCCGGTCGGTGGCGATGATTTTCAACTTATTATGCTCTGCTTTTAGAAGTACATTATTCAAAATGGGTGTCGTTGTCTTTTTTTCAACAATACCTAGAGTCTTTTGAATACCGTCCAAGAAGGTATTTCTGCTGATTTTAAATTCCATCCTTTCCTCCTATGGTATTAGTTCTTTAGTTTCTTAACTTAAATATACAAAAACAGTATTAGTAATATGGCCTGTGGATATGTGGATTTAAAAATTTTCACTAATGATTTCTGTAATATTTTTTTAAATCCCTGTTGATGGTTTGTGCAAATCCCTTCTACGTTTTGTGGATAACACTATCTTCAATTTCCTGGACCATCTTTTTAAAGTTCGTGTCCGAATCCATAGCATTCAGGATTTTATTATTGGCGTATATCACCGTGGAATGATCCCGGCCGCCAATTTTTTGACCTATATCCGGATAAGAGAAATTTGTCAGTTTTCTGGCGAGGTACATGGAAATCTGCCGGGCCAGCACCAAGTTTTTGTTTTTATTGTGGGCTTTAATGTCCGCGATTTTGACATTCATTTTACCGGCAACGGTTTTTATGATTTCCTCCACACTGACATCCTCTTTATTATTGTGCTTTACAAGCTGCTTCAAAACCTCCTTTACCAGATCCAAATCGATTTTCCGGTTGGTCAGCGACGAATAAGCGGCAATCCGCACCAGAAATCCCTCCAGTTCCCGGATATTGGACTCAACGTGCGAGGCGATATACTGTGCGGTGGAGGAAGACAGTTCAATTTTGTTTTCCTGCATTTTCTTTTCAATAATAGCGATCTTTGTTTCTATTTCCGGCGGCTGGATGTCGGCGATCAGCCCCCATTCAAAGCGCGAGCGCAGCCTTCCCTCCAGATTTGGAATATCCTTTGGAAATTTGTCGGATGTGACCACAATCTGCTTGCCGGAATCATGCAGCGTGTTGAACGTATGAAAAAATTCTTCCTGGGTTCTGTCCTTGCCGGCCAGAAACTGAATGTCATCAATCAGCAATGAACCGATATTCCTGTATTTTTCCCGAAATTTCGGCATTCGGTCGTAGCGGATGGAATTAATCATTTCATTCATGAAAGCTTCTGCGGAAACGTACATAACATTTATATCCGGATGACTGGCGATGGTCATCAGACCGATCGCGTTTAGCAGGTGGGTTTTGCCCAGACCGGATCCCCCATAGATAAATAGGGGATTATAATTTTTTGCCGGCTGCTTGGCAACGGCGATGGAAGCGGCATGGGCAAACTGGTTGGATTGTCCGACGACAAAGCGGTCAAACGTATAATTACTATTTAGCAAAGATATACTTTTGCTCCTGGCGGCAGTCGGCGCTCCCGCATTCGCTTCAAAAGGCAGTTGAGCCGGTTCAGGCTTTTTTTCCTTTTCCTTACTTAACACGAAATCAATATCGACGCTGATGCCGACGACACTGTGCAGCGTGTTCTTGATCATGGGCAGATAATTATCCATGAGCCAGTCCTTGAAAAATTTATTCGGAACGCCCAGTTGAACGCACTTATCCTCCATGGCGATGATTTTAATCGGTTTTATCCAGGTGTCAAAATTTTGCTTTGACACTTTTTCCTGAATGATTTTAGTGGCTTTATCCCACACAGCTTCCATAAAACAACCCTTTATTCACAGCCCTATCAACACCTGTTGATAGGGCTTAAAATGTTTCTTACAGTTCATCAAGAAGGTAACGCGCCAGACGGTTGAGTTCATCCATGGACGAATAGCGAATTTCAATTGCGCCCTTCCTGGACGAACCCCTGAGATTGACCCGGGCCATGCATTTGGCGGAAAGCTGCTTTTCCAGGTCCGCCATAAAACGGTCCCGCGCGGCAACTTTTTTTTCTCCGGGTTTTTGCTTTAGTTTACCGATGAGCTTTTCGGTTTCCCGGACATTCAATTCCTTTTTCAGGAGAAGATCCAGCACAACGATCTGCTCCTCCTGTGTGGGCAGCGCCAGCAGGCAACGCGCGTGACCCGGCGTAATTTTCTGTTCCAGCAGGGCATTTTTCACCCGGGGCGGCAGTTTTAAAAGCCGGATCGTGTTCGTGATCGTGGAACGGTCTTTACCGACCTGCAGGGATATTTCTTCCTGAGACAGGCGAAATTTTTCCATCAACGTTACATACGCTTCCGCCTCTTCCAGCGGATTCAGCTCCTCGCGCAGCAGATTTTCAATCAGCGATATTTCCGCCGCTTCCATATCCGTGGCGTTGCGGACAACGATCGGCACCTCGTGGAGACCCGCCGCCTGCGCCGCGCGCCAGCGTCGTTCCCCGGCGATGATTTCATAGCCGCCGTCTACTTTCCGGACGATGATCGGCTGAATAATGCCTTTCTGCTTGATCGAGGCAATGAGCTTTTTCTGATCTTCATCATCAAAGCGTTTACGGGGTTGATACGGGTTCGGGTGCAGCTCCTCAAGGCCGCAGGTATTGACGGAGGTTTTCTTTCCCGCTTCATTGTCCAGCAGGTCTGAAAATATCGCGCCCAGTCCCTTGCCCAGTGCATCTTTTTTTTGCGCCATTTACAACTCTCCCCGAAGAATTTCCTCAGCCAGCTCCATATAAGCTATGGCTCCCCGCGACTTTACGTCATACAGGAGGATCGGCAGGCCGTGACTGGGGCATTCCGACAACCGGACGTTGCGCGGAATGATGGTTTTAAAAACCTTTTTTCCCAGGTGCTTGCGGACATCCTCCGTCACACGATGCGCCAAAGAATTGCGCGCATCGAACATCGTCAGCAAGATACCGCCCAAAGCCAGTCCGGGATTCAAATTCGCCTTCACCAGCTTGACCGTGTTAAGCAGATATCCCAGGCCTTCCATTGCGTAATACTCGCATTGCAAGGGAACAATCAGGGAATCCGCCGCCACCAGCGCGTTGACCGTCATGAAACCCATCGACGGCGGGCAGTCGATAATAATAAAATCATAAGGCTTATCCATATTTTTGAGCAGTCTGCGCAGACGACTTTCCCGGTTTTCCAGAGTGACGAATTCCACTTCCAGACCGATCAGATCCTGGTTGGAGGGGACCACATCCAGATCCGGAAGAGCCGTTTTCACGATTACAGAATCGAGCGGCGCCTTTCCGATCATGGCGTGGTAGAAATTCGCCTGTTCATACCGCATCCTGTCAATGCCCAGACCGCTCGTGGAATTGCCCTGCGAATCGGCGTCAATGAGCAGCGTTTTCTTGCGGGCAGCAGCCAGCGAAGCGGACAAATTAATTGCTGTCGTCGTTTTGCCGACGCCGCCTTTTTGATTTGCGATGCATATGATTTTATTCATTATTTATGTGTAAGTCTTTCACAAAAATTTCTTGGAAAAACTTATGTGAGGACTAACACAAAAACGGGTTTTTTAGAAGGCTTTTTTGCTTTATTTTGCCTTTTCGAAAAGAATAATTTTCCTTTCGGGACCGGGGAGCAGATCGCTCATATCATATTGATACAATTTATATTTTTTTGATACTGTTTTGTCGGCCGCGGTTTGCTCCAGCTCGGCTGTGACGGATGGTCCCTTGAAGGTTATCAACAGGCCGCCCGGGGCCAGTAAATCGTCTCCCAGAGCCAGTAATTGAGGCAGCTTCAGCGCGGCCCGCGAGATGGCGACGTCGAATTTCTCCCGCCACCTATCCTCCCGGATGATGTTTTCGGCGCGGTCGTGCAGGACGCAGACGTCCTCGAGCTGCATAAGACGGATGATATGCTTCAAAAAAGATACTTTCTTCCGGTTTGCTTCCAAAAGATGCAGCGAGAGGGACGGCAGGGCGATTTTCAGAGGAATTCCGGGAAATCCCGCGCCGCAGCCGATATCGATCACCCGGGCATTTGCCGGCTTGATGTAAGAGGCGGCAGTCAGGGAATCCAGAAAGTGGCGTGTGACGATGTTGTCCGCCGTTTTTTCGGAGATCAGATTGATCCTGGCATTCCACAATCGGAGTTCTTTGTGGTAAAGATCAAATAAGAAAAGCTGGTCCGGGCCGAGTCCGATCCCCAGTTTGGCGGCTTCCCGCTCAAGCGTCGACATATCTTTCTCCATGCGGGGGCCATAACAAAAATCGGATAACGCCGCAACGGATAAATGCATGAAGGAAAACCGGTATCACATCTCTTATGCGACGACTCCCCCGTCTTTACAGGGACGCTGGGAAGACAACGTCTGGCGGTCTGTTTTGCCGCTTTCCCTGGCCTGCTTTCACCCCGAAGGTAGCGCTCACCGTCCGCGCACTGAGTGCAAGCTGCTCTACGACGCCGATACTCTTTACGGCATTTTCCGCGTGGTGGACCGTTATGTGCGCGCAGTCCATACCGTTTTTCAAAGCCCCGTCTGGCGCGACAGCTGCGTGGAAATATTTGTTAAGCCCGAAAACGCCTTCGGCTATTTCAATTTCGAGTTCAACTGCGGCGGCGCTCTGCTGGCGTCCTACGTGACAGACCCGGCCCGTGCCGGAGAAGGCCTCCGGTCGTTTGTTCCGCTGGCTGCCGGGGACGATCTGCGAATCCGTCGCCATGCCAGCCTTCCGGCGACGGTTGATCCGGAAATTGACGCTCCGACGGTCTGGACGCTCGAATTCGCCATTCCCATGACGGTTATGACCCATCATGCCAAAGGAACTAAAGCGCACTCGGGGCAGATCTGGCGGGCGAATTTTTATAAATGCGGCAATGAAACATCTCATCCCCACTGGGCGTCGTGGGCGCCGCTTTCCGCGCGCAATTTTCACGATCCGGCAAGTTTCGGCAGACTGGTGTTTTGCTGACCGTTTGAAAATGCGGATTTTCCCGGAGACGTTTTCCTTTTAAAATTCCGCGTGCATTTTCCCCGCAGCAGTTTTATAGAAGGCCCCGATCGATGATCAGGGAGAAAGCTTTATGTCCGCGGAGGCTAAAACGAAAAACATCAGCGTGGTTTTGTACAAACCCAAGTATGCGGGCAATGTCGGCTCCGTTGCCCGCGCCGCGAAAAACATGGGCATGACCGAGCTTGTCGTGGTGGGTACGGCCGATCTTGACCGGGAAGCGATGGAGAAGCGTTCCACGCATCTGGCGGCGGATGTACTGGACCGGATCCTGTATTGTGATTCGCTTCCGGAGGCGCTCGGGCGCTTCAACTATATTGTCGGCACCACTGCCCGTCTGGGCAAGGCCCGGGGGCCTTTTGTGTCGCCGCGGGCGGCTGCCGGCAAAATCGCCGGACTGGCGCAGAACAACAAGGTGGCGCTGCTCTTTGGCCCGGAGGACACGGGCCTTGCCAACGACGAGCTTGCGCTCTGTCATAGCGTCGTGACCATTCCGACGTCGCGGGAGTTCACGTCGCTCAATCTATCACAGGCGGCGATGATCGTGTGCTATGAAATTTTTGTGGCGCTGTCGTCAGGACGTCCGGGCGCCGCCCCTCCCAAACTGGCTTTGGCCTCCGAGCTGGAAGGAATGTACGATCAAATCCGTGAGCTCCTTTCGCGCATCGGCTTTCTCAATTCCCAAAATCCGAATTACTGGATGCTGGACATCCGCCGCTTTTTTTCCCGCGCCGGGCTTTTGTCGCGCGAAGTGAAGATTCTCCGCGGCATATGCCGGCAGATCGACTGGTCCGTGTCCAACAAAAAGACTTGACATGAAAGGCATTTTGCAGTTCATAGCTTTCGCAGACGGCGGACCCGAACGCCCCGCCGGGTGTTTCGGGGCCTCGCCTTTTTGAGCGGCCGACTTCCAAAGATACTTTTGTAAGAACACGCAACCGTTGATTGAACTTTTTTTACGGAGGACTACTTCAGTATGACCAAAATATTTTCATTTACCGGCGCAAAAAAAATTGTTTTCGGCAACGGATCGATTGCCTCTCTGGCCGCCCACGTCAAGGATCAGCAGGCGCAACATCCGCTGATCGTAATCGATAAAAACCTGGCCCAAACGGGGCTTAAGGAAAAGATCGCGGAAATTCTCTCTTCCGCGGGCGTTAAATTTACCGTGTATGATAAAGTGGCGCCGGAGCCGCCCATCGAACTGGCCGATGCGGGCGCGGCGCTCGCGGTCAAACGCAAATGCGACTGCGTGATCGGCGTCGGCGGTGGTTCCGCCATGGACGTAGCCAAGGCCATTGCCGTTATCGCCGTCAACAAAGGCGCGGCCGCGGATTATCTGGGCCTCAACAAGGTTCCCCGGGCCGGCCTGCCCAAAATCATGATTCCCACCACCGCCGGGACCGGCAGCGAAGTGACCTTTACTGCGGTCTTTGTGCGCAGAAATCTTCAAAAGAAGGAAGGCATGAACAGCCCGTATCTGTATCCGGAGCTCGCGCTGCTGGACCCGGAACTGACATTGTCGTTGCCGCCCGCGCCCACGGCGCAGACCGGCCTTGACGCCCTGTGCCATGCGATTGAATCCTACACGTCGATCAATTCCTCGCCGACAAGTGAAATGTTTTCGCTTGAAGCCATCGCGCTCATCGCGGAAAACCTGCGGACCTGTGTGCATGACGGCAAAAACCTCGCCGCGCGCGAGCAGATGCTCTTGGGCAGCCTTTACGCCGGCATCGGCCTGGCCAACGCGGGCGTGACGGCCGTTCACTCCCTGTCCTATCCGCTGGGCGGGAAATTCGGCGTCGGCCACGGCCTGGCCAACACGCTTTTGCTGGCGCCCGTGATGGCGTTTAACCTGCCCGGCGCCCTGGAGAAATTCGCCGATGTCGCGGAAGCGATGGGCGAAGTCACGGACGGCCTGCCGCTTCGGGAAGCCGCCTTTCTGGCGGTGGAAGCCGTGGAGGCCCTGATTGAAGATTGCGGCATCGACGCCTCGATCAAGGACTTCGGCGTCAAGGAAACCGATTTCCCGGCGCTGGCCGATGTGGCGATGACGGTGGCCCGGCCGCTCGAAAACAATCCCCGCAAGATGACCAAAGACGACATGATCGCGATTTACGCGGAAGCTTTTTAAGAAAGGATGGGTGAATAAATCATGGCAGGAGCTGAACTGATCGGTCAGGAAGAACTCAAGGAAGTCATGGACGTGATGGAAACCGGCGTCCTGATGCGTTATGGATTCGACAAGGAAAGAAAAGGCGTCTTCAAGGTGCGCCGGTTTGAAGAGGAGTTTGCCAAATACTGCGGCGTGAAGTACGCGCTCGGCGTGACGTCCGGATCGGCGGCGCTCAAAGTGGCGCTCACCGCGATGGACGTGGGTCCCGGCGACGAAGTGCTCGTTCCGGCCTTTACGTTTCTCGCAACGTATGAAGCCGTCCTGGAAGTCGGCGCGATTCCCGTGATGTGCGACATCGACGATACGCTGAATTTCGATCCGGACGAAATCGAAAAAAAGAAGACCCGCTACACCAAGGCGGTGATTCCCGTTCACATGTGCGGTTCGGCGGCGAAAATCGACAAGATTATGCGGATTGCACGGAAAAATAAATTACTGGTTCTGGAAGACAACGCCCAGGGCTGCGGCGCAAGCTTTAAAGGCAAAAAGCTCGGCGGCTTCGGCGACATGGGCATCTTCAGCTTTGACTACTACAAGACCGTGACCACCGGCGAAGGCGGCATGGTGATCACCAACAATAAAAAGTTGTATCTGCGGTCGGAGTGGTACTCCGACCACGGCCACGACCACAACCCCAAGGTCGGCCGCGCGCTGGAAGGCCGCACCATTCTCGGCTTCAACTACCGCATGAACGAGCTGCAGGGCGCCGTGGGACTGGCGCAGCTGCGCAAGCTCGACTATATTGTGGCTGAACAGAAGAAAAACAAGCAGACGATCAAAGAAGCGCTGGCGCAGGTGCCGGGCGTAGGCTTCCGGACGCTGCCCGATCCGGACGGAGACTCCGCAACCTTTTTGGCCTTTCATCTGCCGGAAGAAAAGCAGGCGCTCAAATTCCAGAAGCTGCTGTCCGCCTACGGCCTCGATACCACCTGCTACAAATCCAACAAGTGGCATTATGTTCCCAACTGGGAGCACTTCCTGGCGTTTTCCACGGCCAATTCGAAGAAATATCCATTTGCGGACAAGGCCAACAAGGGCAAGGTAAAATATTCCCGCAAGAGCATTCCGTTTGCGGAAGACATTCTGGGGCGCACCCTGGTCATGGGAATTTCCGTGAAGATGAGCTCTGAGAAGCTCGCCGCGATCGCCAACGCGATCGCCAACGCCGCGAAGAAGATGTAGGCGCGAGCCGTCATTCCCCGCAAATCAAAAGCCGCGCTTGATCCATGAAGCGCGGCTTTTTTTCGTTTGGCCGGTCGTGTGCGGCGCCGGAGTCATTCCGGTCCGGCCATTTTTGCGCCCAGTTCGGCGAGGAGTTTGCGCAAAACCGAGCGGTGGCAGCGCGTCTCATCGACGCAGTAGCAGCCGACGGAAAAATCGGCGCTGTGCGAAAGGGCCGCGAGCACCTCCAGGAGATGACGGTTTTCCGGCCGCGCCATTTCCGCGCGGTATTTCCGGAAGAAGGCGTTCCATTCTTTTTGCGTCCGGGCCGTCTGGGCCGACTTTACCAGAGCCTCCGAAGGCGCCAGATTGGGAAGCCACACATCGTAATAATTTCTTGACGCATACGCGGTTTTGGGAACGCCGCGCGGCGGCCGCCGCACCGTCCCGATGCGAATTCCTTCGCCGGGAGCTCTTTCGGTTCCCAGACGAACAATGCGAATGGCCATAACACCCTCCTTATCGATGTCCGCCGCCCGCTGAATCTTCGCTGAAGAGCGGCAGATAGACTTCCCACGTCGAACCCTGCCCGCCGCTTATGACGTCAATATAGCCGTTATGGTCGTGGACGATGTTCCAGGCCACGGTAAACTCCAGACCTGTGCCGCTTCTGCCCATGACTTTCTTGGTGTAAAAGGGTTCGAAAATCCTCTTCAGATCCTCGGGCGAAACTTCCGGTCCGCTGTCCTTAACGATCAGCACGGCGTGCTGTCCGGCAGAAACGCTTTGATTCTCCGTCGACGGACGGTCCACAAAACGGACGGTTGTGGCAAGCGATACGCTCCCCCGGGCGTCCATGGCTTCACACGCGCCGGCGATCAGGTTCAGAATCATTTTCTGGAGATGGGAGACGGATCCCTGAATATTCAGAGGATGGCCGGTCAGTTCGGTTTGCACGGTCACCTGGGGATACTGTCGCAGCAGCGCCCGGTACTGGGGAGACGCTTGGGAGGAATGGAGCACCTGGTTCAGATCCAGCGGCTCTTTGGACGCGGTCGCGCTCCGGGCAATTATGGCCAGATCCTGAACAATGGCTGAGGCGCGCATGCCGGAGTTGCGCATGACTTCGAGCGGCTTGCGCAACGGGCTGTCTTCCGGGAGATCCATCAGCAGCAGTTCGGGATAGCTGACAATGGTGGAAAGCACGTTATTCAAATCGTGAGCAACGCCCCGGGCCAGCAGGCGCAGGGATTCCATTTTCTTGAGCTGGGCCACTTTTTCTTCCTGTTCCCGGAGGACCGCTTCCTGTTCCATGCGCCTCGTAACATCGCGCATGACCGTCAGGATGGCCGTCCTGTTGCGGTAACGGATGTTACCGGACCGGACCTCCAGATGGCGGATCTTGCCGTCCGGACGGACGATGCGGAAAATAAGCGCATCCGGGGCATCCCCCGCAGACAGCATGTCCCCATAGTACTTCAGAAATTTTGCGCGGTCCTCCGGCGCCACGATGGGGAGAAAATCCCGCGTGGCGAAGTCGATCACCGGACGTCCGAAAATGACGTCGCAGGCCGGATTGGCAAAAACCGTCTGTTCATCCTGAATGACCAGCAGGCCGTCGTTGGCAAATTCCGTGATGACCCGGTACTTGTCTTGCGCCATCTGGTCCGTATAGCTGTCGGAAACCGCCCAGAGGACGGCGAGAGAAAATCCTAAAAAACCGTATTCCATCAGATATTGAATGGTCGGCAGCCCCAGAACGGCGAGCGCGTCGTGGATGCCCAGCGCCAGCCAGAAAACCAACCCGGCCAGATAGACGATCCTGTGCGGCCCGGCGGCGTTCCTGCTGCGAAGCCACAAAAGGATTCCCGCCACGGCCGATGCTGCGATGTAGAGCATGAACCAGGGCCCCAGCGGCCCCAGGGCCGGTTCAACAAATGGTCCGGCCAGGCCGATGAAATGGCGACTGACGAACCGCTCGGAAACGATGAGAGGGGTGAACCACAAAAGCCCCAGCAACAGAATGTGAAATGCTCCGGCGACCCGGTGATAAAGCTTTCCTTCCAGATTCAGATAGCTGAAGGTCAGGCCGTACAGACCATGAATCAGCAGAACGTGGGCGGTAAACTCCAGGACGCCGCCGAAACGGTTGACCGGCCCTGGCGGCAGATTGTATTCGAGAAAAACGCCTGCGGCGTAAAGCATGCCGGCGAAAGACAGGGCGGCCCCCCAAAGATACCAAGGAAAGGATGGCTTGCGAAAAGCGAAAATCAATTGAATGCCCGTCATCATGAGAGCGATGACGGCCACGGTGAAGGTTCCGGCGGACTGAATCGCGATGTGTTCGATCATTATTTTCTATCCTCTTCTGCCAAGCCCCGTCTTGGTCACTTCCTGTCCGTTTTCGGTCGGAATGGTTTGCCGCTCGCCAACAGCGAAACCATAAATGGTTTCCCGATAAATATCAAGATTGCACAGCGTGGGCTCGGGCACCCGGAAATAAAGATGTGACTTTGCGGCTGCGAATTTGGAAACAGGAAGATTGCTTATTTCGTTCAGCTCCATTTTTCCTGTAACGTCGTCCCCCGAGCTATGATTGCACGAATCGAAATCACTCCAGCGGCGTGACGCCGTTTTATCTCCTTTGATCATGTCGCAGTTTCAGCCGACAAGGATTACGATCAGTTTGCGCGGGCCGTGCATGCCTTTGAAAGGGCCGCCCTGGATGTCGGCCGTCATGCTCGGGCCGGTGATGAATGTAAAATGAGCCGGCAGCCGGTTCTTATCCGCGTAAACGCTCTGCACAACCTGTTCATAGACGGCTACAAGACGCTCGACGGGAAGCACTGCAATGTGGAGAAGGGGTGCAATGGAGATGAGCCGCGGCTGATCCCTGTCGTGCAGAAGGCAAATCGTCCCGGATTCGGCCACTCCCCAGTCCGCGCCTGTGACGCCTGCCTGGACCCTGTTGAAAGCCGCTTCCCGGTAGCTCTCGCGGTCGGGAAAATCCTCTGCCGTCAGAACCTCGACGCCCGTCGTTTTCCCCCAAGCGCGAAGATGGAGAGGCGCCAAAACGGCATCCGTTGCGGCCAGCATTATTTTCACTTGTTCCCGGGCGGCGATTTCGGCAAGGTGTGGTTTAATGTCCTGCGCGTTTGCCGCCCGATAAACCATACCTGTTTGCTCCGCCAGATTTTCCGTAAAAAGGGAAATGAGCTCCTCCCGGTTCAGCGATAAAACCGGGAGCGGCGGCAGCGGCGGTCTTGAAGGTGCTGTCCCGGCAGGCGCGTTTTTGAGCTTGCGCAAAATAAACCGTCTAACGTCGTCCGGCATCACGTTGCCTTTCTTGTTTTTTCCACTGTTTATGAAACGTCTTATGCGCCAGGGCCGGCAGGTTGCGCGAGGCAAACCACCCGTTCATCAGCCCAGGCATTTTGCGGATGACGCCGTTTGCGGCGAAACGATTGATGAGCGGCCGCAACAGACGGACGGCGAAATGCCAGCGGCCGCCGCTTTTCACCAGCCGGCCCCACGCCTTGAAAAAAAGCCCCTGCGCACGGACGGAAGAAGCCTGTTGTTCGCGGTAGTGAAGAAACAAACGCGGATGATCGACGCCGGCAGGGCAGACGTCCCGGCACGCGCCGCAAAGCGTCGTGGCAAAGTAGAGGTCGCGCGTTTGCTCGCGGCCCAGCAGCAGGGGATTGAGGACTTGTCCCATCGGACCGGAATAGACCCAGCCGTAAGGATAACCGCCGATCTTTCCGTAAACGGGGCAGACGCTCAGGCACGCGCCGCAGCGGATGCAGCGCAGCGCCTCGCGGGCTTTGACGTCCCGGTAAATCTCCGAGCGCCCGTTGTCCAGAATAAGAATGTAGAGCTCTTCCGGTCCGTCGGCGTCACCCGGCTTTTTCGGGCCGCAGTCGATGGAGACGTAAGACGAAAGCTTCTGCCCGGTGCAGTGGCGGCACAAAAGGCGCAGCAGATGCAGGGCGTCGTTCATGGTCGGCACGACCTTTTCCAGGCTCATCACGGAAACCTGGATGGCGGGGGACGATTTGCAAAGCCGGATGTTGCCTTCATTTTCCACATTGAAAATCGCACCGGTATCGGCCGCGGCCATGTTCACGCCGGTGACGGCCATGTCCAGGCGCCTGAACTTGTCGCGCAGGTAGCGGCGTGCCGCGCCGCCCAGCGCAATCCGGTCCGTGGTCGGCTCGTCAATCACGCCGTGCGCCAGAAAAAGGTCGCGAATTTCCTCGACCGGCAAATTGATGGCGGGGCCGACAATATGAAACGGCGGCCGCCGCAGGAGCTGGATGATGAATTCGCCCAGGTCCGTCTCAAAGGCGTCAATGCCGTTGGTTTTAAGATATTCGTTGAGCCCCATTTCTTCCGTCACCATCGATTTGCCCTTGGCGACATAGCGGACACCCTTTTCTTTGGCGAGAGCAAGGATGAATTCGTTGGCTTGGGCGGCGGTTTTTGCCCAGATGATCTTTGCGCCGCAGGCCAGGGCGTTTTTTGCGAACTGTTCCAGAAGATCCGGCAGGCGCGCGACAGCGTCGGCGCGGATGGCGCGGCCGCAGGCAACGGCTGCGGCCGGATCGGGAAATGTCTTCATGGCGCCGGCGCAGGACCTGGCGAAGTACGGCGCCAGGCGGCCCAGAAAATTCCGGCTGCGTTCATTTTTCAGTTCCCGGTTGGCAGCGGCCGCGAATTCCTGCGTTCGAACGTCCATGGCTTACCGCTCCTCCCGTCCGGCCGCGGCGAGAAACTCTGCCAGATGCATAACTTTCCTGTCCGGGACATGGCGGCTCAGATAGCCGCCGATATTGAGCAGACAGCCCGGCTCGTTCAGCAGCAGAAGGTCCGCTCCGGAGGCCAGATAGTTTTCGCATTTTTCTTTGACCATGGCCGTGGAGATTTCCGGATAGCGGTTGGCGAACTCTCCGCCGAAGCCGCAGCAGGTTTCCGCTCCTTGCAAGGGAACCAACTTTGCTCCCCTGACGCGGGACAGCAGTTCTTTCGGCTGCGCGGAAACGCCCAGGCCCCGCAGGATATGGCAGGATTCGTGGTAGGCGACTTTGCCGTCATAGAAGGCGCCGCAGTCGGAAACGCCCAGGACATCGACGAGATACTGAGAAAGCTCGTAAATACGCGGGGCCAGCGCCTCGGCGCGTTCCCGCCAGAACGGTTCGTTTTCGAGCAGTTCCGGATAATGGGTCTTGACGGCGCAGACGCACGAGCCGGCAGGACTGACGATCGCCTCGTCATCTCCGAAGACATCAATAAAATGCCTGGCCGCGAGGCGTGCCTCTTTGGTAAAGCCGGCGTTTACGGCCGGCTGACCGCAGCAGGTTTGTTCGGAATGATAAATGCAGCGCACACCCAGGCGCGCAAGGAGCCGATAGGTAGCCTCGCCGATCCGGGGCAGAAACAAATCCACCAGGCAGGGAATGAAGAGAGAAACGGTTTTCATGCTCCATCCTTGGCATCGGATTCGGCGACTGATGACGAAAAGACCGCTGTAGTTCTTTCAGGAGAGGGCTTTGGCATGTTTTCTCTTTGCTCCCGCGCCGGCAGACGTGGCCGTTTTTTTTTCAAAAGGCCGCGGGCATAAACATCCCGGTCGGCTGTCAAGGTCCGGCCGACCGGGACGTCACAGAGAGGATCAGCGCGCGGAGGCTTTTCGCAGCGGGCGCGATGCTTTTTTTACCGGTTTAGCGGGTGTTTTCAGTTTCAGAATAAAGTCCACCCGTGTGCCCTGCGCAGGTTCGATTTCCCGGACAAAAATTTTATCCTGGAGATTGTCGAAGACGACCTTTTTTTCAAAACTGGCTATCGTCAGCCGATCCGCGATTTTGGATATGGTCAGGACCGCCTGCCGGCTTCCCGGTTCCGGTGCAATCGCCGGCCGGCGTTTAAGCAGTTTCTGAACCGCGTCCCCCGTTGAGACCAGCCGCTTTTTTTGCATGATGCTGTTGAAAATGCCGACGCCCCAGTCCTTTACGGTAAAGTGGAGCTCCGTCGGCGTTTTCAGTGCCTGCAGGTCGATTTTTTCCGATGCGGAATGCTTGACGGCGTTCTTGAGAAGTTCGGTAAGCGCGTACAGCGCGACAGACGCCACAGTGCCGGGCAGGCCGGCAAAGACGGAGCTTTCTTCCTGAATCCGGTTCATTATTTTTGTTTCGGAAAGCCCTTCGTTCGTCAGAATTTTTCGAATTCGCATGGGTTTTGCCGGCGGCTTGCCCCGTCGGCGCGCCGGCACATAATGCGCCTGATTGGCTTTGCCTATCCGAAGCAGCGTTCCCTCCTCGACCATTTTTTTGAGAAACCGCTGCGCGTAGGCCCGGGAAAAGCCCGTTTTATCCACCAGATCGTTGGTCGTGATCCGTCCGTTCTTCTTTAAAATCTTATCGATATGCTTCGCTGCTTCCATGGCCTTCCCCCTCTGGATTTAAAAAATGAAGCGCTATTGTAAACTAATTTTCAAAGTTGTCAACGCGTTATATTCTTTTCACGTTCAGATGCTTGACGCGGCGCCGTTTGATGAGGCAGCGCCGTTTTCTCTGGTTCCTTTGCAAGATCGCCGCGCCGGGCTTTTTTTAACAGCGCGTTTTCTAGGGCCAGTTGGCCGACCAACTCTTCCAGGAGGCGGACGCGTTCTTCCAGCGCTTCCATGTGAGCAGGCGTTTTTTTGTTTGCCGGAGATCGCGTCACAATCGCCATCCCGCAAAGCATTAAAAATAAAGACAGGACGTAAATAACCGGAAAAAGAACGATGCAGACTAAAATTCCCACAAACCGCTCCAGCCACAGCACAACAGCGATGCTGACAACGGGCGGGAGCATAAGGACCAGGGCCGCTGCCGGGGCGCCAAAGGATTGATTCATGCTTTCATGAAGTATCTTCATGGTTTAAAACCCAACGCCGATGACGGTGATGACGCCTGATGTCATTTTCAAAATGATGAAACAGGGCCGCAAGGGCGCGGGGACTTGTGAAATTCCGCCGTCCCCGGAACGTCATCGAATACAATATTTAATTGGTGTATTGGAATACTTCGGTAAAACCTGCGAAGGCGGTCCTCAGACCTCATGAAGGAGGCTATCGGATGGGCATCCAAAACTTTTTTACACGCACTCCTGTGAAAAATGCCGGATACGGTTACACTTTTTCAAACAACGCCGCTTTGCTTAAATAATCACAATCATTTGCTGTTGTTATTTTAATGCCTCGGGACAAAAAGTCAAATGGGTGCCTCTTCTGTGGGCGCTGCGGATGCCGGTTCCCTCTTGCGGAGCATGATGAGGACGGCGGACATGGCGCCTTCGGTCATGCCGGGAATGCGCTCCATCTGGCCCACGGTGGAAGGCGCGATGCGTGTGAGCTTGGCCTGCAGTTCATTGGAGAGCCCCGGCACCTGCATATAATCGAAATCCGGCGGGATCTTCTTTTTTTCCTGCTCCTTCAATTTGCGGGTCGCTTCGAACTGCCGCCTGATGTAGCCTTCGTACTTCGTTTCGATTTCAATTTGCTTTTGCACAAAGGGATCCGGCTCAGGAATCCAGCCGGGGATATCGCGCAAATCGTCGTAGGCGATTTCATGCCTTTTTAAAAGTCCGTAGAGGCTGGTCGGCTGCGTCATTGCCGGAGAGTTGCGCCGGGCGAGCTTCTCGTTGACCTCCGGCGACGGCTTGACCGTGACGGATTTGAGAGAGGCGATCCCCAGTTCGATTTTTTTCATTTTTTCCTGAAGATCGTTTACGTGGGCCCGGTCGACCAGCCTCAGCGCGCAGCCCTTGCCCAGCAGGCGGATCACGGCGTTGTCTTCGCGCAAAATGAGGCGGTACTCGGCGCGGGAGGTAAACATGCGGTACGGTTCGTCCACGCCCCGCGTGACGAGGTCGTCGATCATCACCGCCATATAGGCTTCGGAGCGGTCCAGGACAAACGGCGGCGCGCCCTGAAGCGCAAGCGTTGCGTTGATGCCCGCCCATAAGCCCTGCGCCGCCGCCTCCTCGTAGCCGGACGTACCGTTGATCTGGCCTGCCAGGTACAGGCCCGCGATCAATTTCGTCTCCAGCGTGTTTTTGAGCTGGCTCGGCTGAACGAAGTCGTATTCGATGGCGTAGGCAGGCCGCATGATTTCGGCCTGCTCCAGGCCTTTGACGCTGTGGACGATCCGGTACTGCAATTCCAGCGGCAGGCAGTTGCCCAGACCCTTGGCGTAAACTTCCTGCGTGTCGAGGCCTTCGTGCTCCAGGACCACGGGATGGCTATGGCGGTCGCCGAAGCGCATGACCTTGTCTTCGAGCGACGGGCAGTAGCGCGCGCCGACGCCCTTGATGACTCCCGCGTAAAGCGGCGAGTGTTGAATATTGTCCCGGATGACGCGATGTGTCTCTGCGGACGTGCCGGTAAAGTAAGAGGGGAGACGTTCGGTCCGGAGCGCCCGGGTGGTGAAGGAAAAGGGCGCGGGATCGGCATCACTGTCCTGGCGCTCGAGAACGGAAAAATCAATTGTCGAAGCCTTGAGACGCGGCGGCGTGCCGGTTTTCATCCGGCCCACGTCAAATCCCAGCGCCTTGAGCTGATTGGCCAGCCCCACGGAGGCGAGCTCTCCCGCCCGCCCCGACGGAGTCTGTGATGTGCCGATATGCACCAGACCGTTTAAAAAGGTGCCGGTGGTGACGATAATTTTTCTCGCGCCGTAAAAATGGCCGCTGGCGTCCAGCGCGCCCGCGACGGCGCCGCCTTCAACGGCCAGCGCTTCCACCATGGCCTGGCGGACGTGCAGGCGGGGCTGATTTTCGACGGCGGCCTTCATGGTCAGGCGGTAAAGCTGCTTGTCGCACTGCATGCGGGTGGACTGAACGGCCGGTCCCTTGGAGGCGTTGAGCAGACGGAAATGGACGGCGGTTTTGTCCGTCACCTTCCCCATTTCGCCGCCCAGGGCGTCGATTTCCTTAACGAGCTGGCTTTTGGCGAGCCCCCCGATGGCCGGATTGCAGGACATGAGCGCGAGAGAATCGAGATTGATGTTGAACAAAAGCGTTTCTGCGCCCATGCGCGCCGCAGCCAGCGCCGCTTCGCAACCGGCATGTCCGCCGCCGATGACCAGTATGTCGTAAAAATCGGACAAAATGTACTCCTCATCTTTTGTGCTTGCCGGTAAATCGCGTTTCACATAAAAGACGGCGATTGCCGAACGCCCGCGTTTTCGCGGCGCGGACCGTCAGCCCGGACGGCTCCGGATGCTGTCTTTCGCGTCGCTTGCACGGAACGACGAAAGGTGTCATAAGCGTTTTTTACGGTAAGGCTTTTAAAAAAACAACATAAAAAAGAGGGCGCCGTGGGCAAGCCGGAGTTTTGGAAAAACAACAAACGCTACTACGATCTGAAAAGCTACTGGCGCAACCTGTTTGGCTGCACCGTGCACAAGCTCCAGATCGACGCGGGTTTCACCTGTCCCAACCGCGACGGGCAGGTGGCCGTGGGCGGCTGTATTTACTGCGACGGCCGGGGGTCGAAACTGCGCCAGAGCGGGGCTCTGCCCTCCGTGGCAGACCAGATTGCTTCCGGCAAAAAATATTACAAGCCGGCCGCGTCGCAATTTGTCGCTTATTTCCAGACGTTCACCAATACCTACGCGCCGGTGGAAAAACTCCGGGCGCTCTACGACGAGGCGCTGTCCCAGGACGATGTCATCGGTCTTGCCATCGGCACACGCCCGGACTCAGTGGGTCCGGATGTCGCGGACCTGCTGGCCGGGTATGCGCGAAAAAAATATCATGTCTGGGTGGAACTGGGATTGCAGTCGGTTCATGACCGGACGCTGGCTTTCATCAACCGGGGCCATGATTATGCGCAGTTTCTGGAGGCCGTCCGGCTTCTGGCCGGCCGAGGCCTGAACATTTGTGTCCACATTATTATCGGCCTGCCGGGGGAAAGTGACAAAGATGTACGGACGACGGCGCAAACTCTGGCCGCCCTGCCGGTGCAAGGCATTAAAATTCATTCGCTGCTGGCGCTCGACGGCACGCCGCTCGGCGAACTCTACAAGCAGGGATCGATTCCCATGATTACAAAAGAAAAATATGCTTCTCTGACGGCCGACGTCCTGGAGCTTCTGCCGCCGGAGATGGTCATCCAGCGCCTTACGGCCGACGGCTACCGCGATATTTTTCTCGCGCCCGCCTGGGCGGCCAACAAGCTGGATGTCCTCAATGCGATTCATAAAGAACTCGAAAAACGCGATTCCTATCAGGGCAAGCATTATCATCAGGCAGCCGCTTCGGCATCAGAAAGGCAATAGTTATTGGCTTTGCGCACAAAAATTGCTAGGAAAGCGTCGGAAACGGCGGCAGGCTGTTTTAAGGGAACAAAAGAATGATCGCCATCATTGATTATAACGCGGGCAACATCGCCTCTGTCGCGCGCGCGCTTCACGTCATCGGGCAGGAATATGTCGTTACGGACGACACGTCCGTCCTGACGGCTGCGTCCTGTGTGATTTTTCCCGGCGTCGGAGCGGCGGGTGAAGCCATGGCGTACCTGCGGCATAAAAAACTCGATTCGTGGCTGCTTGGCTGCCGTTCGTCGGGAAAGCCGCTTCTGGGCATCTGCCTGGGCACGCAGATTATTCTGGACGCTTCCGAGGAAAACGACACGCAGTGCATCGGTCTGGTGGGCGGCACGACGCGGCGCTTTCCGGAAAACCTGGTTGCCGACGGCCGGCGTTTGAAAATTCCGCACATGGGCTGGAACCGTGTGGCGCTCAGGCGCCCGCATCCGGTGTTTGCCGGCGTACCGGCGGAAGCGGAGTTTTATTTTGTGCATTCCTATTATCCGTCGCCCGGCGATGAAAAGGCGGTGCTGGCGACGACGGAATACGGCATTACCTTTTGTTCGGCCCTGGCGGTGAACAATCTGGTGGCCGTGCAGTTTCACCCGGAAAAAAGCGGCCGGCCCGGTTTGCAGATTCTGAAAAATTTCTGCGGCTGGAGGGGAAGATGATTTCCAAGAGAATCATTCCCTGCCTGGACGTGCGGGCGGGAAAGCTCACCAAAGGCATCAAGTTCCAGGGCAATGTGGATATCGGCGATCCGGTCGAGGCGGCGCGCCAGTATTACGAGCAGGGAGCCGACGAAATCGTTTTTTACGATATCACGGCGTCCTCCGATAAGCGCGACATCATGATCGACGTTGTTAGGCGCGTCGCGGAAACCATTTTCATTCCCTTTTCCGTGGGCGGCGGCATCCGCAGCCTCGACGACATGCGCCGCGTCATCGGGGCGGGGGCGGAAAAAGTCAGCGTGAATTCCGCGGCCGTCCTCGAGCCGGGCATCATCACCCAGGGCGCCCGGGCCTTCGGCAGCCAATGCGTGGTTCTGGGCATGGACGTGAAAAAAGTGGCCGTTTCCCGGCAAACGCCTTCCGGCTATGAAATCGTCATTGAAGGCGGCAGAAGATACACGGGAATCGACGCACTGACCTGGGCGCAAAAGGCCGAACGGCTGGGCGCGGGAGAAATCTGCCTTAATTCGATCGATGCGGACGGCACAAAGGACGGTTACGAGATTGCTCTCACGGCTCTCGTTTCCGAAGCGGTCCGCATTCCGGTGATCGCCTCCGGCGGTGCCGGCACACCCCAGCATCTGGCGGACGTGCTTGCGCGCGGGCGGGCCGATGCGGCGCTCATCGCCTCGATGGTGCATTACCGGACCTACACGATATCGGAAATCAAACAATACCTGTCCTGCCGCAACATTCAAACCCGTCTGCTGTGGTAGGCGGAAATTATTATGCTTGACGAAATCCCATTTGTATTCTTATTATTTCCACATTAAATTGAAAAAAAAGAAAGAAAAACCGTCAAGTCGAATTTTTTGAAAGTCAGGAGGCGAATAGAAAGTGGATTCAAAACGTTATGAATTAAATGTTCAGTTGGCGCAAATGCTCAAGGGCGGCGTCATCATGGACGTCACCAATGTGGAACAGGCCAAAATCGCGGAAGAGGCGGGCGCGGTCGCCGTGATGGCGCTCGAGCGCGTGCCGGCGGACATCCGCAAAGACGGCGGCGTGGCCCGCATGTCCGATCCGGCCATGATTGCCGAAATCAAGAAGGCCGTGTCGATTCCGGTCATGGCCAAGGCGCGCATCGGTCATTTCGTGGAGGCGCAGCTTTTGGAAGCCCTGCGCATCGACTACATAGACGAAAGCGAAGTCCTGACGCCGGCGGATGAAGAATGCCATATCGATAAAACCAAGTTCTCGATTCCTTTTGTCTGCGGCGCGCGGAACCTGGGAGAGGCGCTAAGACGCATCGCCGAAGGCGCGGCGATGATCCGCACCAAGGGCGAAGCGGGAACGGGCAATGTCGTGGAAGCCGTCCGCCACATGAGAACGATGAACCGCGAGATCCGCCAGCTGGCGCAAATGCCCGTGGAGGAAGTGACAGGCTTTGCCAAGACAAACGGGCTGCCCTATGAACTGGCGCTGAAGGTCCGGGAACTGGGACGCCTGCCGGTGGTCAACTTTGCCGCGGGAGGCATTGCAACGCCCGCCGATGCGGCGCTGATGATGCAACTGGGCTGCGACGGCGTTTTTGTCGGCTCCGGCATTTTCAAATCCGCCGATCCGGCGCGCCGCGCGCGCGCCATCGTCAAGGCGACCGCGTATTTTAACGATCCTCAGAAGGTCCTGGAAGCGTCGCTGGGATTGGGCGAGGCTATGCCGGGCCTGGAAATCGGGCAAATTCCGCCCGAGCAGCTTCTGGCGAAGCGAGGCTGGTAAAAAACGCCATGTCCGTACACTTCATCGGGCCGCAGCCGGAAATTGTCGGCGTTCTCGATCTGCAGGGCGGCGTTCACGAACACCTTGAACACCTGGAAAGACTGGGGCTTCCCTACCGGCGGGTTAAAGAGGCCAAAGATTTTGAAAATCTGGCGGGCCTGATTCTCCCCGGCGGGGAGAGCACCTGTCTGGCCAGGCTGCTTCAGCTTTTCGGCTTGGTGGAAGCCATCGGACGCCACGCCGGCCGGGGAATGAAGCTCTGGGGCACATGCGCGGGCGCTATTTTGCTGGCAACGAACGTGGCCGGCGAAAAATCCTGCCTGGGCCTCATCGACATGGAAATCGAGCGCAACGGCTTCGGCGGCCAGCTCGACAGCTTTCACAGCGAAGCGCTCATCGAAGCCGTCTCGCCCGCGCCGATTCCCCTCACCTTTATCCGCGCGCCCAAAATTCGCAGCGTCGGAAAAGACGTTAAGGTTTTGCTCCGAATGGACGATTACATAGCTGCGGCGGAAAACGACCGCGTTGTGGTCACCGTCTTTCATCCGGAGCTGACCGGCTGTCTGGCGCTGCACCGGTATTTTGCCCTGAAATGCGGTTTGCATCCGCGGGGGGAAGACGTATCCGAAGGCTGGGATACCGCAAGCTGGATGAAACTGGCGCGCATCGCCTCCTGAAATCCAGATTCCGGCCGCCCAAAAACCTGAGAACGGGCATATAGAGGTTTTGCCGGTCCATGTCGAAAATCCGGCTTGTTGAAAAAACTTTTTTTGATAATTGCCGCTTTTGGGGAAGCCTCCTTTTCCGTCCCTATTGCCGTGGCTCTGTCTGGGCCATGAAGACGGGGATTGCCTCCGCCGATCTCAATATGGCCTGGAATGAAAAACCGCTTTTGTCCGGGGACGCACAAGCCGTCCGGGAGGTCCGGAAATATTACGAGCAAGACAAACTGCCCTTCTGGTGGTGGGTGTTCCCCGGCGCTCAATCGCCGGCGACAAACGATCTGCTCCGCGGGGAGGGCCTGGTTCCGGTGGAGAGCATTCCGTCAATGTTGGCAGACCTCAACCGCCTGCCCGAACCGGAAGCCGCCGCGTCCGTCGTCCGCGTTGAAAACGAGCGACAAAGGCTGGCCTGGGCAGAGGTTGCCTTTGCCGGTTTTGATTTTCCTTCCTGCGCCCGCGCATCGTTTTATCGGTTTGTGGAAGCCCTGCCGCTTGGGTCTGCAGCGCCGCAGAAGCTGTTAATGGCTTTTGCAGATTCCACCCCGGCCGCCACTGCTATATTGTTTCAAAACGGCCCGGCGGCGGGTATTTATTTTGTGACCACTCTTGCCGCGCACCGGAAAAAAGGGATTGGCCGCGAGATTACGCACGCGGCGATGCGCACGGCCGGACAGGCCGGCGCCCGCTGGATCACCCTCCAGGCCGCGCCGGAAGGCCTGTCCGTTTACCGGCAGGCCGGTTTTGCGAAATGCGGCAGCGTGGAGGTATACAGCCCGCTAACCGACGGCGGTTTTGCCTCCTGACCTGATTGACGTTGACATCCCCCCGTACTGTTCTTATAATCCTTGACGGACAAAGGAGGAGAAGTCATGTCCCAGATACTGCCAATTCAATGGGAGCCGAAATACAGTGTTCATGTGCCGATTATCGACACCCAGCACAGGAAACTTTTTGATATTGTCAACAGTCTGATTGAAGACCTGGAAAGCGGAACCGAAGATTTATTGCCTTCCATTCGCGACATGGTGAATTACCTGGCTACCCATTTCCACCAGGAAGACATCGTCATGATGGATTCGCAGTTTCCCGGTTATATGAAGCACAACGACGACCATCAGCGGTTTATCCGGAAGGTGGAAGATTTTCTCCGCGCTTATCAGGCGGGAGATCAGGATCTGGGAATGAAGATGGTCCTGTTTATGAAAGATTGGCTTTATAACCACACCACCAAAATGGACATGCTCTACGCGGACCATATCCTGAAAAACGCCGATCGGCTGAAACGCTTAGGCAAGGTCACTCTCGATTTTTAACGTTTTTCATTTTCCGGAATCCGCGCCGGACCACCGCACAGCGGCTGCGGCGCGGGACGGTTTTTCCCCCGCCGCAACGCCTTTCTAAGCAGTCCCAAGCCGAACAGCGCCAGAAGCGCCAGGCACAAGAGGGGAACGAAAAGGGCTAAAAGCGTTGTGACGACGGAGCCGGCCAGCTCGAGTGTGGAAAAAACGGGATTGCCGGTCCCGCCGGTGGCCAGTAGCGACTTGGCGCGCAGGGCCACGGTGGAAATCTGCACCAGCCCGGCGATACCGCCGCCGGCGATAAGCGCCAGCGTCCATTTGAAAAACGGTCCCATGTCCGGAATCACCGCGGCTGTAGTGATCGTGCCGGCGACGACCGCCGCGGGCGTGGCTATCGTGTCCAGGAAAGAGTCGAACCAGGGCAGGTAATAGCCGAGCACTTCGGCGAGCGTGGCCGTGGCAAAAGCGACTGTTGCCGGGGTGCCTGCCATCCAGGCAAAACCGTCCGGCAGGCTGATCTGTCCCGCCTGCGCCGCAAGATTGAGCGCCAACAGCGGCACAAAAACGCGAAATCCGCAGGCCGCTGCAAGCCCGATGCCCAGGGCTATCGCAAGAAACATATCCATACGCCACCATCCCCGATGGTTCCTATCATAACAGAATGAGGAATTTTATCAATCCGCCTTTCATTTTCACAAAGTTGTTCCGAAAATGGTTTGCTCCTTGCACTATATCGTTCCAACGACAGAAATATGAATTGCTATTTGAACATTTTTGTCACAATATTTTAAAGGTTGTCTGCCGGATATGGACAAAGTTTTTTTCAAAAGCTCGTATGAGAAAGGAACGACATTGAGCATTCACACATATGAAGAGTTGGCGGCTCTGCACGCCATTGCCAAGATTTTCGCGCAGCCGGGTGATTTGCGCGATCAGTTGGAAGAGGTTCTCAATGAAATGAGTTCGCGCCTGGGAATGCAGCGCGGCATGATATCGCTTCTGGACCGGGACAAGCAGGAAGCCTGGCTGGACATCGCCCATGACGTCAACCTGGAAGGTCTGGAAGTGACGTATAAACCGGGGGAGGGCATTACCGGCAAGGTGGTGGAAACCGGGCGTCCCATGGCCGTTGCGAACCTGGGTCAGGAGGCGCACTTCCTGGACCGCACCGGCGCGCGGCGGCACTTAAACCGCGCCGAGCTTTCCTTCCTCTGCGTGCCGATCATGTATGACGGACGCGTGGTCGGCGTGTTGTCCGCCGACAAGGTGGCCAGGGAAGTCGAAAACCTGGACAAGGAGCTGGCCATGCTTTCCGCGGTGGCCGAACTGATGGCCAAGGCAGTGCATATCCGCGCGCTGGAAGAAGAAAACCGCCGCCTCAGGAAAATCGTCGGCCAGAACCGTGCGCCGTCCATGGATATCATCGGCCATTCCAAGGCCATGCAGGAGGTTTTCGGCCTGGTGGCGCAGGTCGCCGATTCCAACACGACCGTGCTGATTACCGGCGAGACGGGCACGGGCAAGGAGCTGGTGGCGCGCGCCATTCACAACAATTCGCCGCGCAAGGGGGGGCCGCTGGTGCAGGTGAACTGCGCGGCGATTCCGGACACACTCATTGAAAGCGAATTGTTCGGCCATGAAAAAGGCGCGTTCACAGGCGCGCTCCAGACCCGCCGCGGGCGCTTCGAAGAAGCCAATGGCGGCACGATCTTTCTTGACGAAGTGGGCGAACTGTCCGCCGCCGCGCAGGTCAAGCTGCTGCGGGTGCTGCAGGAAAAGAAGTTTCAGCCGTTGGGCTCGTCTCGGGTGGTCCATGTGAATGTCCGGATCATCGCGGCCACCAACCGCAATCTCGAACAGGACATTCTGGCCGACCGTTTCCGCGCGGACTTGTTTTACCGCCTGAACGTCTTTCCCATTTACCTGCCGCCGCTTCGGGAACGCGGCAGCGACGTGATTTTGCTGGCGGACCATTTTCTTCTCAAATACAACAAGGAAATGGGCAAAAACGTGAAAAGAATTTCCACCGCGGCTATTGAGGTCTTCCTGTCGCATAAGTGGCCGGGGAACGTCCGCGAACTGGAAAACTGCATGGAGCGGGCCGTCCTTCTGACGAAAACGGATATTGTGGACTGCCTGCATCTGCCGCCGTCTTTGCAGCTGCGAGAAAAGGAGCTGGACCGCAAGGATCGCAGCAAGCTGTCCTCGGTCGTGGAAGCACAGGAGCGATCGCTCATCATTGATGCGCTCACGGAAACGAGCGGCAATCAAACCAAGGCGGCCAAGCTTTTAGGCACGACCAAACGGATTATCCAGTACAAGATAGCGAAGATGGGCATTGATCCCCGGCACTTCCGTAAAAAGGGAAAGGATTCGGGTAATTGAAGAACGTTTTTGTTCGAATTTTATGCGAATTGGCGCAAGATGGCAGGAGTGAACGAAAAAAAAGAACAATAATGTTTTGCCTTTTAAGAAAATAACAAAATTGTTCCTTTATTTGCCGCGGAAAAAGGAGCTTCTGCGGAGAAAACGGTTTTTCAAAAGAAGTTTTTAAAAGATCCGGCTATTCTCCGTCCCGGCGCCGGCGGATTCGGGAGGGAGAAACTGCTGTAAAGACGGGAATTCCCGTTTCGCCCGCGCAACTCCCGCCGGAGAGGAGCTCCGGCTGCCGGAGGAGAAGGAATACCGGCCCGTTCGGAGGACCGCTTTGGCATGACTCTGGCAACGAGGTTTCCGCCGCCCGGTCAGACGCCGGGCGCGAGTTGAGGAAGGAGAGAAAAATGTGTCGTTTATTTGCAGTAACCGCGAACGATCCACTGTCGCCGATGGTGGCCATCAATGCGCTCAACGTGATGAAGGAAGGGCATGACGGCTCCGGCGTGGGATTGTTCCTGACGGATCTGGGCGGCGAGTTTGAAAAATTTCAAAACGAACCGATCCTTTCCGGCATCTTTTCCAACGAAGGCATCAAGGCGCTCGACCGCTTCATGATCGATCTGGACTTCATGGTGAAATACAAGCTGTCCTTCCGGCCCACCCGGCCGACGCCGGCCGGCACGCCCAAAAGGGATAACTACGTCATCCGGGTGTATGAATATCCGGCCGACTGGGACGGCTTGCCCCAGGACGAAATTCAGCACCGCCTGATGATGATTCAGCTGCAACTGCGCGCAATAGGAGAAAAAGACCAGTCCATGCTGATTTTCAGCTTCTGGCCGGATGTCATCATGATCAAGGAAGTGGGAGATCCTCTGACCGTCGCGGACTACCTCGGGCTCGACCGCAAGGATCTCTCGGCGCGCACCATCTTGAGCCAGGGACGGCAGAACACCAACTATTCGATCGACATTTACGCCTGCCATCCATTTTTCATCCAGGGCATGTCGACGATGACCAACGGCGAAAACACCGCGTTCGTGCCGATTCGGGAATTTCTGACGTCGCGCAATTTCCCCGGCTACAGCGGCTACCAGTCCGACTCGGAAGTGTTCACGCACATTCTGCATTACATGCAAAACAAGCTCGGCCTGGGCATGGAAATGTACAAGCACATCATCACGCCGCTCAAGGACGAGGAGCTGACGCGCCATCCCGACGGCCGGATACTGAGAAATCTCAAGCAGAGCTGCCGGCCGCTGATCATCGACGGTCCGAACTGCGTAATCGGCTGCCTGCCGGACAAGTCGATGTTCATGGTGCAGGATTCGAAGAAACTGCGCCCCGGCGTTGTGGGCGGCCGCCCCGGCATCTTCGCGTTTTCGTCGGAAATGTGCGGTCTGGACGCGGCCATACCGGAGCGGGACATCAACCTGGACTATCAGCCGATGAAATATGAAACCGTCTTAGTCCGCCGCGGGCGGCAGGAGATAGAAAAATGGAACCAGTGGGACGCATTACCCCATCTACACTAAGCGTCGGAGATCTGCCCTGGCAGGTTTTGTGGAACAAGGACAGGTGCACGCTGTGCGGAAGCTGCACGGCCGTCTGTCCCGTGCGGGCGATTGATCTGGGCGTGCACCGCAAGCGCGCGCTTTCGACGCCGGTCGGCCTGGAGAGCCGCCCCCGCAACGTTTTTGCCGTGTACCACGGCATCGATCAGCGCACCGATCCGGCGCATGCCTGCGTGGGCTGCGGCATGTGCACGCTCGTCTGCCCCAACGGCGCCATTGCGCCCGCGCGCAGCGCGGAAATCGACAAGCTGCGCTTTCACGTCAACCAGGGCGGCGAGCCCAGAAGGCGCGGCGGACGGAGAAACAATCCCGACAGCGTGCTCGACAAAATCAAGTTTGTCCGCATTTCCATGCTCACCGATCCGGCGCTCGACGCGGGGCGGCACGAGTTCGAACTGCGCACGCTTCTGGGCCGGGTGCTGCCGCCGGAGGAAATGCTGAAAGTGAACCGCGAGCAGGGCTGGATGCCGCCCGTGCGCGAGATTTACCCGCTTGTCATCGGTTCGATGTCCTTCGGCGCTCTTTCGCCCAACATGTGGGAAGGTCTGCAGATGGGCGTCGCGTACCTGAACGAAGAACTTGGCCTGCCGGTCCGCATCTGCACCGGCGAAGGCGGCTGTCCGCCCCGTCTGCTCAAGTCGCGCTTCTTAAAATACGTGATTCTGCAGATCGCCAGCGGCTATTTCGGCTGGGATGAAATCATCCACGCCCTGCCCGACATGAAAGAAGACCCGTGCGCGATTGAAATCAAGTACGGCCAGGGCGCGAAGCCCGGCGACGGCGGCCTTTTGATGTGGTACAAGGTCAACAAACTCATCGCGGCGATCCGCGGCGTGCCGCAGGGCATCAGCCTGCCCAGCCCGCCCACGCACCAGACCAAGTACTCGATCGAGGAAGCCGTGGCCAAGATGATCCAGTCGATGTCGATGGCCTGGGGATTCCGCGTGCCGGTGTATCCGAAAATTTCCGCCACCAGCACGGCGATGGCGGTGCTGAACAACCTGACCCGCAATCCCTACGCGGCGGGGCTGGCCATCGACGGCGAGGACGGGGGAACGGGCGCGGCCTACAACGTGTCGATGGACCACATGGGACACCCCATCGCCAGCAATCTGCGCGACGCTTATCTCACGCTCGTAAAACTGGGCCGGCAAAACGAGCTGCCCCTTTTTGCGGGCGGCGGCATCGGCAAAAACGGCAATCTGGCCGCCAATGCGGCCGCGCTGATCATGCTGGGCGCGAGCGGCGTGCAGACCGGCAAGTACATCATGCAGGCCGCCGCCGGCTGTCTGGGGTCGGAAGGCGACCGCTGCAACGTCTGCAACACCGGCGTGTGCCCCAAGGGCATCACGTCGCAGGATCCGCGCCTGGACCGAAGGCTGGATCCGGAAAAAGTCGCCCAGCGCGTGGTGGATCTCTATATGAGTTTTGATACGGAATTGAAAAAAATCGTCGCTCCGCTGGGACGTTCAACGTCGCTGCCGATCGGCATGTCGGATGCGCTGGGAATCGGCGACGCGGATGCGGCCGAGCGGTTGAAGATCAAATACGTGTTGTAGGGAAAGGCTTTGCCGCCCGCAGGGCGGCTGCGACCGGCCCCTACCGGTGAAAATAGGGAACAGGCCGAAAACATGACAAAGAAAGATACGATAAAAATTGCCGGCGTGGAAAACAGCGTGCGTGTGGAATCGCGGATTCTCGAAGAGCGTATGCAGAGAGCCGTCGCCGACGGCTACCGGCAGATTGAAGTCACCGCCTTCGGGCAGCACGGCATCGGCGGGCGCCTGTGGCGCGCCGGCAATCAGAGCGTCAAGGTGGACGTGCTGGGGACGTCCGGGCAGCGCCTGGGGGCGATGGGATGCGCCAACACGGTCATCGAAGTCTTCGGTCCGGCGTCCGACGATATCGGCTGGCTCAATGCCGGCGCGGAGATTGTCGTCCACGGCAACGCGACCAACGGCGCGGCCAACGCCATGGCCCAGGGAAAAATTTACATCGACGGCGACATCGGCGCGCGCGGCATGACCATGACCAAGCACAATCCCCGCTTTGAACCGCCCGAACTGTGGGTGATGGGCAAGGTGGGGGATTCGTTCGCCGAATTCATGGCGGGCGGTATCGCCGTCGTCTGCGGCGCCGGCGCCGAAAACGAAAGCAGTGTTCTTGGGTACCGGCCCTGCGTCGGCATGGTGGGCGGGAAAATCTTTTTCCGCGGCCGCCAGGAAAGCTACAGCAAGGCCGACGCCAAGCTGTTTACCGAACTGCCGGACGAAGAATGGCAGTGGCTGCAGGCGAAGATGAAGCTGTTTTTGCAGGCCATCGGCAAGCATTATCTGTTTGACCAGCTCGCTTCCCGGTGCGCGGAGTGGCAGCTCCTGGTGGCGCGCAAGCCCTCCGAAAAGCTCGCGCGGGCCGTCCGCCGGATGGACGCCTTCCGCAAGGACATCTGGGACGAGGAACTGGGTCAGGGCGGCGTCATCGGCGATTTGTCGAATCTGGACCGCTCACCCATCGGCCTGCTTCCGGCCGGAGATCTGCGCCGTTTCGCGCCGGTCTGGGCCAATGAAAGGTATCTGCCTCCCTGCCAGGCCGCCTGCCCCACCGGTATTCCGGTGCAGAAGCGCTGGGAACTGATCCGCAAGGGAAAGATGGAGGAAGCCGTCAATCTGGCGCTGGAATACACGCCCTTTCCCGCCACGGTTTGCGGCTACCTGTGCCCGAACCTCTGCATGCAGAACTGCACTCGGGGGCTGGTGAATCTGGAGCCCGTGGACATCACGGTTTTGGGAAAAGCGTCGCTTGCGGCCCGGGAACCGGCGCGCCGGCCGGAAACCGGAAAAAAAGTGGCCGTCATCGGCGGCGGCGCGGCGGGGCTGTCCGTGGCCTGGCAGTTGTGGCTGGCCGGCCATGAAGCGTCCATTGTCGAAAGCAAAAAGCACCTGGGCGGGAAGATTATGGATTCGATTCCCAAAAGCCGCATTCCCACTGAGGTCGCGGCCCACGAAATCGACCGTCTGGCCCGCAACATCCGTCAGGTGCGGCTGGGCCGGCCTCTGACGCAGGACCGGTTCCAGAAACTGAAAAATGAAAATGACTATGTGGTGATTGCCGCCGGCGCCGCCCGGCCCCGCACGCTCAACGCGCCCGGCATGGAAAAAGCGATCACCGCTTTGGAGTTCTTGCGGCAAAGCAAACAGGATTGTGCTAAAGTCGGCGAAAAGGTCGTCATCATCGGCGCGGGAAACGTCGGCTGCGACGCGGCTGCGGAGGCGTTTCGCCTGGGGGCGAAAAGCGTGGTTCTGATCGACGTGCAGGAGCCCGCCTCCTTCGGCGTGGAACGCAGGCATGCCGAAGCGGCCGGCGCGCAGTTCCTGTGGCCGCGGTTTACCAAAGCGGTCACGGACCGGGGCGTCGAACTGACGGACGATGCGCTGCTGCCGGCGGATACGGTGATCGTCGCCGTAGGCGACGCGCCGGATCTGTCGTTTCTGCCCCCGGAGATCCGGACGGAAAGGGGATTTGTCGCAGTCGATGAAAACTTCGCCACGAGCGATCCGCAGGTGTTCGCCGTCGGGGACGCGGTCCGGCCCGGACTGCTCACCGACGCAATCGGCGCCGGACGGATTGCCGCCCGCCGGATCGACGATCTTCTGCGGGGGATCGAGGAAACGTACGACAAGCTCCCGCCCATTCGTTACGAGCGGGTAAAGCTCGAGTACTTCGATCCGCGCGTCGGCCTCTCTGCCGACGCTTCGTCGTGCGCGGCGTCTTGCGCGTCCTGCGGGGCCTGCCGGGACTGCGGCATGTGCGAGGAGATTTGTCCGCAAAAAGCCGTCTCCCGTCTGGAGAAGGCGACCGGCGGATTTGAATATGTCGTGGATCGTGAACGTTGCATCGGGTGCGGTTTCTGCGCCGGGGCCTGTCCCACCGGCGTCTGGGAAATCGTCGAAAATGCGCCATTGGAATAACATTTATCAAACTAAGGATGGAAAACTTATGAAAAAAACAATCCCAACTCTCGCGGCGGAAAGACAGTATGTGATCGAAAAGGAAAAATTCGTTCCCGTGTCCCAGTATTTCGGCGAGGATACCTTCAACCACAAGGTGATGAAGGAAAAGCTGCCCAGGGACACGTTCCGGAAGCTGATGGACGCCATCAATGAGGACCAGATGCTCGATGAGGAAACGGCCAACATCGTCGCGCACGCCATGAAGGAGTGGGCGATTGAAAAAGGCGCGACGCATTTTGCGCACTGGTTCCAGCCGATGACGGGCATCACCGCCGAAAAGCATGACGCTTTTGCGGACCCCTGCGGTCCCGGCGCGGTGATCGAACGGTTTTCCGGAAAACAGTTGGTGCAGGGCGAGCCGGATGCGTCTTCCTTTCCCTCCGGCGGCATCCGGGCGACCTTTGAGGCTCGCGGCTACACGGCCTGGGACATGTCTTCGCCCGCGTTCATCAAGCGCAACGGCATATCCACGACGCTGTGCATTCCGACTGCCTTTATTTCCTATACGGGCCAGGTGCTGGACAAGAAGACGCCGCTTTTGCGCTCCATCCGCGCCTTGAGCAAAAGCGCCGTCAACATGCTCAAGCTGCTGGGCGTTAAAGGCGTGAAGAAGGTTTACTCGAATCTCGGCCCCGAGCAGGAATATTTCCTGATCGACATGGACTACTACTACAAGCGTCAGGACCTGGTGCTGGGCGGCCGGACGGTCGTCGGCGCGCCGCCGGCAAAAGGCCAGGAACTGGAGGATCAGTACTTCGGGAGCATCAAGGAGCGCATTTCCTCCTACATGCACGACGTGGAGGAAGAGCTTTTCAAACTGGGCATTCCGGCCAAGACGCGCCATAACGAAGTCGCGCCCAGCCAGTACGAGATCGCTCCGGTTTACGAAGAGGCCAACATTGCCGCAGATCACAACCAGCTGGTCATGGACACGCTCAAATACGTCGCCAAGAAGCACCGCCTGGCCGCGCTCCTGCACGAGAAGCCTTTCGCCAAAATCAACGGATCGGGCAAGCACGTCAACTGGTCGATGTCGGACAACAATGACAACAATCTGCTGAACCCCGGCAAAACGCCGCAGGACAATATTTCGTTTCTGGTGTTTTTGATCGCCACGGTGCGCGCCGTTTACAAGCATGCGGATGTTCTGCGCGCGGCGGTGGCCTCCTACGGGAACGATCATCGCCTGGGCGCCAACGAAGCGCCGCCCGCCATCATTTCGGTCTTCCTGGGCGAGCAGCTCACGCAGATTCTGGAAAACATTGAAAAGGGAACCATCGCCAAGGCGACCAACGCCGAAATCATCGACCTGGGCATTTCCTCCCTGTCGCACGTGAGCAAGGACAACACCGACCGCAACCGGACGTCGCCGTTTGCCTTCACCGGCAACAAGTTTGAGTTCCGCGCGGTCGGATCCTCGCAGAACATCGCGTCGCCGGCGCTGGTGATCAACACGATCGTGGCGGAAAGCCTCGACGAGATGGCGGAAAAGATCCGCGCCAAAGAGGCGAAAAGCATCAATCAGGCCGTTTTCGATGTGCTGAAAAGCGAGATCAAGACGATCAAGCCGATTCTGTTCAACGGCGACAACTACACTTCGGAATGGGAAGCTGAAGCAAAAAGAAGGGGGCTTCCCAACGAAAAGACGACGCCCTCCGCGCTCAAGGCCCTCATCACGGACAAGTCGCTTAAACTGTTCGAGAAGTACGAGGTGCTGTCCAACGCGGAGCTGAAATCGCGCTATCTCATTCATGTGGAGCGCTATATCAAGGACCTGGAAATCGAGGTCAAGTGCCTGAACCACATCTGTCTGACGCAGGTAATTCCGGGCGCCGTGGCCTACCAGAAGAGACTGGCGCGGGCGATTGTGGAGACCCGGGAAGTGCTGGGGTCCGCCGCGGTTGTGTCCCCGCAAACCGAGCTGTTGAAGAAAATTCTGGACCTGATCAACAAGGTTTACGCGGCCAACAAAGAAATCCAGGCCAAGGTGGAGCAGGCCGCCGCCCTGCACGACGAACCCAAGAAGGCGGAGCTGCTGGGCGGCAAGGTCAAGCCGATGATGGACGAACTTCGGGAATACGTGGACGCGCTGGAAAACATCGTCGATGATGAAATCTGGCCTCTGCCGAAATTCTGGGAGATGCTGTTTGTCTGCTGATCCGGATGCGGGGAACGGCGGTCCCGGTCCCGCATTTTTAATCCATTGACGAGGCGTTTAAAAAAGGATAGAAGCGCCTGCCCCGGCAAAAAAAAGGTGGAGTAAACACACAGATGTTCCTTGTTCACAAAGACCGTCCGGCCCTGCTGGTCCTCGAAGACGGAAGCGTTTTCGAGGGCTATGCCTTTGCCGGGACGGGGGAAACGCTGGGGGAAGTCGTCTTCAACACCGGCATGACCGGTTATCAGGAAGTGATTACCGATCCCTCCTACAAGGGCCAGATCGTCGCCATGACCTATCCGCTCGTGGGCAACACCGGCATTAACGATGAGGACGGAGAATCGGCCGGCATCCATCTGGAGGGCTTCATCGTCAGGGAATATCAGCCTCATCCCAGCAACTGGCGGATGACCGGAAGCCTTCAGGGTTTTCTCGAGGAAAAAGGAAAAATCGGCCTAGCCGGCATCGACACGCGGGCGCTGACGCGAAAACTTCGCCTTTCCGGCGCCATGAAAGGGGTGATTTCCACCGAAACCACGGACATCGCCCGCCTGCTGGAAAAGGTGCGGGCCTACCCGGGGCTGGTCGGCCGCGATCTGGTGCGGGAAGTCACCTGCGCCGAGCCGTACCTGTGGAAAAAAGGCGCACCCCGCCCGGGCAAAATCCCGGCGCGCAAGCCTGTACGGAAACTGCGTGTGGTGGTCCTTGACTGCGGGGTCAAATTCAACATTTTGCGGCTGCTCGAAGCAAACGGCTGCGAGGTCCTGGTCGTCCCTGCGACCACCGGCGGCGAACAGATCCTGTCCTACCGGCCGGACGGCGTCCTTTTCTCCAACGGACCGGGAGACCCGGCGGCGCTGCCCTACATCGTGGACGCCGCCCGGGCGCTTATCGGCCGGACCCCCGTCTTCGGCATTTGCCTGGGGCACCAGATTCTCGGCCAGGCCATCGGCGGCCGGACGGAAAAAATGAAGTTCGGCCACCACGGGATCAATCAGCCGGTGAAAAATCTGGAAACGGGCCGGATCGAAATCACCTCCCAGAATCACGGCTTTGTCGTCGTGCCGGAATCGGTGGCAGACAAGGCCCAAAAGTCCTTTGTCAATCTCAACGACGCGACATCCGAAGGCATGCAGATGGCTTCGGCCATGAGCGTCCAGTACCATCCCGAAGCCGCGCCGGGACCGCACGACACGGAATATCTTTTTGCCGGATTTGTGTTAGTCATGAAAAACGAAAAGAGGAAAAACAAGTGATTCTGATCATCGACTTCGGCTCGCAGTACAACCAATTGATCGCCCGGCGCGTGCGCGAACACCACGTGTATTGCCAGATCGAGCCGCCCGATATTTCGCTTGCGGCCGTCCGGGCGCTGGCGCCGGAAGGCATCATCCTCTCCGGCGGCCCGGCCAGCATTTACGCCAAGAGCGCGCCCCGCGTGGATCGGGGCATCTTCGGATTGGGCATTCCCGTCCTGGGCATCTGTTACGGACTTCAGTACATGGTGGAAACCCTGGGCGGAACGGTTCTCAGCTCGACCAAGCGCGAATACGGATTTGCCGAACTGATCGTCAAAAAATCCCGGGGCATTTTTTCCGGCGTGTCGAAAAAAACGCAGTGCTGGATGAGCCACGGCGACACCATCGGCGCGCTTCCGGACGGTTTTTCCGTGACCGCTTCCACCTCCAGCACGCAAGTGGCGGCCGCTGAAGACGGGAAAAGACGCTTCTACGGTCTGCAGTTCCACCCCGAAGTCGTTCACACCCACGAGGGCAGGCGGATGCTGGCGAACTTCCTGTTTGACATCTGCCGCTGCGAAAAGACCTGGTCGATGAAGTCCTTTGTCGCCCAGGCCGTGGAGGAAATCCGCGCCCAGGTGGGCGAAGAGAAGGTGATCCTGGGGCTTTCCGGCGGAGTCGATTCGTCCGTGGCGGCGGTCCTGCTGCACGAAGCCATCGGCCGGCAGCTCACCTGCGTGTTTGTGGACAACGGCGTGCTGCGGGCGGGCGAAGCCGCCCGTGTAATCGATATGTTCAAAAAGCATCTGCGCATCAACCTGCGCTTTGCCCGGGCGGGCGGCGTTTTTCTGAAGAAATTGAAAGGCGTTGCCGATCCGGAAAAGAAGCGCAAGATCATCGGCCGGACCTTTATTGAAGTTTTTGACGCGGAAGCCCGCAAAATAAAAGGCGTGAAATTTCTGGCGCAGGGGACGCTGTATCCCGATCTCATCGAATCGCGCTCCGCTTTCGGCGGTCCCAGCGCCGTGATCAAGTCGCATCACAATGTGGGGGGGCTGCCCAAAAAAATGAAGCTGCGGCTCATTGAACCGCTCAAGCACTTATTCAAGGACGAAGTGCGGCTTCTGGGAAAAGAACTGGGGCTTGCCGACGACGTCGTCTGGCGTCAGCCGTTTCCCGGACCGGGACTGGCGGTGCGCATTCTCGGCGACGTCTCTGCCCAGCGGCTGGCCGTCTTGCGCAAAGCCGACACGCTCCTGCTTGAAGAAATCCGCGCGGCCGGTTTGTACTACCGGTTATGGCAGTCGTTTGCCATTCTCCTGCCGCTGAAAAGCGTGGGGATCATGGGCGATCAGCGGACGTATGAAAACATTGTGGCGATCCGCGCCGTCACCAGCGACGACGCCATGACGGCGGACTGGGCGAGGCTGCCGCAGGACCTGCTGGCGCGCATCTCGACGCGGATCATCAATGAAGTGCGGGGCGTCAACCGCGTTGTGTATGACATAAGCTCCAAACCGCCCAGCACCATTGAGTGGGAATAAGTAGAACAGTGCCGAAACGAACGGACATCAAAAAAATATTGCTTATCGGATCCGGGCCGATCATCATCAGCCAGGCCTGTGAGTTTGATTATTCGGGCACGCAGGCCTGCAAGGCTCTGCGGGAGGAAGGTTATGAGGTCGTGCTCATCAACTCGAACCCCGCGACGATCATGACCGATCCGGAGATGGCCCTCCGCACCTACGTGGAGCCGATCACGCCCGAGGCGGTGGAAAAAATCATCGCGCGCGAACGCCCCGACGCGCTTCTGCCGACGCTGGGCGGCCAGACCGGCCTCAACACGGCCGTGGCTGTGGCTGAAAACGGCGTTTTGAAAAAATACAATGTCGAAATGATCGGCGCGTCGCTTCCCGTCATCCATAAGGCGGAAGACCGCGAAAAGTTCCGCCACGCCATGGATCGCATCGGCCTTAAAATGCCGCAAAGCGGCTTTGCCCGCAGCATGAAAGAAGTCCATCAAATCGCCGAAACGATCGGCTTTCCGATTATCATCCGCGCCGCCTTTACGCTCGGCGGCACCGGCAGCGGCGTGGCCTACAACCGCGAAGAATTGGATGAAATCGCCAAAGCCGGTCTGGAAGCCAGCATGATTTCCGAAGTCATGGTCGAGCAGTCGGTGCTGGGCTGGAAAGAATACGAACTGGAAGTGATGCGCGACCGCGCCGACAACGTCGTCATCATCTGCTCCATTGAAAACTTCGACGCCATGGGCGTGCACACCGGCGAGTCGATCACCGTCGCTCCCGCCCAGACGCTCACGGACCGCGAATATCAGAAAATGCGCGACGCCGCCATCGCCATCATGCGAGAAATCGGCGTGGAAACGGGCGGTTCCAATGTACAGTTTGCCGTCCATCCGCAGACCGGCGAGATGATCGTGGTCGAAATGAATCCGCGCGTTTCGCGATCCTCGGCGCTGGCCTCCAAAGCCACCGGCTTTCCGATCGCCAAAATCGCCGCCAAGCTCGCCGTGGGCTACACGCTCGACGAGATTCCCAACGACATCACCCGCGAAACCATGGCGTCGTTTGAACCCACCATCGATTATGTGGTGACAAAAATACCGCGCTGGACGTTTGAGAAATTTCCGGAAACGGAAGATTTCTTGACGACCTCGATGAAATCGGTGGGCGAAACCATGGCGATCGGCCGCACGTTTAAAGAGTCGCTGCAAAAGGCCATCCGGTCGCTGGAAATCGGCCGCTTCGGTTTCGGCCAGTCCTTGCCCGACGAGGAACCGGCCAGAACCGAACTCTTGAAAAGCAAGCTTCTCAAACCCAATTCGCTGCGGCTTTTCTACATGGCCGAAGCGCTGAGAGGCGGAATGACGATTGACGAAGTCTCTGATCTCACCAAAGTTGATCCCTGGTTTCTGCACCAGATGAAAGACATTCTTCATGCGGAAGAGGAGCTGCAAAACGCGGAGCCGTCCGCGGAGCTTCTGCGCGCCGCCAAGGAAATGGGCTTTTCCGACCGGAGGCTCGCGGCCCTGTGGAATCAAACGGAACAGGACATCCGCGACTGGCGAAGGAAAGAAAATATTTGTCCCGTCTATAAACTGGTCGATACCTGCGCGGCGGAATTTGAAGCCTACACGCCCTACTACTATTCCACCTACGAGCAGGAAACCGAAACGAGGCCTTCGGCCAAAAAGAAAGTGGCCATCATCGGCGGCGGCCCCAACCGCATCGGCCAGGGCATCGAATTCGACTACTGCTGTGTCCACGCCTCATTTGCCCTGCGGGAAGAAGGCATCGAAAGCATCATGATCAACTCCAATCCGGAAACGGTCAGCACCGATTACGACACCTCCGACAAGCTGTTTTTTGAGCCGGTGACGCTCGAAGACGTGCTGCACATTCTCGAGGCGGAAAAGCCCGACGGCGTGATCGTGCAGTTCGGCGGCCAGACGCCGCTCAATCTTGCGCGCGGCCTGGAAGCGGCGGGCGCGCCGATCATCGGAACCTCGCCTGACGCGATCGACCGCGCGGAAAACCGCGACCGGTTCCAGGAGATTGTGACAAAGCTGCATCTCAACCAGCCGGACAACGACACGGCCATGGACGCGGAAGAGGCGCTGGCGGCCGCCGCGCGCATCGGCTATCCCGTCCTGGTGCGCCCCTCCTACGTGCTGGGCGGGCGTTCCATGGAAATCGTCTACGATGCCGAAACGCTCAGGACCTTCATGGCCAAGGCGCTGCTCGTTTCGCCGGGGCATCCGATCCTCATCGACAAGTTTCTGGAGGACGCGGTGGAAGTGGATGTGGACGCGATTTCCGACGGCGGGACCACCGTGGTCGCGGGCATCATGGAACACATCGAAGAAGCGGGCATTCACTCCGGAGATTCCGCCTGCATTCTGCCGCCGATCACACTGGCGTCAGCCATGCTGGAGCGCATCGAGACGCAAACCAGGCTGCTTGCCGCGGAACTCGGCGTCGTGGGGCTCATGAACATACAGTATGCCATCCAGGGAGAAACCCTCTACGTTCTGGAAGTCAACCCCCGGGCGTCGCGCACCGTGCCGTTTGTGAGCAAGGCCATCGGCGTGCCGCTGGCGAAGCTCGCCACGAAAGTCATGCTGGGCAAGACGCTTGCGGAACTCGGCTTCACGAAACGGCTGATTCCGAAGCACGTCTCCGTGAAAGAAGCGGTGTTCCCGTTTTCCCGCTTTCCCGGCGTCGATATCCTCCTGGGGCCGGAAATGAAATCGACCGGCGAAGTGATGGGAATCGACCGCTCCTTCGGGCTTGCGTTTGCAAAATCGCAGATGGCCGCCGGCTTCAAAGTGCCGACCTCCGGCAGCGTGTTCATCAGTGTCCACGACTACCACAAGGCGGGCATCGTGGACGTGGCCCGGACATTCGCCGGCCTGGGTTTCACCCTTCTGGCGACGGTCGGAACGGCCCGGTATCTGAACGAGCGCGGCCTTGACGCAACCGTCGTCAACAAAGTCAGCGAAGGACGTCCCCACGTGGTCGACCTGATCAAGAACGGCGAGATTTCAATGGTGATCAACACCAGCGTCGGGCGCAAGTCCACCCGGGACGCCTATCTGATCCGCCACGGCGCGCTCGCCTACAACATCATTTACACGACGACCCTGGCCGGCGCCCGGGCGCTGGGCGCGGCGGTCGGAGCCCTCGCGGAAGAGGACTGGAGCGTTTGCCCCCTTCAGGAGTATTATAGAAAATGACGCCGTTATTTTCCTCCCCCTTGATGGAATGGGCTGATAACAAGGGAACCGATCCCGGCCGGCCCCGCGAGGAGTGCGGCGTTTTTGCCATTTACGGCCATGAAGCGGCGGCGCGCGTCGCGTTTTTCGGCCTTTTCGCCCTGCAGCACCGCGGCCAGGAATCGGCGGGAATCGTTGCTTCCGACGGCTGCCGCGTTTCCGAACACAAGGGCATGGGGCTGGCGTCCGCCGTCTTTAAAGAGTCCATTTTGCAGAACCTTCCCGGTTCGCTGGCGATCGGCCACGTGCGCTACTCCACGACCGGATCCTCCACCATCTCCAACGCCCAGCCTTTTCTGGCGCATGTGGGCGAGGAATATTACGCGCTGGGGCACAACGGCAACATCGTGAACGCGCAGAAACTGCGCGCGGAACTGGAAAACAGCGGGTCGATTTTTCAATCGACCATGGACAGCGAGGTGATCATCCATCTGATGGCGCCGCATCTGAAAAAAGGCCTGTCCGAGGCCCTGTCGATTGCGCTCAAAAAGGTGGAAGGCGCTTACTCCCTCGTGATGCTGACCCGCGATAAGATCGTCGCCGCCCGCGATCCGCGCGGTTTCCGGCCGCTGGCGCTGGGGCGGCTCAACGGCGGCTGGGTGGTGGCGTCGGAGACCTGCGCGTTCGACCTGGTGGGCGCCGAGTATATCCGGGACGTCGAGCCGGGGGAAATTCTGATCATCGACGCGCAGGGCTATACGAGCCTCAAACCTTTTCAACCGATGAAGCGCTGCCACTGCATCTTCGAGTTGATTTATTTCGCCCGACCCGACAGCCAGATCTTCGGACGAAATGTCTATCTGTGCCGCAAGCGTCTGGGCCGCGAGCTGGCGCGCGAATACCGGCCGGACGTGGATCTGGTGATGCCGTTTCCGGACTCGGGAAACTACGCGGCCCTGGGGTATGCCGAAGAAAGCGGCCTGCCGTTCGAAATGGGCATGATCCGCAACCACTACGTCGGCCGGACGTTTATCCAGCCCACCCAACCGATGCGCGATTTCGCCGTCCGCGTCAAACTCAATCCGGTGAAGCCTCTGCTTCAGGGCAAGAAGGTGCTGATTGTCGAGGATTCCATCATCCGCGGCACGACCAGCCGCAACCGCGTGAAGAATCTGCACGGGATCGGCATGCGGGAAATCCACATGGTCATCAGCTGTCCGCCCACCCGGTTTCCCTGCCCCTACGGCATCGACTTTTCGTCCAAGGGCGAGCTCATCGCCGCCGTCCGCGAAAATGAAAAAGCCATCGCCGATTTTATCGGCCTGGATTCCCTGCACTACCTGACCGTCGAAGGCATGGTCCGCGCCACCGGCCTGCCGCAAAGCCAGTTTTGCCTGGCCTGCTATACCGGCGACTATCCCATTGCCCCGCCCGAAAAAATGGACAAGTATTGCCTGGAATTGAAATAAGGAGTTGAATTCCGGCGTATCAAGATACGGGAACGGTCCGGAACGTAAGGATTTCCGGACCGTTCCCGCGAAGGATTTTCTTATCGGCCCTTAAAGTCCGCGGGGCGTCTTTCCAGGAAAGCCATCACCGCTTCCTTCAGGTCTTCGGACATCAGCAGCGTTGCGTTTTTCTGGATGGCCAGCGCCATGCCTTCGTAAACGTTCACGTAGCGGCTGAAGTTGAGGACTTCCTTGGAGTATTTGATGCCCAGGGGCGCATTCGCGGCGATCTGGGCGGCCAGTTTCTGCGCGGCGTTCATCAGGCCGGCCTGATCGGCGTACACGTGATTGACGAGCCCCATCTTTTCGACGTCGCGTGCAGAATAGTTGGCCGCGGTGTAAGCCATCTCGCGGGCGAACCCCTGGCCGACGATCATCGGCAGTCTCTGGAGGACGCCCATGTCGGCGACAAGGCCGATGTTGGCTTCCTTGAGGCAGAAGATCGCGTCTTCCGTGCACAGGCGGATATCGCAGGCGGAAATCATGTCCAGCCCGCCGCCGATGCATTTGCCGTGTACGGCCGCAATGACCGGTTTGGGGCACTCTTCGATGAAGTTGCAGCAGTCAAACAGGGGCTGGGAATTGCGGATCATATCCAGAACGCCCTTGGCCGTGCCGATCGCCCCGCCGGCCGCCTCTTTCAAGTCCAGTCCGGCGCAGAAGATCCTGGCCTTGCTGCAAAAGATAACGGCCCGGACGTCGTCGTTCGCGCCCAGTTCGCGGAAGACAGCGGCGATTTCCGAGGCCAGAGCGATGCTGATTGCGTTGAGGGCGTCCACGCGCGCCATGGCGACGGTGGCCACATGATTTTCAATTTTCAGGTCAATGAATTGGTAGGTCATATCTCCTCCTTCCAGGAATGTGTTCCAGCAAGCGGGCCACAGAATACGCCAAGCGGGCGGTTTTGTCCATGGCCTTACTTTTTTCGTTGCAGATACCGCTCCAGGCGGTTCATGCCCTCGGTCAGGTTTTCCCGGGATGTGGCGTAGGAAAACCGCAGGAAGCCCTCCCCGCCGCTGCCGAAGTCGATGCCCGGCGTGACGCCGACCTTGGCTTCTTCGGTGATGCGGAAAGCTTCCCGGTAGGAATCCGCAAAAAATTTCCGTCCGTCGGCAAAGACGTAAAACGCGCCGGTCGGCTCGACAGAAACAACGAAGCCCATGTTGGTGAGCCGCTCCAGCATGTAGCGGCGCCGTTCGTCGTAGGTTTTGACCATGGCCGACACGTCGTCTGCGGCCTGCGTGAGCGCGGCAATTCCCGCCCACTGAATAAAGCCGCCCGCCGAGATCATGAAATTCTGATGGATGCGCTGCATCACGGCGCTGAACTTTTGCGGAAAGATCAGGTAGCCCAGCCGCCAGCCGGTCATGGCGTAGCGCTTGGAAAAACCGTTGATGACAAAGGCCTTGTCCGTAAATTCCAGGATCGAATGCGACTTTTCCCTGTACACCAGTCCGGAGTAGATCTCATCGGAAATGATGTAGGCCGAATCGAACTGCGCAATATCCTGCATCTGCTCCCGGCTCATCACGATGCCGGTCGGGTTGCAGGGCGAGTTGATCACGATGGCCTTGGTCCGGCGCGAGAGTTTGCGGGCGATGTCCGTGTGGCGGTACTGGAATCCCTCTTCCGGATAGGTGCGGATCTCCTGCAGCGCTCCGCCCGCCGCGAGAATAAAATTCTGATAGCAGGGATAACGGGGGTTGGAGACGATCACTTCATCGCCCGCGTCGAGCAGGGCCAGCATCGCAAAGAGCAAAACGGGGGATGTCCCGGTCGAGACCATCACCCGGTCGGGCGTGATCGACACGCCGTATTCCCGCCAATAGTTTTCGCAGATTGCCTGGCGCAACTCCAGCAGCCCCAGCGCGTGGGTGTAGCGGGTCCGGTTGTCCCGCAGCGCCGCAATGGCGGCCTCCGTGATGACCGCCGGCGTGGGGAAATCCGGTTCGCCCACCTCCAGGTGAATGATGTGTTCGCCCTTTCGCTCCAGCTCCTCCACTTTCGCCATGACGTCCATGACGATGAAAGAGGTGAATTCGGATGCGCGTTTTGAGATCATGGTCCTCTCTCTGTCTCTTGCCTCTCTGCCCGGCTCCGGTGTTAATGAATCCGTTCGCGTCTTCTCTATGGCGATTGACTGAATTTTTCAACCTCTTTATTGATCTCTCTCCCGCATTTTCGGAAGCAGCGCGGGATAAAGCGGCCGACGACGATTGCCGGCGCAGCTTTGTCCATTTATTGAATAGTATTATATTTTATAATATGTATTTTTTTCTGAGATATATTTTCTTGCATCCCGGCGCGGGTTGGTTTATATTTTCAACCGTCGGCGCTCCCGTCCCGCAGGGCGCCGGTTTAAGGCGGCCCGGCTGCTCCGAAAAACGGCGGGAACAAGACAGGCAAGGCGAAAGGCGCCCGGCGGAGGATTTTTTTTATGAGCTGTTCGATATCGGAATTGTGCACGGGCTGCGGCGCCTGCCGGAAGCAGTGTCCGGTTTCCGCCATCTCGGGCGAGAAGAAGGAAAGACATGAAATATCTGCGTCCCTGTGCATCGAATGCGGCGCCTGCGGCCGGATCTGCCCGGCCTCTGCGGTGCGCGACGATTCCGGGAAAACCGTTGCGAAAATGAAAAAGTCGGACTGGCCGAAGCCGATGATCCGCCGGGATCTCTGCGTCGCCTGTGAAAACTGCGTCGCCGTCTGTCCCACACAGGCGCTCGCCATGGCCGACGAAACGCTTTCGCTTACGGAAAATTACGCCATGCTGTCGCAGCCCGCCAAATGCGTTTCCTGCGGCTGGTGCCGGGACCATTGCCTTTTCGATGCCATCGTCATGGAGGGGGCGTCATGAAAGAAATCCGCGGAACAAGCAACCGGTATCTTTTCATCGATCTGACGAATCAAACATGGCGGGTTCATCAGGCGTCCGCAGACGATCTGAAAAATTTCCTGGGCGGCAAGGGCCTGGCCCTCAAGATTTATTACGATCTCTGCAAGGACCGGCTGGCCGAAATCGATCCGCTGGGGCCGGACAATTTGCTCATCTTTGCCAACGGCGTCCTGCTTACCACCGGCGCGCCCTGCTCGGCGCGCTTCGAAGTTCTGACCAGGTCGCCGCTTACCGGCTACATGGTGGCGTCTTCCTGCGGCGGGCCTTTCGGCGAAGCCTGCAAAACGGCCGGCTGGGACGGCGTGATCGTTGCCGGCCGGGCGGAAAAGCCCGTGGTCGTGCGTTTCGACGACCGGGAGGTCGTCTTCGAGGAAGCGGGGGACCTCTGGGGCGCCGGCACAGGGCGAACCCAGGAGGAGCTCCTGAAAAGTCCGAAGGACGGAGCGGCGGTCATCGGGCCGGCGGGCGAAAACCAGGTGCTTTACGCCAATATCTGTTCCGGACACCGCTTTGCCGGACGCGGCGGCGTGGGCGCCGTGATGGGCGCGAAGCATCTCAAGGCGCTCGTGGCGCGCGGCAAGGAGTACCGCTTTGTTCCCGTCGACCGGGAGAAGTTCGCCCGGACCCTCAAAAAAGCCAAGGCGCACATCCGCCGCAGCCCCTTCACCCAGGGGCTCAAGGCCTACGGCACCAACATGAACACGCGCTTCGGCATCGACAGCGGCTATACGCCGGTGCGCAACTTCCGGGACCGCTATCATCCGCGAACCGAGGAAACCACAGGCGAGGTCATGGCCCGCCGCTATAACACGCGCCATGCCACCTGTCGCTACTGTTCCGTTTTGTGCGGGCACAAGGGGATGTATCCCGACGGCAAAATGCGGGTCGTGTCCGAGTACGAGACGACCGGAATGTTCGGCAGCAACATCGGAAATTTCGATACCGACAGGATCGGCGTCTGGAACGAAATCATGAACGACCTCGGCATGGACACGATTTCGGCGGGCGGCACGATCGCCTGGGCGATGGAAGCCGGCGAAAAGGGGCTGCTGAAAACCGGACTTTCCTTTGACCGTCACGATAACATCGGCCGCATTCTCGAAGACATTGCCTACCGGCGGGGAGAAGGAGTGGAGCTCGCGGACGGAACGAAGCGCCTCAGCGAAAAATACGGCGGCAAGGCTTTCGCCATGCACACCAAGGGGCTCGAGTTTGCCGCCTACGATCCGCGCGGCTGCTGGGGCCACGGCCTGTCGTATGCGGTGCACAACAAGGGCGGCTGCCATCTGGGCTCGTATCTGGTCAGCCTGGAGGTTCTGCTGGGCTATATGCCGCCTCTGACCACGCTCGGCAAGGCGTCCTGGGTCGTCTTCTGCGAGGATGTTTTCGCCGGCATCAATTCGCTTCAGACCTGTCTGTTCACGGCTTTATCCATCATGACCGAGCCGGTCGTTCCCAAATATCTGCCCAAGGCCATGCTGAACGTGGCCACGATTGTGTTTCCCAAAATATCGCAGTCGCTGATGAACTGGAGCGTTTATTCCGATTTCTTTTCCGCGATCACCGGCATTCCCATGAACCAGTGGCAGTTTAAAAAAGCGGGCGAACGCATCACCAAGCTGGAGCGCTACATGAACGTCCGGATGGGGCAGACGCCCGGCGAGGATACCCTGCCGGACCGCTTTACCAAAGAGGCGGTCACCAAATATCCCGTGGCGTCCGCCGTGCCGATCGCGCGGATGGTCAGACAGTACTACCGCATCCGGAAATACGATCCACAAACGGCCGGACCCTCCGAAAAGGATCTCCGGCGCCTGGGCATTGCCGTTTAGCCTGTGTCTCATGCCGACGATTTTCTTGACACGCCGCAAGCCGTCCCTTATACTCCGCCTTCAGACATGTTCCGTTCGCAGAATATCCGTTTGTCAGGCGTAAACCCGTCCCGGCCCGATGAAAACGGATATCAGACCCTTCACCGTGAAGGCAGCACCACCATGCATTGATCCCGCTTTCCGAGAAAACGGGATTGTAGTTTTTTCCCGAAGCGGCGTTGCATCATTTTTGTCCCGGTTTTAAAAAAACGCCGCATCTTTCATTCATCGCACACGGATGGCAAAGGTTTGGCCATGCCCGCTTCAAAGACGGCTTTTCCGCCGCGTCTGGCAGCGGCCATGCCGCTGTTGTTTTCGGAGAGGGATGCCGTCGTTCGGCCGCGCAGGCGGTGACAAAAGGAATTTTGCAAAGAGGAGGACAGTCATGAAAAATCGCTGTGTCATTTGCCTGGCCGGAGTATTGGCGGCCTTTTTCTGCCTGGCGGGCATCAGCCAGGCAAGAGTCGTTCAGGATTCGGAATACGGATTTGAGATCACTGTTCCGGACAACTGGCGGACGAACTCGTTTGTCGATGGGACAGACCGTGTCTGGGCGCTGGTTGCGCCGGATAGAAACGCGACAGTGCGGATTCGGGCCTTCCAGGCGCCTTCCGGCTTAACGATGCCCTTGCTGATTACCGCCTTTGAAACCCACGTCCTTAAAGACGCGCAGAGGCTGACGCTGGAGCCCTACACGCTCAACGGAATCGCCGGCCAGATGGCCGGATATAAAGCAAAGTTCGACAACATCGACGTCGGCATCGGCTGCTTTTATACAATCCAGAAGCAAAAGGCCTATATCGTGTGGAGCATGATACCGGTGGCGCTTTTTCAGGCCCGGTCCGCAGAAGCAGACGCGATTCTCAACACCTTTACGCTGTCTGGTTTCGGCCCGTCCGCCAGGCCCCGGCAAGACAGGCCCCGGCATAGGGAACATTCCGACGACCGTCCGTTCGGGCCGGGGGCCGGATTCCGGTATCAGGCGCTCTCCGTCGACGACAGCCATTTCGAGTTTCTCTATCCCGCGCATTTTCGGCGTTTTCAGCAGTCGGAAGGCCAGTCGCAGTGGGCCGATCCCAATGCGCCGCAGGATCGCAGAGTCGTCATGGTGGTGCAGACCATGTCGCGCGGCATGGGCAATTCGCTGCAATCCGTCCACGATCAACTGGCGCGGCAGGTGAAGAACAATTCGGCGGCGAGACTTCAACGTTCCAGCCGTCTGAGCGTCAACGGCATTGCCGCCTATGAGCTTCGGTTTACGCTGGACCAGCGAAACGAACGAAAATATTTTTCCTATCTGGTGCTGGACATCCAGGGGCCCAACGTGGCGACGGTCAGCTTTGTCGGACCGGAATCGCTCCACGATGAGATGCAGCAGCATTTTGAAAAGCTCAAGGACAGCGTTCACCAGACCAAAACCTCCGACGTTCATGCTCCGCCCCCCGCGCCGGACGGCGATTGCCGCCGGATCGGCGAAGTTTACACGGACGGGACAGGCGACCGGCGGACGAAGAAACGCGGCGGGACGTATCTCACGATTTCCAAACAGGACATTGCTCCAGGCGCCTCGATCGGCATCCGCGTGCTGTCGGGGAATTTTTCCTACGTGACGGTGCA
>JAAYDW010000038.1 GCA_012729055.1 Deltaproteobacteria bacterium
GCGTTTTTATCGCATATTTGAGCGTCTCGCTCAACGCAAGACGCTGCCGGTTCTGGTGGGCGGCACGGGGCTTTATCTGGAATCCGTTCTCACCGATTACGTTTTGCCCCCCGCCCGGCCCGACGAAAATTTGCGCAGGGAACTTGACGGAAAGCCGCTAGGAGAACTTCAGGAAATCCTGCTGGCCATGAAGCCGGATCTGCACAACAAAACCGATCTCGAAGACCGGTTTCGGTTGATCCGGAAAATAGAAATTGAAAAGGCCAGAAATGAAATGAAAGGCGGCGATGGGGTCCGGCCGAACATTTCCGCCGGTGTTTTCGGCGTCGCCTGGGAAAGAAGCGAACTGCGCCGGAGGATCGCGAAACGGCTCAGGCAAAGGCTCGATGGAGGGATGATTGAAGAAGTGAAGTCGCTGCGCGAAAAGGGCGTATCCTGGGAGAGGCTCGACAGCTTTGGTCTGGAGTACCGCTTCATCGCCCATTACCTGCAGGATAAAATTCGCCGCGAAGAAATGGAGGAAAGACTGCGGATCGCCATCGGCCAGTTCGCCAAACGACAGATGACGTGGTTTCGGCGCATGGAGAAAAAAGGCGTCCGTATTGAATGGATTGCCGGCGATCGTTACGACGTTCTTTGCAGCCGGGTCCGGGACCTGCTCGCATGAAAAAAGCCTCCCTCTTGGATGATTACCTGAGCCGCTTTGCGACGGGGCCGGCCTGGACGCTGCAGACCGGCTCATCCGGGGACGCCGACCAGGCCGTGGTGATTCCCGCTTACGCTGAAAAAAATCATCTATTCGATACTCTGGCGTCGCTTGCGGAAAACGACGCAGCGTCTCTCGAGAGGACGATGGTTATCTGTGTCGTGAACCACAAATCCGGCGCGCCGGTTGAAGACAGGGAAAACAATTTTCAGACGCTGGAACACCTGCGGGCACTGGTCGATCGCAAGCCTGTTCACGCCGCGAAGGATGAAAAGCCGCGGCGCTTTTGTCTCCAGAAGATAGCGGACAGTTCCCTGCGGCTGGGACTTGTCGATGCCTGTTCGCCCGGCCGGGAAATTTCCGGAAAGGACGGCGGCGTCGGAATGGCCCGCAAAATCGGCATGGACGCGGCTTTGCGCCTCCTGCGGACGGCCGGAGGACCGCGTCTTCTTTTCAGCCTGGACGCGGACACGCTGGTTCAGCCCCATTACCTGTCGGCGGTGCGTCAGACATTTTCCTCCCGCCACGCGCAGACCGGCGTCATCGCTTATGCACATCAACTGCCGCCCGATCCTGCCGGGCAAGCGGCTATCGTCCGCTATGAAATTTATTTGCGCTACTGGGTTCTGGGGCTTCAGTATGCCGCTTCTCCCTACGCGTTTCACTCCATCGGTTCGACCATGGCGACGACGACGGACGCCTACCTGGCCGTGCGGGGCATGAACCGCCGGGCGGCGGGTGAAGATTTTTACTTTCTCAACAAACTGGCCAAGATCGGACCGGTCCGCCGCATCAGCGAAACGACGGTTTATCCGTCGGCGCGCGCTTCCCGGCGGGTTCCTTTCGGCACGGGCGCGGCCGTGGGAAAGATGCTTTCCGGCGCGGAAAAGGCGCTTCGCTTTTACGATCCCCGCGTATTTACGACCCTGAGACAATGGCTTTGTCTGCTCGCGCAATCGTATCCTGAAACCTGTGCCGGAATTCTCGAGCGGGCCCGGGCCATTGATCCCGAACTCGCGGCATTTTTACTGTCCCGGGGATTTTTGCAGATCCAACCGAAAATCCGTCGGATGGTCAGAGATGAGAAAACCTACGTAAAGCAGCTTCACGGCTGGTTTGACGGTTTCGAGGCGCTGAAGCTCATCAATCATCTTTCACAGACGCGTTATCCGCGGACGGATTCTGTTCGGGCCGTCAAGAGCCTCTTGAAAAAGATGGACGCAGACGCAGGAACGGCCGGGCCGGAAGGCGGGGAGAATCTTATCGATCTGCTTGCATTTCTGCGCAGCCGGACCTGAGTTCCGGAGACCCGGAAACAGGATAAATTTCTTGACGCATAGAGGGATTGGGCATATAGCTCGGGCAATATTTTAACGTCATTTTTGGGGTGGAGGAATTCATGAATACACATTTTCTGAAAGTTATTCTGGCGGTTCTTCTGGTCGTTTTAATCACAGCGGCCATGGGTTGCGGAAAGAAGGAAGAAGCGCCTCCGGCGCCCGCGGCCACTGCGCCGGAGGAAAAAACAGCGGAGCCGGCGGCGGCGCCGACGCCGATGCCTCCCGTCGGCGTTGACCGGTCCCCCATCGCTCCCTCTGTCCTCGATCCGGCCAAGGCGGCGCCGCAGGACGTGGTCATCAGCGTGGACGGCGTCGTTTTGAAAAAGGATGAGCTCGCCAGAAAAGTCAGAGTCAAGATGAGTCTCTATAAGGAGAAGATTCCGGCCGACAAGAAAAAAGAAGCCGAAAAGGGATTGCGAAAGCAGCTCATCGATGATTTTGTCCTGAGAACGCTTTTGACAAACGAAGCCGACAAAAAAAATGTTGCGGCTACGGGAAAAGAAATTTCAAACGCCATAAACGAAATCAAAGCCAACATTCCGCCCGACAAGAAAGTTGAGGACTTCCTGAAGGAAAACGACGTTTCCCGCCAGGACATCGCGCTGGGAATCCGGATCCGAAAGCTTGTCGAAATGGAAGCGGGCAAACAACTCAAAGCGACGGACAAGGAAATACAGACCTTCTACGACGGGAATAAGGACAAGTTCACGTCTCCTGCAACCGTTCACGTCCGTCATATTCTCGTGACGATCGATTCCAAGGACGACGAAAAAATCAAAGCGGAAAAAAAGCAAAAGATTGACAATCTCCACAAGCAACTTGTGGACGGGGCGGATTTTGCCGAACTTGCCAAAAACAATTCCGATTGTCCCAGCAAGGAAAACGGCGGCGATCTGGGCGAGATCAAAAAGGGCCAGACGGTGAAACCTTTTGAAGATGCGGCTTTTTCACAGGCCGAGAACGTCATCGGTCCGGTCGTCAGCACGGAATTCGGCCATCACATCATTCAGGTGTTAAAACGCAATCCCGGCAAGGTTGTCGAACTGGGAGAGGTCAAGGATCAAATCGCTCTTTATCTGGGGCAGCAAAAGCAGTCGGAAACCTTTAATCGACTGATCATGCGCCTGAGAAAGAACGCGGCGATTGTTTTCTACGAGAATCGATGAGAGTTAAAAAAGCAGGTCGGGTGGATGAGGGGCTCTGGCTTCTGGGGACGGAGGAATCCTGCGTCTACCTGCTGGAAGGAAAGCGGTCGGCCGCTCTGATCAGCGCGGGCATGAGTTATATCCTGCCGGATTTTTTCGATCAGCTGGACGCGTGGGGGATTTCCGAAGACAGGATTGAACACCTGATCATTCTGCACGCCCATTTCGACCACGTCGGCCTGGTTCCCTTCCTGAAAAGAAAATGGCCCCACCTGACCGTTTATGCCTCTGCGCGAGGCTGGAACGTTCTGGCCAATCCCAAGGCGATTGCAGTGATCAACGATTTTACAGTGATGGTCTGCCGCAGGATGCGGGGCCGGACCGATATGCTGGACTCCCTGGACTGGCAGTGGCGCTTCGATGTGCAGGGGGAGACATTGCGCGAAGGAAGCGTCATCGACCTGGGGGACCGGGTTCTGGAAATTTATGAAACGCCCGGACATTCGTCCTGCTCGATTTCCGCCTACGCGCCGCAACTGCGCGCTCTGTTTCCGTCGGATGCGGCCGCCATTCCTTACCGGGAGGAGTACGTCGTTGCAGCCGGGTCCAGCTTCGAAAAATACGGGCAGAGCCTGGACCGAATGGCCGGCTTCGACGTAAAGACGCTCTGCGCGGACCACTACGGCTGCATCACGGGGGAAGAAGCCGCCGGTTACATTTCCGAAAGCAAGGCGGCCGCCGACCGGATGATCGATCGCCTGCAAGCGGCGCTGCGGCAGGAGGGAAGCGTCGCGTCCGCGGCCCGGAAGCTGGTCGCGCTGCATTACGAACTGCGGCCGGATTATTTTGTTCATCCGGAGATCCTGCTTCGGACGTATACGCAAATGCTGCGACAGTTTCTTCCCGCCGGCCTTACTTGAAGCTGTGCTCCGCGTCCGGAAATGCGCCGGACTTCACTTCCTCGATGTAGCGTTTAACGGCGCTGCGGATTTCAACATTCAGATTTGCGTATTTTTTAACGAATTTCGGCGTCATCCGTTCGTAGAGCCCCAGCATGTCGTTGACCACCAGAACCTGCCCGTCGCACTCTACGCCGGCGCCGATGCCGATGGTCGGAATGGAAAGAGCGGCGGTGATGTCCGCCGCCAGTTTTTCCGGAACGCACTCCAGCACCACGGAAAAAGCGCCTGCCTCCTCGAGCGCCAGCGCGTCTTGCATCATTTTTTCCGCCGCGTCTTCCTTTTTGCCCTGAACCCGGAAACCGCCCAGCTGGTGAATGGACTGCGGCGTCAGTCCCAGATGCGCCATGACCGGAATGCCGGAAACGGTCATCTTCCGCACCAGTGCCGCGTGCTCCCGGCCGCCTTCCAGTTTGACGGCCTGGGCATCCGCTTCCTTCAATAAACGCCCGGCGTTGGCCAGCGCCGCTTCATGCGAAACCTGATAGGACATGAACGGAAGGTCCGCGACGACCATGGCCCGGCGCGCGCCGCGGGTGACGGCCCGCGTATGATGCACCATGTCTTCCATCGTGACGGGAATCGTCGTGTCATAGCCCAGGATGACATTGCCCAGGGAATCGCCGACCAGGATGATGTCGATATCGCTTTCATCCAGAATGGCGGCGGTTCCGTAATCGTAAGCGGTGAGAACGGTTATTTTCTCGCCCTGCAGCTTCATTTTCCTGATGTCGAGGGTGGTTTTCCGGGTGATTTTGGTTTGTGTGCTCATGGATTTTCTCCTTTCAAAAGCCCCATGATGGTTTTTGCCTGGCCGGCGCCGAGCGTGCCTTTTTCACACGCGAGTTTCACTGCGATGGCTCCCATGTGCGCATACATGGACGCGAAAGCGGGAAGATGGCGGGCCATGGCGTCGATATGTTTTTGGATGGTTCCCGAATCGCCGCGCGCGATAGGTCCGGTGAGCGCGTTCGGGCATCCCTGATTTTCAATATTTTTCAAACTGCCGTAGACCAGCGGCAGATAGGCCTTGCGGGCGTCTTTTTCCGAAAAGCCGATGGACTTGTAAATGGATTCCACAACGCTCAAGAGCGAAACCAGGTAATTCGAAGCGATGCAGGCCGCCGCATGGTACAAGGGCTTTTGCTCGGCGGAAATGGAAATGGGAATGCCCCCCAGGTCGCGGACGATGTCCGCCGCCAGTTTTTTCGCGCCGACGGCGGCCGTAACGCCGAAGTAGCTGCCCGGAATGCTGGCAATGGCGCCGTCAATGGAGGAAAAGCTCTGCAGCGGATGAATACTGGCGACCAACGCGCCGGCCCGGGCCGCAGGAGCCAGCAGATCCAGTCCGCCCGCGCCGCTCATGTGAAAAACCTTTTTTCCGGCGAGGGAAGACTTTCCGGCGATCTGCGCGCAGACGGAGCCGATGCGGTCGTCAGGAGTAGTGATGAGGATGCATCCGGCCCGATCGGCCGCCCGGGCCGGATCGCGAAAGGCAGGCGCGCCGATATAGGCCTGTGCCCTTTTCCGGTGCAGGGCGCTGGCGTCCGCCAGGGCCGCGATGTCATGGCCGGCGTTCTTGAGCAGAACTCCGATGGCCGTTCCGACCATGCCTGTTCCGATAACGGCAAATTGCAGGGAGAATTTTTTTTTCGACATATCAATCCACAAAAAAAGGGTCTTCCGCAGCGTGAGGAAGACCCGTATTCCGACAGTATGCATTAACTCCCGTCTCAGTCTGTACAAGTGATCCAAGCGGTTGGCCGTTACTAACACACCCCGCTTGCATCGTCAAATGATATTTCTCGGGCTGCGGCCACAAAGAATCTTGTTTTTGCCGGGGCTCTCGGCTATACAACCTCGGAGGAGAACTGCATGAAAAAAGTGGATTTGATGATCTTTGATTTTGACGGCACGATTGCCGACACGGGGGCGGATCTGGCTTCATCGGTGAATCACGCGCTCGTCACCATGAGGCTTGCCCCCAGACCGGAACAGGAGATTCTCGGCTTTGTGGGGGACGGCCTCCGAAAGCTGATCGAACGATCGCTGGGCGAACAGGCCGCCGGCCTTCTCGATGAGGCGCTTGCCGTCTTCAGCGTGCATTATGAAAAACATCTTCTGGACCGGACTGTGTGCTGTCCGCACATCGAGGACGTTTTGAAGTATTTTCAACACAAGATGAAAGTGATCCTAACCAACAAGCGCCTGTCGATGGCGCTCGCCATCGCGCGGGGCCTGCGCATCGAACGGTATTTTATGGAGACCGTCGGAGCGGATTCTTTGCCTTACATGAAACCCGATCCACGGGTGATCGACTACCTGCTGGAAAAATATAACGTGGCGCCGGCCAAAGCCGTTATGATCGGCGACGGCGTCAATGACATCGCCGTGGCGAAAAATGCGGGAATTCTTTCCTGCGCCTATCTGAACGGCCTGGGAAATCGGGAAAGGCTCCTGCAAATGGACGCCGACTATTATTGCGAGGATCTCCTGGAAATCCATGGCCTCTTTCAATGACGACCTGCTGAGTAAGGTCGAACAAACCATCGAGCGCCACGCGCTTTTGGCTTCGGGCGATACGGTTGTGGCCGCCCTGTCCGGGGGCGCGGATTCCTGCGCGTTGCTTTCGGTGCTGGTGCAGTTTGCGGAAAAATACCGGCTGACGACGGTGGTCGCCCATTTCAACCACGGCCTGCGCGGCTCTTTCTCCGATGAAGACGAGGCCTTTTGCCGGAATCTGGCGAAACGATACGGCCTTGCGTTTGCCGCGGAAAAGATGTCCGATCCGTCGGTGCCCCGGGGGATGTCGCCGGAGGATTACTTTCGCCGCATGCGGTATCTTTTTCTCGACCGGGTTGCCGCGGACGTCGGCGCGTCTAAAATTGCGCTGGGGCACCAGCTTCAGGACCAGGCGGAAACGGTCCTGCTCAATATCCTGCGGGGCAGCGGTCTGGGCGGCCTTAAGGGCATCGCGCCGATCCGCGACGGCCGGTATATCCGGCCGCTCCTCGACGCGACGCGCAAAGAGATCCTCGCATACCTCAAGGAAAGAGGTCTGACCTACCGGGAAGACCGAAGCAATGAAAGCCCGGTCTATCTGCGCAACCGCGTCCGCGAAGAAGTGATTCCTCTTTTGCGGGAACACTACAATCCGCGCATCGAACAGAACCTGGCGCGGATGGCTCAGATCCTCCGTCGCGATGACGACTTCATCGAGGCTTCTCTCGAGGAGGCGACAGCCGGTTCTGCCGTCCGGCAGGTAAAAGAAGGAGTATCCTTTTCCGTGGCATTTTTCCGATCCCTGCATGCGTCATTGCGTTTTCGACTGATTAAAACGCTGCTGGAGAGAACGGCCGGCCCGGAAGCGGGGTTTTCCTTCGCCCACATTGCGGCGGTGGCGGATCTCGCGCTGGCGCCGGGGCCAAGCGGTTCCATTGCGCTGCCGGGGGGGCTGTGCGCCCGCCGGGAATATGAGACCGTCGTGATCGGGCCGGCTCTTTCCGGCCTGGTTCCGGATTACGCGTATCCGGTGGCGATTCCCGGGACCGTTGACGTAAAGGAAAGAGGCATTACGCTGTCCTTTAGAAAGGAGCGGGCAGGGGCGATGCCGTTGCCGGCCGGTTCCTCCTGGTGTTTTGATGCGGACAAAATCCGGGAACCCCTGACGCTGCGCAATCGGCGGCCGGGAGACCGGTTCGAGCCGCTGGGCACGAAAGGCTCGCAGAAAGTCAAAAAGCTGTTGATCGACCGCAAAATTCCGCGAATCCGGCGTCAGGGCGTCGCCTTGCTGGCCGATCTCGAATCCGTCGTCTGGATTGAAAACCTGCACGTAAGCGATCGGGTCAAGGTGACGCCGGAAACAAAGATGCTTTTGATTCTCGACGTTGGCGGTCCGGCCCGAATTCCGGGAGGTTCCAAAGAAAATATTTGAGTTAAATTGGATATTATTATAAAGATCGGCAAACACTTTTGATTTTAAGGAGAAAGATATTGAATCCGTTTCAAAAAAATATAGCACTGGTCCTGACGGTGCTGTTGGTTTTCCTGCTGGTCTGGCAATTGTTCAACCAGCAGAAACCAGGTTTAAAAGACATTAATTACACGGATATGCTGACGCACCTGTCCAGCGGTGAAATTACGGAAGTCACCATACAGGGAGAAACGGTCACGGGCAAACTGGCCAACGGAAATACGTTCAAAACCTATGTGCCCAAAGATGATCAGCTCGTCGCCATGTTCCGGGAGAAAAAAGTCAAAATCACGGCCAAACCCCCGGAAGAGAATCCCTGGTACATGATTTTCATTTCCTGGTTTCCCATGCTCCTGCTCATCGGCGTGTGGATATTCTTTATGCGCCAGATGCAGGCCGGCGGCGGCAAGGCCATGTCTTTCGGCAAGAGCCGGGCCCGGTTGATCACCGACAAATCCAAGAAAGTAACCTTTGCCGACGTGGCGGGCGTTGACGAAGCCAAGGCGGAGCTTGAAGAGGTCATCGACTTTCTGAAGGATCCTAAAAAGTACACCAAACTGGGCGGACGGATTCCCAAGGGACTTTTGCTGGTCGGTCCTCCCGGCACGGGCAAAACGCTCCTGGCGCGGGCGATTGCCGGAGAAGCGGATGTTCCTTTCCTCAGCATCAGCGGGTCCGATTTCGTGGAAATGTTCGTCGGCGTCGGCGCGTCCCGCGTGCGCGATCTGTTCAGCCAGGCCAAGAAAAACGCGCCCTGCATCATTTTCATTGATGAAATCGACGCGGTGGGGCGTCACCGCGGCGCGGGGCTCGGCGGCGGCCACGACGAGCGTGAGCAGACCCTCAATCAGCTCCTGGTTGAAATGGACGGTTTCGAATCCAATGAAGGCGTGATTCTGGTTTCCGCGACCAACCGCCCGGACGTTCTGGACCCGGCGCTGTTGCGTCCCGGACGATTTGACCGGCAGGTCGTCGTTCCCCTGCCGGATGTCAAAGGAAGAGAGAAGATATTCGAAGTACACGCCCGCAAAACGCCCGTGGACAATGACGTCGATTACGCCATTCTGGCGCGGGGAACGCCCGGAACCTCCGGCGCCGATATCGAGAATCTGGTCAACGAAGCGGTGCTGAACGCCGCCCGGTTCAACAAGGACAAGGTCAACATGTCCGATTTTGAATTTGCCAAGGACAAGATTCTCATGGGAACGGAAAGGAAGAGCATGGTGATCAGTGAAGCGGAAAAACAACACACCGCTTACCACGAATCCGGTCATACGCTGGTCGCCCGGCTGATTCCCGGAACCGATCCGATTCACAAAGTAACGATTATCCCGCGCGGCAGAGCGCTGGGACTGACCCAACAGCTGCCGATTGATGAAAAGCATACCTATCCCAGCCGGTATCTTGAAGACAATATTGCGATCCTGCTGGGCGGACGCGCCGCGGAGGAATTGATTCTGAAAGACTTTACGACAGGCGCCGGCAACGACATTGAACGGGCCACCAATCTGGCCCGGAAAATGGTCTGCGAGTGGGGCATGAGCAAGATCATGGGGCCGCTCAGCTACGGGAAGAAGGAAGAGCAGATCTTCCTCGGGCGGGAGTTTGCCACCCACAAGGATTACAGCGAAGAAACGGCCCGGAAAATCGACGAAGAAGTGGTCTCCGTTGTGAAGCGAAACTACGAAAGAGCTTTGTCGCTGCTTGGCGAGCACATCGAAATCCTGCACCGGATGTCGAAAGAGCTGCTGGAAAAGGAAGTGCTGAACAGCTCGGAAATCGACGCCCTTATCGGCGATGCGCTGCCGGCCGGGCACGCGACGCCGTCCCAGTCATGACGTATGATCGCCTCTGTTCTCGATCCGAATCCGGGTGACGGGCGGCTCGCGCCGCCCCATCACGGGCGGCGTCCGTTACCGAAGAAGGAAACCGCAGGTTTAATCTTTTTATCCCCTTGATCGAACGGTGTGAAAAATTGAGACTTGTTGATATTCAACAGATCAGTGAAGCGAATGAAACCTTCCGGAAGATCGGGGTGGATCCTTACGGCATCGCCGCCATGGCGCCGAAAACGCGGCAGCTTCTTATCCTGCTGGAAAAACAGTCCTGTAAAGTGGCCAACATTTTAAAACAGGAAATGCTTTCGCTGGGAGCCGACGCGGCAGTGGCGCGCGGCAGCGTGGCCTGTTCCGTGGCGGGCACGGATGTGCTGCTGATGGGAACGCAAAAGCAAATCGGCGCCCTGGTGAGAAAAATTGAAAAACAGCCCTTCGGGCTGGCCGCGATCGCTACCGATCTCGCAGCCTTGCTCGAAAGAGTATCGCTGGAGCGCCTTGTTCTCAAAACGGCCAGGCGTGAAATCGATCTGGGGGAAAAGACGCGAATCATGGGTGTCCTCAACGTGACGCCGGATTCCTTTTCCGACGGCAACCGTTATCTGGGCCGGGAAAAAGCCGTCGAACGGGCCTTGCAGATGGCGGACGAAGGCGCGGATATCATCGACATCGGCGGTGAATCGACGCGGCCGGGAGCCAAGCCGGTTCCCGCGCGAGAGGAAATCGCCAGGGTCGCGCCGGTTGTAGAAGCCCTGTCCGCGAAGCTGAAGATTCCCCTGTCCGTCGATACAACCAAGGCGGCGGTCGCCGAAAAGGCGCTTGCAGCGGGAGCTGAGATCATCAACGACGTGAGCGCTCTGGGAGACAGGAAGATGGCTTTTGTCGTCCGCGACAGGCAGGCGGCGCTGATCCTCATGCACATGAGGGGAACGCCCGCCACCATGCAAAGCGGCGATCTGGCGTATGACGATCTGATGGGCGACATTGTCGCCTATCTGGACAAGGCCTGCCGGAAGGCCGAGGCGGCGGGCGTCGGCCGGGATCATTTGGTGATCGATCCGGGCATCGGATTCGGGAAGACCTGCGACGACAACTGCCGAATCATCAGAAAACTCGGCGAACTAAAAACACTGGGGCTGCCGCTGCTGGTCGGAACATCGCGCAAAGCGTTTATCGGCCGAGTGACGGGCGGCGCTCCGTCGGAAAGACTGGAAGGGACGGCGGCAACCGTTGTCGCGGCTGTTCTGAAGGGCGCGCAGATCATCCGCGTCCATGACGTGGCGCAGATGAGAAAAGTCGTGGATATGACGGACGCCATTCTCCGCGCATAGGGGCAGGCCATGATATACGGCATCGGCATCGATCTTGTGGAAAACGAGCGGATGGAAAAAATCATTGCCAAATGGGGTGAACAGTTTTTGTCGCGGGTTTTTTCCGACGGAGAAATCGCCTACTGCAGCCGCCACGCGCAGGCGTCTCTGCATTATGGCGCGCGTTTTGCCGTCAAGGAAGCGTTTTTAAAGGCCATCGGCACGGGGCTGGGCCGGGGTGTTCGGTTGCGGGAAATCGAGGTGGTCAACGAGGAAAGCGGAAAGCCGGATGTTCATGTGTCCGGAGGAGCCCGGCGCTACCTCGATGACGCCGGGATCGACCGGATTCACCTGAGCATCACCCATACAAAAAATTACGCGTCGGCAGTGGTTCTGCTGGAAAAATGATCACTGCATGATTAAAGAAGACATGTTGTCCATGAATAAAGAAAGCGCTCTTGTTGAAATTCGGTCGGAAAGCGCCGAACAGACCTTTGCGGTGGGCCTCGCCATCGGGCGGCGGGCTGCCGACGGAGACGTTTTTGCCCTGTCCGGAGAGCTGGGAGCGGGGAAAACCTGCTTTACCGGGGGACTGGCCCGGGGGCTCGGCGTCGGCGAGGAGTATGCGATCACCAGCCCGACGTTCACCTTGCTTAACGAATATCCGGGACGGTGCCGGTTTTTTCATTTCGACGTGTACCGCCTGAATCAAACGGGCGAGCTGGACGATCTGGGGTACGATGAATATGTTTCCGGAAAAGGCGTCGCGGCCATCGAATGGGCGGAAAAAATTGCCGACGCCCTGCCGCCGGAAACCGTGTGGATTACAATGCTGTACGTTCATGAAAACGAAAGAACCATCCGCATCAGCGGGCCGCGGGACAGGGTTCGGACTTTAGTAAATGATCTCAAGAGGGAGGATTAGCTATGGGGTTGGTTGTTCAGAAATTTGGCGGAACATCGGTGGCGAACGTGGAAAAGATAAAAAATGTGGCGCAAAAGGCGATCCGCGAAAAGGAAGCGGGCCACGACGTCATTGTGGTCCTGTCCGCGATGGCCGGAGAAACCAACCGGTTGATCGATCTGGCGCAAAGCGCCGCCGATTCTCCCGATGAGCGGGAATACGATTCCCTGATCTCAACGGGAGAGCAGGTGACAATCTCGCTGTTGTCGATTGTCCTCAATGCAATGGGGTACCGGGCCCGTTCCTTTCTGGGGTTTCAGGTGCGGATTCTGACGGATAAAGCATACAAGAAAGCCCGCATTTCCATGATCGACACGAACGCCGTCTCGCAGGAATTGAAGAAAGGGACCATTGTTGTCGTCGCCGGATTCCAGGGGGTGGATGAGGAAAACAACATCACGACGCTGGGGCGCGGCGGTTCCGACACCAGCGCGGTCGCGCTGTCTGCGGCGCTGGGCGCCGAGCGCTGCGATATTTACACGGACGTCGACGGCGTCTATACCACCGATCCCAATATCTGCGCCAACGCCAGAAGGCTCGACAGAATTTCCTACGACGAAATGCTGGAAATGGCCATGACCGGCGCCAAGGTTCTCCAGCCCCGTTCGGTGGAGATGGCCAAAAAATACGATGTGCCCGTATATGTCAAATCAACCTTTTCCGATGAAGGCGGAACACTTGTAACGAAGGAGGATGAAGAGATGGAGAGAGAAGTGCTGTCAGGAGTTACCTACGATCGCGATCAGGCGAAAATTACGGTCGTTCACATCCCGGACAAACCGGGCATAGCGGCGAGTTTGTTTACGCCTTTGTCGGAGCGGAATATCAGCGTGGACATGATCATCCAGAACGTCAGTTTGCAGGGGTATACGGATCTGACGTTTACCGTGTCGAAAAAGGACACGAAGGAAGCCCAGAAAATCGTGGAGGCGGCGGCTAAAGAGATCGGCGCCAAGAAAGTGGAAGTGGACGATGACGTCGCCAAGGTGTCGATCATCGGCGTCGGCATGGTCAGCCATTCCGGAGTGGCGGCAAAAATGTTCAAGACCCTGGCGGATGAGGGCATCAATATCCAGATGATCAGCACGTCGGAAATCAAAATATCCTGTGTGATCCAGAGAAAATATACGGAACTCGCCGTGATGGTGCTCCATGATGCGTTTCATCTGGAAAGGAAAGCCTAACCGGCAAAACATGATCGATCATCAGATCAGGGGAATTCTTTCGCTGTCCGTTTTTCTGGCGTTGATTCCCCTGATCGGCTTTCTTCTCTCCTTGCAAAGCCCCGCCCCCTGTCCGGTTCTCTCCACGGCCGGTCCCGCATTCCGGGCGGTCGAGGTTGTCCGGGACAACGGCGAAACCGGGATTTATTTCGTAAAACCGGGGACATCCGTTTCACAGTTGTTGGAAACCCTTGAAACAGAAAAGACTCCCGCCCGAAATCAAGAACTTATCGGCGGCATGAAAATCCGCAACGTTGATCGGGGAGCGCCTTCGGAAATCCGCATCGAAAAAATGGATGCAGCAACGAGGCTGGCGCTGGGACTGCCGGTGGACATCAACACAGCCGGGTTCGCTGATCTCGTCCTGGTTCCCGGCGTGGGAGAAAAGACGGCCGACGCTATCCTGGCTCTGCGCGGGGAAAAAACCCGGTTCGGCTCGCTGGAGGAGCTGAAGGAAATCCGCGGCATCAAAGAAAAGAAGATGGAAAAGTTGAGGCCCTACCTTTGCGTCGAACCATGAACCGCCGGATTTACGATTTGCTGTACGTCTCGTAGTAGGCCAAAACGCGGCGGATGTAATTCTGGGTTTCACGATAGGGCGGCACGCCGTAGTTGTACTTGGCAACGGCGCCTTCTCCCGCATTGTAGGCGGCAAGAGCCAATGTCAGGTTGCCGTTGTAGAGGTTAAGCAGGTAGCGCAGGTAGCGGGCGCCTCCTTCAATGTTGTCCTGGGGATGAAAAACGTCGTCGACGTTCAGAGCGGAGGCGGTCTGCGGCATCAGTTGCATGAGGCCTTTCGCCCCGGCGCGGGAAACGGCCTGATGATTAAAATTCGATTCGGCCTTGATGACGGCTTTAATCAGAGCGACGTCCAGATTGAACTTGCCGGCCGCTTTCGCGATGATTTTGTCGTATTTGCGGATGTCGATGCCTTTGGGAAAATGCACTCTTTTTTCCTTCAGGATCATCACATACCTGGCTTTGGGATTGGAAGGGACGTTGGTGAGATGGAGGACGCCGTTTTCATCCTCGTACTTGTAAATATCGGCATGAACGGGCGCGGCGAGGCAAAAAAAAGCCGCAACCAAGGCTAACAAGACGACAGGAAGGATGTCTGCCGGTCGAATGTGCTTTCCAATTGTCTTATGATTCATGACGTTATCATACTGTAACGATTCTTTTAGTTCAAGATAAAAGTTTTTTGCCGGATTCCAGCGGGTCGCGCGAAAACGAAGGCCTCTTTCCGAACCCGTCGAAACGCGACGCCGGGAGGATTTGGGTTTTGTTTGTTCTTGACAGGGTTTCCCGATGGTGGTAATGACCTCAACACTTTACAGTACAATGTGTCGGGGCGTGGCGCAGTCTGGTAGCGTATCTGAATGGGGTTCAGAGGGCCGGTGGTTCAAATCCACTCGCCCCGACCATTTTCAAAACGAAATCTTCTTTAGTCAATCCAAGAGGTAATTACCGGGGCATCCTCCGGAGAAATCGCGCGTGTGCCGGGCGGGTGGTGAAGACAAAATGAACATCGCCGGACACGATCTTTTTCTTGCATTAAAGGGAATTATCATTTACAGGAGGTGCGGACGAATAGCGCAATTTGACTGGTTTTGTTGCTTTACGCCGAGAATAATCCGCGTTGACATTTTGGACGGGAAATATATACTTTTCAAGTCATCACAAGCGAGAGTGGCGGAATTGGCAGACGCACTGGACTTAGGATCCAGCCCGCCCTAGCGGTTAGGGGTTCAAGTCCCCTCTCTCGCACCAGAATGCATGAGGATAATAATTTCATATAAGGAGAAAACGTTGTGAGTGAGCTTTCCGTTAAAGTAGAAGATATCAGCCCGGTGAAAAAAAAGATGTCCTTTGAAGTGCCGTGGACCTTCGTCAAAGACGAATTGGAAAATGTTTATCGCGAGATCGGCAAGAAAGCCAAGATCAAAGGTTTCCGCCCCGGCAAAGTTCCGCGCAAAGTTCTGGAGACCTATTTCAAGGCCGACGCGGAGGGAGAAACGATCACCAATATCGTCAACAAATACTACTGGCAGGAACTGGACAGCCGCGGCATCGTATCTCTGTCGCGCCCGGAAATCGAACAGAACGGATTCAAGGAAAACACGGACTTCGCTTTCAGCGCGTCTTTTGAAACGGAGCCGGCGTTTGAACCACAGGGCTACAAAGGGCTCGAACTGGAAAAGACGGACATCAAGGTATCGGACGAAGATATGGAAAAGCGTCTCGGAGAAATCCGCAAGATGTTTGCCACCATGCAGGATATTGAAGACGACCGCCCTGCGGACATGGGAGATTTTGTGACGATCGATTTTTCAGGGACGCTCGACAATGAGGCCTTGCCCGAACTGCAATCGGAAAACTATACCCTTGAACTGGGGTCGCAGCGATTCGTGCCCGGCTATGAAGAACAGATCGTCGGCATGCGCAAGGGTGAAACGAAGGACGTCAAGGTGACCTTTCCCGAGGACTATCATGAAAAGAAGATGGCCGGGAAAGAGGTCACGTTTACGGTCGTCCTGAAAGGGATCAAAGAGCAGAAGCTGCCGGAGATCAACGAAGAGTTTGTGAAGAATTTTGATAAATACAATACGCTGGACGATTTGAAAAACGACGTGCGCCAGTCAATGGAGGAGCAGTGCAAACGTCAGAGCGACACGCAGTTCAAGGACAAAATCATGGAGGCTATTCTTCTGGCCAATGAATTCGAACCGCCTCCCTCTCTGGTGGAGCGGCAGATTTTTTACATGATCACGGATACGCACAAGAGGATGAGATCCGCGGGAATGGATGAAAAAAACGCCATGGACCTGAGTTTCCGCATGCACGATCAGTTCAAGCAGGATGCGGAAAAATCGGTTCGGTCTTTTCTGGTTCTCAAAAAGATTGCGGAAAAAGAGTCCCTGACGGTCACCGATGAAGATATCGATAAATACATCAATGAATTAGCGCAGCTGCACAAGGCGGACTACGAAGTGGTGAAGGACGCCTATGAAGATGAAGAGCGCATGAGTTCGCTGAAATCGGAAATTCTGCAAAAAAAGGTATTTGACTTTATCGAACACGAGGCCAATATTAGAGTCGTCGAAAAAGTGGGAATGGCATAAGGAGGCTGCCCGATGAATTTGATACCGATGGTCGTGGAGCAGGACGGGCGGGGCGAGAGAGCCTTTGACATCTATTCCCGGCTTTTAAAGGACCGGATAATTTTTCTGGGAACGGCGATCGATGATAATGTGGCCAATGTGGTCGTCGCCCAGATGCTTTACCTGGAAGCGGAGGATCCGGACAAGGAGATTTTTTTCTATCTGAATTCGCCCGGCGGACATGTGAGCTCCGGAATGGCGATTTACGATACGATGCAGTATATAAAACCTCCGATATCAACGGTCTGCATGGGACAGGCGGCCAGCATGGCGGCCATTCTGCTGGCGGCCGGGGAGAAGGGAAGGCGGTGCGCCTTGCCCCATTCGCGGATTCTGATTCATCAGCCGCTGGGCGGGTTTCAGGGACAGGCGACGGATATTGATATCCAGGCCAGGGAAATATTAAGATTAAAAGACGAATTAAACAAAATTCTTTCGGAATTGACGGACCAGCCGTTGGAAAAAGTCATGAGCGACACGGAGCGGGACTACTTCATGACCAGCAAACAGGCTAAAGAGTACGGATTAATTGATGAGATTGTTGTAAGAAAGCCTGTGTCGTCCGGAGCATAAAGAGGAGAAATTTACGTGATTAAAAGAAGCAAGGATAATCGAGGCCAGGGTATGCTGTTTTGTTCATTTTGCGGAAAAATGCAAAGTGAAGTTCGTAAGCTGGTCGCCGGTCCAACGGCTTATATCTGTGACGAGTGTATCGAACTTTGCCGCTGCATTGTCGAAGAAGAAGAAAAGACGGTAGAAAAAAGCCCCAAAAATGTTTTGCCGGAGCCGAAGGAAATTAAGAAATTTCTGGATTCCTACGTCATCGGACAGGATAAAACAAAGAAAATCCTGTCGGTTGCGGTTTACAACCATTACAAGCGGCTTTTCTCCAACGTCGGCGCCGGCGACGGCGTTGAAATTCAAAAAAGCAACGTTCTCTTGATCGGGCCGACCGGATCGGGGAAAACCCTGCTGGCGAAAACGCTGGCCAAGTTCCTCAATGTTCCCTTTACCATCGCGGATGCCACCACGTTGACTGAAGCGGGTTATGTGGGAGAAGATGTCGAAAACATCATTCTCAGCCTGCTGCAAAACGCCGATTACGACGTCGCCCGCGCTTCGAAAGGCATTGTCTATATTGATGAAATAGACAAAATAGCCAAAAAGTCGGGCAATCCGTCCATTACCCGGGACGTTTCCGGCGAAGGCGTTCAACAGGCGCTTTTGAAAATCATGGAAGGCACGATGGCCAACATTCCGCCCAAGGGCGGCCGAAAGCACCCGCAGCAGGAATTTATTCAGGTCGATACCACGAACATTCTGTTCATCTGCGGCGGAGCATTCAATGATCTGGAAACGATTATTTCCAAGCGCATCGGGACCAACACCATGGGGTTCGGCGCGGAAATCAAAAGCAAAAAGGAAAAGCGGGTTGGAGAACTGCTGGCCGAAGTCCGCTCGGAGGATCTCCTGAAATTCGGTCTTATTCCGGAGTTTATCGGACGCCTGCCCGTGATCGCCACGCTGGACGATCTGGACGAGGATGCGCTGGTGCGTATTCTGGTGGAACCCAAAGACGCGATCATCAAACAGTACAAGAAACTGTTCGAGATCGAGAACGTCCAGTTGAAATTTACGGACGGGGCGCTGCGCGGCGTAGCCAAGTTATCCATGGAAAGAAAATCCGGCGCGCGGGGATTGCGCTCCATTCTGGAAAACACGATGCTGGAAGTGATGTACGATATTCCCTCGCAGCGTGACATCAAGGAATGTGTGATCAGTGAAGACGTTGTGATCAACAACGAAAAACCGATTTTGATTTACGATGCGAAATCCGAATCCGCATCGGCTTAATCCACTCATATTCAGGAAACGCGAATGAGCGAAGAACAAAACGATAACATTCAAGACAAAACAAACATAATTCCGCTATTGCCGCTGCGGGACGTGGTCGTCTTTCCGCACATGATCGTGCCCCTGTTTGTCGGACGGGAAAAATCCATCGCCGCTCTGGAGTCCGCCATGAAATATGAAAAGGGCATCTTCATGGTGGCTCAGAAAAACGCCAAAAAAGACGATCCGGGCGAAGAGGACATTTACCGCGTCGGAACGATCGGCATCATCATCCAGCTGCTTCGTCTGCCGGACGGAACCGTCAAGGTTCTGGTGGAGGGCAAGACGCGCGGCTCCATCCAGGAATACCTGAAAAACGACGACTTTTTCCTGGTGAAGGTGGCCGAGATTGAAGACATCGACGATGATCCGAACGATGTCCGCAAGCAGGCGCTCATGCGCAGCATCAAGGAATCTTTCGAGCTGTACCTGAAACTCAGCAAAAAAGTCCACGTGGAAATGATGGGTACGATCGCCGCCATTGAAGATCCCTCCAAACTGGCCGACGTGGTGGTGACCCATCTCAACGTAAAGCTCGAAGACAAGCAGAAAATTATGGAAATCTACAGTATCGGCGAAAGGCTGGAAGCCATTTACTCGCTGATGCTCTCCGAGATCGAGATTTTGCAGGTAGAGGAAAAGATCAAGCGACGCGTCAAGAAACAGATGGAAAAGACGCAGAAGGATTATTACCTCAACGAGCAGATGCGCGCCATCCAGAAGGAGATGGGCGAAAAGGACGACTTCAAAAACGAAATCGCGGAGCTGGAAAAACGCCTCAAGCAGAAGAAGCTCTCCGAAGAAGCGTCCAAGAAGGTCCGCCAGGAAATCAAGAAATTGCAGATGATGGCGCCCATGTCGGCGGAGGCCACCGTCGTGCGCAATTACATCGACTGGCTCCTGGACATGCCCTGGTCGGAGGTTACGGAGAACAAATACACGCTCAAGGAGTCGGAGGCGATTCTCGACGAGGATCACTATGGCCTGAAAAAGGTCAAGGAACGAATCATCGAATATCTGGCGGTTCAGGCCCTCGTCAAGAAAAACAAGGGACCGATCCTGTGCCTGGTCGGACCTCCCGGCGTGGGAAAAACGTCCATTGCCAAATCCGTCGCCCGCGCCACGAACCGCAAATTTGTGCGGATATCGCTGGGCGGCGTCCGTGATGAGGCGGAAATCCGCGGCCATCGCCGGACCTATATCGGCGCAATGCCGGGCAAGATCATTCAGTCCCTGAAGAAGGCCGGGTCGAACAATCCTGTCTTTTGCCTGGACGAGGTGGACAAACTCAGCTCCGATTTTCGCGGCGATCCTTCTTCGGCGCTCCTGGAAGTTCTCGATCCCGAGCAGAACGTCGCCTTCAACGATAACTATCTGGATGTGGATTATGATCTTTCCGACATTCTCTTCATTACGACGGCCAACATTTTGCAGACCATTCCTGCGCCGTTGCAGGACAGAATGGAAGTGATCCGCATTGCCGGCTACACGGAACAGGAAAAGATGCACATCGCGCAGAGGTTTCTTCTGACGAAGGAAATGGAGGCCAACGGACTCAAGGAAGCCAACATCGAAATCACCAAGGGAGCGCTCCTGCGGATCATCCGTCAGTACACCCGGGAAGCCGGCGTCCGCAACCTGGAAAGAGAAATTGCCTCCGTCTGCCGGAAGGTCGCCAAGGAAATCGTCAGCAACGGCGCCCGGAAAAAAATCGTCATCAGCTCCAAGAATATTCCGAAGTATCTGGGCGTGCCCAAGTTCCGCCACGGCGAAACGGAAGAAAAGAGCCAGATCGGCCTTACGACCGGGCTGGCCTGGACGGAAGTCGGAGGCGAATTGCTGGCGATTGAAGCGTCTGTTATGGAAGGCACGGGCCGGATGGTGATGACGGGAAAACTGGGCGACGTCATGCAGGAATCGGTGCAGGCGGCCCTCACCTATATCCGGGCTCGCGCGGAAAGATTCGGTCTTCCCAAAAGCTTTTACAAAAAGATCGACATTCACGTGCATGTTCCGGAAGGCGCGATTCCCAAGGACGGGCCATCGGCCGGCATCGCCATGGCCACCTCGATCGCGTCGGTGCTGATGAAGAAGAAAGTTCGCGCGGATCTGGCCATGACCGGTGAAATCACCCTGCGGGGAAGGGTCCTGCCGATTGGCGGCCTGAAGGAAAAAATTCTGGCGGCGCATCGCGGCAATATCAAAATGGTCGTGATTCCGAAAGACAATGAAAAGGATCTGGCGGAGGTTCCGCAAAACGTTCAGAAAGCGCTGAAGATCGTTTTTGTCGATCATATCGATGAAGTGCTGGACATTGCTTTTGCCAGGGAAGAAGAGGAATTCGGCGAGCCGGTCGGCAGTGATGTCCAGATCTGCGCTCGACCGGTTAATTAAAGGAGATTTCTGATTTTATCGCTTGACAAGGAATCTCAATGTTGCTAGAAGCGGAAAGCTTTTTTCGGGCACGTGGGCGGGTAGCTCAGCTGGAAGAGCGCCACGCTTACACCGTGGATGTCACAGGTTCGAGCCCTGTCCCGCCTACCAGAAAAAGGGTAGTGTAAAGCGTTTTCATCAGGATTTTTTGGGGTCGTAGTTAAGTTGGTTATAACGCCGGCCTGTCACGCCGGAGGGCGTGGGTTCAAGTCCCATCGGCCCCGCCAGAAAATTCGAAGGGAGTCTGCGTAAAGCGGCTCCCTTTTTTTATACGCCTCTTTGAAATCCGGATGATTGACATAATCGGTTGACCATGTTTAAAAGACCGGTAAAGAAACAGAGAAAAAAATGAAGGCGTCATGAGGCCCGAGGTTCGGCGCGGTCTGTAGGGCATCAGGAGACCTGGAAACGGACATGAAGAAAAATTCTGACCTATTTTTCTGGCGCAGGCCGGAATATTCGCGTCGTGAACTTTTTTCGATTCTGGCCAAAGCGCACAGGACAGGCTATCTGGACGATGAAACCCGGAAGATGATCGAAAATATCCTGAATTTCAAAGCCACCCTGGTTCGCGAGATCATGATTCCCCGGACGGACATCGTTTCGATCAACGCTGAGGATGCGCCGCAGGATATTGTGCGTGAATTGGCCGAATCGCGCTACACACGTGTTCCTGTGCATCGCGGGTCGGTGGACAACATCGTCGGCATCCTGAACGTCAAGGATCTGCTGAAAACCTGGTCGGACCGAATGACCCGGTCCGATATTTTTTCCCATCTGACCAAACCCTATTACATTCCCGAAACGAAAAACGCTCACCTGCTGTTTCGCGAGTTCCAGAGCAACAAAAAGCATATCGCTATTGTGATCGACGAGTACGGCGGAACCTCGGGGCTGGTGACCCTGGAGGATCTGCTCGAAGAGATTGTCGGGGATATCCGGGATGAGCACGAAGAAGGCGCCGGATCCGATGAGATGGTGGAAACCGCCGAAGGCGCGGTGATATTTGACGGGCGGACGGAAATCGAAAAAGTTGAGGAGCGCCTGTGCGTCACTCTTGAAAGAGGCAGATACGAAACCATCAGCGGCCTTGTTTTAGACACGCTTCGCAGAATTCCACACCGGGGGGAACGGCTCCGGATCGGGGGCATGGACATTACCGTCGAAAGTGCGGATGAGCGCAGCATAAAAAAAGTCAAAATAAAAAAGATGGAAGATGAGGAGGAAACAAATGTCCGTCGATAATATTCAGGAAACCATCAGCGATCTCAAACAAAGAATTCAGTACATCGGGGAGTGTCTTTGACGTCGGCGAGCTGGAATTAAAAGTCAAGGACCTGGAAGTGCTGTCCGCGAAAAAGGATTTCTGGGACGATCCGGAAAAAGCGCGTTGGGTCCTGCAGCGCAAAACAAAATTATCCGATTCGCTGGAAAAGTGGAAGACATTCAAAAGCCGGATCCGGGAGACGGAAACACTCTGCGGTCTGGCTTCTGAAGAAAAGGATGAAGCGGTCCTTCTTGATCTGGCCTTCGATCTCGAGCATCTTTCGGCTGATGTCAGAGAGGAAGAACTGAAAATGATGCTCTCGAGCGAACAGGATCCGATGAACGCGATTATGTCGATCCACGCCGGGGCGGGAGGAACCGAGGCGCAGGACTGGGTCGAAATGCTTTTGCGGATGTACCTGCGCTGGGCCGAAAAGCGGAACTTTAAAACCAGCGTCATTGATTATCTTCCGGGAGATGAAGCCGGTGTGAAAAGCGTCACTTTTACGGTGGAAGGGGAATACGCCTACGGCTACGCCAAGGCGGAGATCGGTATTCACCGCCTGGTGCGCATTTCTCCGTTTGACGCGGGGGGAAGGCGTCATACGTCTTTCGCTTCCGTTTTCGTCTATCCGGAAATCGACGATGAAATCAGAATCGACATCAACGAAGACGACCTGAGAATCGACACGTTTCGGTCGGGAGGGAAGGGCGGTCAGCACGTCAATAAGACGGATTCCGCCGTGCGGATCACGCATCTGCCCACGGGCATCGTCGTGCAGTGTCAAAACGAAAGATCGCAGCACAAGAACAAGGCCATGGCGATGAAATATCTGAAATCGCGGCTCTACGAAAAGGAACTGCGGGAAAAAAACGAGAGGCTCGATCAGGAAAACAAGCTGAAAAAGGATATCGCCTGGGGAAGTCAGATCCGTTCCTACGTGCTGCATCCCTACAAAATGGTCAAAGATCACCGGACGAATCTGGAAATCGGCAATACCCAGAAAATTCTGGACGGTGATATCGATGATTTCATTCAGTCTTATTTGATGATGACGGGCGACCGGGAAAACAGTCCGCCGTCCGCCGATCCTTCCGGCAAGGGATAATTTCCAGCAACATATTGTTTTGGAATACGGGCAAAATATGCTATAAAACGCGGCAAAAGTGTCTGGGCTGCTGAATTTTCAAAAAGAAAGGGTTGATGTTCATCACAGGCCCCATGCGATTTGTGTTTTGCATCTAAAAGAACGGGAGGCTCTGTCCATGACGAAACGAAAAAAAAATAATTTTTTTATTTGTCTGATAGTTTGTTGTTGCGCAGCCATTGTCGGCTTTGCAACCTTTGAAGCTCAAGCCTGGGAATTGCCGCTGTTCGGTTTTTCAACAAATCCGCAAGCAACAACCGTAGCACAAAGTTCCAACGCGGCGCAAAACGCTTTCGACGCCGCGCCGGGTCCTGCGACCAGTCCGGCTGCGAAAACCAAGGCGCAGGACGAGGAAGACAAGGAAGCTGTGGAAGAAGAAGAGGACCTGATGGAAAGGGCCCTGGAGCTTCTGGAAATCGCCGATACACACTGGAAAAGCGGCGATGTTGAAACAACATTGAACACGCTGGACAAGGCCTACGCGCTGGTTCTGGACACCAACGGCGACGTGGAGATCGCCCGGCAAAAAGACGACCTGCGTCTTCTGATTGCCAGGCGGATCCTGACGCTTTATTCGTCTCAGGAAAAACGCACCAACGGAAAAGCCAGCGAGATTCCTCATCTGATGAACGCGGATGTCGAAAAGGAAATCCGCTCCTTCCAGGGGCCGGAAAGAGAGTTCTTCATCGCCTCCTATCACCGCTCCGGCATGTACCGCGAGCTCATCGTCACTGAACTCAAAAAGGCCGGCATTCCGGAGGAACTCTTCTGGCTGCCGCTCGTGGAAAGCGGTTTTAAAGTGAGCGCTCTGTCGTCCGCGAGGGCCCTGGGACTATGGCAGTTCATCCCTTCCACCGGCTATAAATTCGGCCTGACCCGCGATGAATGGGTCGACGAACGCATGGACATTCTGAAATCCACTCAGGCGGCCATTGCCTATTTAAAAGAACTGCACTCCATGTTCGGAGACTGGCTGACCGTTCTTGCCGCTTATAATTGCGGTGAAGGAAGAGTTTTGCGCGTGATCTCCCGGCAGCACATCAACTACTTCGACCGTTTCTGGGATCTCTATTCGCAGCTGCCCAACGAGACCGCCCGTTATGTTCCCCGATTTCTGGCGACACTGCACATCGTCCGGAATCCGGAAAAGTACGGGTTTGACCTGCAGGCCTCGACGGTTTCACTGAATAATTATGAGGCAGTCAAAGTCGACAAGATGATGAAGCTGTCCGATATCGCGGAAAAGATGGAAATGCCCGAAGACGTGATGGCTCTGCTCAATGCGGAGCTGCGCTACAAAATTACGCCGAACCGTGAATATTCCGTCAGAATTCCCCAGGGAACGCTTCAGAAGTTCAACATGGTGTACAACGAGATTCCCGAAACGGAAAAACCGCGCTTCACCTTCAGTCGCGCAAATTATCTGCGTCACCGCGTGCGTTCCGGTGAGACCGTAACCTCCATTGCCAAGCGTTACCGTGTATCCACCGCAAGCCTTTACGATTGCAACAAGATCAATAAAAGAAGAAAACTGGTGAAGGGGCGGATAATCCGCATTCCGGTCAGCCGTGTGGAAACAGCCGGCGTGTCGTCGAAGCCGTCTCCGGCCAGGAAATCGGCCGCTTCCACTGCGGTTAAAACCTACAAAGTCAAGCGGGGCGATTCCCTGCTGGGCATTGCCAGAAAGTTTAATATTCCCGTGGCCCGGCTCAAGGAAGTGAACCGGTTGAAGGGAAATTCCATTCAGGCCGGACGGGTGCTGAAGATTCCCCGGGACGAAGCCAAGCGCAGCGAAGAGGACCAACCGGGGAAAGCCGATCTTGCGAACAAGGCTTCGGAGCAAACAGAGATCGCCGGGAAAACGCTTTCAGCAAAGGATATCGCCGATCTGGGCGTTGATAAACACATTGTCACCAAGGGAGAAAATCTGACGGCGATTTCCCGGAAATACAATATCGCATTGGCCAAATTAATGCAGATCAACCGGCTGTCCGGAGAGGGTTCCCTGACGCCGGGGCAGGTCCTTGTCATCAAATAAGGCCGGTGGCGGCTTCTTCCGTCTGTCAACCGCATTCAGCCGGCGTCTGCGAGCAGACGAAAAAGTTCCCTTTCTTTCCGCTTCATCTTCAGGGCGTTCGCCCTTGTGGTATTCTCGTGATTGTATCCGGTCAGGTGCAGGACGCCGTGAATGATCAGGAAGAGAATTTCCTCATCGACGCAGTAATGCCCCTCCCGGGCATCCCGAAGGGCCGTCTCAGCGGATATTACGACGTCTCCCAGCACATCCGGATTGATGTTCCCGTATTCTCCCTCCAGCAGAGAGAAGGAAATGACGTTGGTCGGTTTGTCCTTGCCCAGGTATTCCCGGTTGATGGTTCGAATGGCCGGATCGTCCACAAAGGTTATGCTGAGTTCCTTTGGAGAGCAGCCGATCAGTTTCAGAAGCCTGGCGGAAAGGCGGCGGATTCGCCGCTTGTCGATTTTGATGCATTTCTGCCGGTTGTCGATCTGGATGTTCATGAAGATTCTTTCTTGCCGTTGGTGTCCCGGGGCGTCGTTTCGGGATAATCGACCCGGTGATGGAAAATACCCGTCAGAATCCGGGTGAACGTTTCGGCGATGGTGTTGAGGTTCTTCAAGGTCAGCTCGCAGTCGTCGAGCTGACCGTCCGCGTAGATGCGCTCGATGCGTTCACGGACCAGTGAACGAATTCTGGCCGGTGTCGGATTGATGAGGGTGCGGGACGACGCCTCGATGACATCCCCCAGCATGACCAGTCCGGCCTCCTTTGTCTGCGGTTTCGGTCCCGGATACCGGAAATCGCTTTCCGTGAGCGAGCGGATCGATTCATCCTTGTCTTTCTTGGCCTTGTCGTAAAAAAAGCTGATGAGGCTGGTGCCGTGATGTTCCCGGATGATATTGATGATCGGCTGGCCGATTTTACCCTGGGAAGCCAGTTCGCATCCTTCCTTGACATGGGAAATGATGATGAGCGCGCTCATCTTCGGAGACAGCTTGTCATGACGGTTGTCGTAGCCGGGCTGGTTTTCGATGTAGTAATGCGGTTTGGCCAGTTTGCCGATGTCATGATAGTAGGCGCTGACCTTGGCCAGGAGCGAATTGGCGCCGATGGCTTCGGCCGCGGCCTCGACCAGCGAAGCGACGACGACGCTGTGGTGATACGTGCCGGGCGCTTCGATGATCATCCGCTGGAAAAGCGGTTGGTTGAGGTTGGCAAGCTCCAGCAATTTGATGTCCGTAATGTAACCGAACAGGCTTTCAAAAATCGGGGTGATGCCCGCCACCAGGATACCGGTGATGATACCGCCGAGAAACCCCATGGCCAGGCGGCTGGCCAGATCGGTAAGGAACTGCCCCGTCAGAAGATTCAGACAGAGAATCGCAAAGATGTTCATCACGCCCAGGAAGATGCCCACCTTCAGGAAAGTGGAACGCTGACGGCTTTTGACGATGTGATAGGACGCGGCCACCGACCCCAGAAATGAGAAAAGAGGGAAAAGAATCTTTTCATCGAACAGGAGGCTGACAAGAAAGGAGGTCAGGATGCTGATGATCATCGCGACGTTGCGGTTGATCAGAACGGCGATCATCATCGCGCCGCAGGCGAACGGTATCGCAAAATAACAGGCGTCGACGGGCAGCATCGGAAATGCCCGGTTCAAAGCGACGGAGATGAAGATACCCGCTTTGACAAAAAAGACCTGCAGCACGGCGACGATGGCGAACACCAGGAAATCCACATTGGAGCGCGCAGGAGCCTTGAGCCAGTTTCGCGTGCGCCAGAAGTAAAGGATCAGCGTCAGGAAAAGGGCGGTGAAGAATATGCCGGCAACGACGGTCAGTCGGGAAATTTTATTTTCCGCCGATGTTTTGTAAAACGCGTCGAGCTTAGCCATTTCCAGATAACCGATCTTTTCGCCTTCGCGGACGATCATTTCATTTTTTTGCACCTGGAAATAAACCGGTTTAACGTCCTCAACGACAAAGCGGACCTTTTTGTCCGTGGCCTCCTGGTCGAAGGCGAGATTGGGTTGGATCAGTTTTTTCAAAAGGGAAAAAGCCCGTCGTCTCGCTTCGGGTGTATCATTTTTAAAAACCGCGTAAACTTTTCTGGATAATGCCGCCTCCGCTTCCCGAATGGTCAGGACCGATGAGATATCTTTGAGATTTTCTTCTTCCCGGGTAATGCCGTTGACGATCGTAATGCCTTTTTCACGATCGCCTTTCTGAAACGCGTTTTGCACGACGAGAGCGTTTTCGTAAAAAAAGGATATCGTTTTTTGCATTTTTTGCAGAAGATCGTCGGAAAATTTTTCGGATTTCAGGAATGTGTGTTCTTCGGGTGTCAGCGTCGCGCCCAGTGTTTGATCCAGAAAGGCTTTCCGTTTGTCGTCGCTCGTCTCGCGCGCGGCGAGCAGGAAGGCTCTTCTTAAATTGGACTTGAGCGTCATCGCCAACTCGGCGTCGAGTTCGTAGATCGGGCGGACACCGGCCGCGGCTGCAATCTTTTTCTGCCGCGTGGAATTTACGTCTTCAACCAGAAAATCGCGATTCGCCTTGATGTTTTCAGACGCGATTGCGCCGTGACGATATTCCATCCGGAATTCGTAAAATTCCGGCGCCAGAATGAGGGTCAGGCCGACGCTCAGCAGGACGGCAATTGCCCAGCGCTGAAAGATGGCGTTGTTCAGGAACGTGAAAGAGACTTTATGCTTTTCTTTCAGCTTCCGGTAAAGGGAATAAATTTTTTCCGATGTCGTATCGAGGAAGTTCATCTGCGCGCGGCTTTATCCGTTTTTTTTCCCGGCGTTCCAGGCGGCATACGCGGCAATGACGTCCGCGACCAGGGGGTGCCGGACAACGTCGATCTGGGAAAAATGAACGATGCGGATGGCGTCGATCCCGTTGAGAATTTTTTCGGCCTCGACGAGACCCGATGTTTTTTCATTCGGCAGATCGATTTGTGTAATGTCGCCTGTAACCACCGCCTTGGAATGGAAGCCCAGGCGCGTCAAAAACATTTTCATCTGCTCGGAAGTGGTATTCTGGGCTTCATCCAGGATGATGAAGGAATCATTGAGCGTACGGCCGCGCATGAACGCCAGCGGCGCCACTTCGATCAGCCCCTTGTTGATGAGCGCGCCGGCTTTTTCCATATCGACCATGTCATACAGGGCGTCATACAGCGGGCGCAGGTAAGGGTTGACTTTTTCCGCCAGATCGCCAGGCAGAAATCCCAGCCGTTCGCCCGCCTCGACGGCGGGACGGGTCAAAATGATGCGCTGTACTTTCTTTTCCAGAAGATGAGAAACGGCCATTGCCATGGCCAGATAGGTCTTGCCGGTCCCGGCGGGACCGACGGCCAGCACCATATCGGCGTTTCTCATGGCATCGATGTAGTGCCGCTGGGCGATGCTTTTCGGGGCAATGACGCGCTTCTTGGCGGAGATGAAAACGGTATCCAGAAAAATGCGCGCCAGATCACAATGAATGTCTTCGCTGAGAATCCGGTGGGCGTAACCGATGTCGGCGGACTGAATCGACCACCCTTTTTCCATGATCGCATAGAGCTGTTTGATGATCAGGGAAATCTTCAGAACGGCTGCTTCCTCACCCGCGACGGAAAGATGATTGCCCCAGGGCTTCACCTTGACCGGTTCCAGTTTTTCCAGGAGCCTCAGGTGTTTGTCATGTTCGCCGCATAAATGTCTCAACAGATTCTGATCGGCGAAGGAGATTTTTTCCGCCTGGCTATTTTGGGTTGCTCGAATCAAAAAATGTCAGCCTCTGAAAAGGTTAATCTTCACCCCGGTGCGCCTGCATGTGCTGCTGCCGGTACTTTAACAAGAGGGTCTTTGTCCGCATGAGGCCGATTTCTACCATTATGGGACAGTGAATGCAATACAATTTACGTCTGTAAAAACAGGTGGGCAAAGACCTTCGCATTACCCGCCATGTCGTCGATCGAGCAGTTTTCGTCCGGTTGATGGGCGTTCATGCGGAGTTTAGACCATACGGCGGCCGGCAATCCGTTTTTGCGCAGATAAGCGGCGACGGTTCCCGCGCCGATGCCGCCGGCCCGCGCGTTTACGGAATAAACGGCCGCAACCGCCTCCTGCAGGGCCGGAACGACCGGAGCGTCGGCCGGCGTGGGCGGCGGTGACTGCACATATTGCTCGCGGATGATCTCGATGCGCACGGAGAATTCTCTTTCCACTTTTTTTGTAATCCCGGCAACTTCGGCAAGAACGTCATCAAGGGCGTACTGCGGCAGGATGCGGCAATCCATGTAAAAAACATCTTCGCCGGGAATGGTGTTGATGTTGCCCACATTGGCTTCCTTCTTTGTCGGTTCAAACGTGCTCGCTGGCGGGTCGAAAAGCGGATCGGAAGCGTTGAAAATGCCGCGCAGTTGCGTGAGTTCGGTCACCAGACGGGAAGCGGCCTCGAAAGCGTTGATGCCCAGTTGCGGTTTGCTGCCGTGGCACTGCCGGCCCGTAGTCTTGAAGCCCAGCCAGAGGATGCTTTTTTCGGCGATCTCAATCAGCGTGCCGCAGGCGTTGCCCGAATCCGGAACGACGATCAGATCGTTTTCGGAAAATATTTTTTCGGGCAGATCCAGCACGTAATAAAGCCCTTTGCTGCCGGAGGTCTCCTCGTCCGCGACAAAAAAAAGCCCGACTGCGGAAGACGGGGGGATGCCCTCGTCCAGAAAAGCCCTGGCGGCGAAGATCGAGGCCACCATATCCTGCTGGTTGTCTTCCGTTCCTCGGCCGTAGATGCAATTGTTCCGAACATATGCCGTGTACGGATCCGCGCTCCAAAGTTTGATTTCGCCGGGAGGAACGATGTCCAGGTGGGTGATGATCCAGACGGTGCGGGCTTTGCGGCTTCCCCGGAGAGAGGTCAGAAAATTCGGACGCAGGCCGGCAGAAACGCTTTCATCCGGCGCGTCAAAATGGCGAAAAGAGGTAAAGCCCATGTCGACCAGGCGTTCTTTCAGCACCCGGGCTTTCAGCATCTCGCCGTCGCCGCCGTTCGCGGGACCGACGGCCGGCACCGCGGTCAGCGTCTTTTGCAGTTCGATCATGTCCCCGCGGTAGGAATCGATTCTGCGGGATAGTCTTTCAAAGATTTTTTCATCAATCATTGCGGCTCCTCGATCTAGGGTTGCGGATTTAAAAAAACAGGGCCTTCCCAGGCATCGGGCCATTTGCCGAATTGTTCCACATCGCCCAATATAACGGTGAGTCTCTTTTTTTCATCCAGGTACTTGGCTGCGACGCGTTTCAGATCGTTGAGCGTCACCGTCTCTATGCGCCGTCGATAGGCGGAAAGATAGTCCCGCGGCAGATCTTCAAATTCCACGGTCATCTGCTGAGCCGCAATCTGGGCCGGCTCTTCAAACGAGAAGATGAAGCCGTTGAGAACGGATTTTTTGGCCCAGTCCAGATCAGCCTGTGAGACAGCGCCGGCAGCGACATCTTTTAGAATGGAACGGATCAGCAAAAAAGCCTGAAGGGTGGATGATGTTTTCGTAAAGGCGTATGTTCCAAACACGCCGTAGTTCCCGCGCGCGCGGTAGAAGCTGCCGGCGCTGTAGGCCAGACCTTCGTTGTTGCGGACGGCCGTGAAGATGCGCGAGGGAAAGCCTCCGCTGCCGATGATGAAATCAAGAACGGCAAAGGCGTGATAGTCGGGATCCTTTTTGCCGACGCTCAACTCCCCGCTGACCACGACGGACTGCGAAAGGGGCTTCCGGATAAAGTAAGGGCCGCCGGCGCTTTTCGACGGCGGCGGAAGAACAGCCGCAGCGCTCCGGGGATTTTCCCGGATTCCGAAATACCGCTCAATCGTTTTTACGGCGTCATCCCGGGAGATATCGCCGGAAAGGGCAATCATCATGTTGGCGGGAAAAAAATATTTCCGGTGGAAAGAGGCAAGATCGTCGCGGGAAACGTTCTCCAGGGAGGCGACAGTCGCATAACGGCCGCGGGGATCATCGGGATAGAGCAGGCGATTGAATTCCCGAAACGCCAGTTTCTGCGGATTGTCCGCGATCCGGCGCAGCTCTTCTCTCTTCTGCGAAAGGGCGATTTGCAGTTTCTGTTCCTCAAATGCCGGCTCTTGCAGCATTTGGGACAAAAGATCCAGGCAGCTGTCAAGATCGCTCTTCGGAAAGGTAAAATGAACGCTGGCGGAATCCAGCCCCATGGAAACGGACGGGGATACGCCGAGAAAATCAAAGCGTTCATCCATGCCGGCGCTTTCCGTTTTTTTTGTGCCGCCCGTTCTCAGGAGATAAGCCGTCAGTTCCGCGACGCCTTCTTTGCCCGGCGGATCATACGCCGAGCCGGTTCGCACGAGCACGGAAAGGGAAACCAGGGGCAGTTCGCGGTTGGCGAGAAAAAAAAGCACCATCCCGTTTTGGAGTTCAATCCGCTCCGCCGCAGGCAGACGAAACTCCAGCGCGGGATACTGCAGGCGGTCCGGGGGAAGGAGCGTCCGGGGAGCCCGCGCTTCTGACGCGATGCCGAAACAGGAAGCAAAAAACAGCAGCGAAACGAAAAAGCAGAGGTAATGTCTATTGTTCATTTTGATCCGTGACCTTCTTTTTGGCGACAGGGGGGATCAGCACGGCAATCGTGCGGTTTTCAGCGACCAGGTATTTCTGCGCCGCTTTCTGAATCTCCTGTGCGGTAATCCGGTGAATGCGGGAAAGATAGGTGGAAAAATACCGGTAATTGCCCAGCAGGAGCTCGTAGTACGAAAGAATGGATGCCAGTTCGGCGTTGGAATCCAGGCTGCGGATATAGTCCATTTTCATCTGGTTTTTGGCCTTGGCCAGTTCCCGTTCGGAAACGGGATTTTCCCGGATATCTTCCAGCTCGTGAAAAACGGCGTCCAGCAATTCATCGTTGGTGTGCGGATGGCGGGGACGCGCAAAAATCGTAAACAAATTGGGATAGCGGGCGGCCGGCATGCCGTTGTGCACACTGATGCTGTCGGCAATTTTTTTATCGAGTACAAGACCGGCATACAGGCGGCTGGTCCGTCCTTTGCTCAAAATCGTTTCCAGGACATCCAGGGCATAGTCGTCATCCGACGGCGGGGCGGGTTTGTGAAAACCGATGGCCAGTGACGGATTCGCGTCAAAGGGAACCTCGACCTTTCTTTCTTCCCGCTGGGGAGGCTCGGCCGGGATGGCATCGTTTTGGGCGACGCCTCGGGGAACTCGTCCAAAGTAGCGGTTGATCAGTGCGAGGGTTTTATCCGGATCGATGTCTCCGACGACGGCGATGACCATGTGTTCCGCCCGGAGATATTTTTTATGCATGTGGCGAATCGCTTGCGGATTCAGAAAGCGCAAATCTTCGGGAAGACCGATGATCGGAACGCCGTAGGGATGAACCCGGTAGGCCTCGCCGAGAAAGGCTTCAAACAACTTGCCGTCGGGGCTGGTTTCGATGGTCTGGCGTCTTTCCTCCAGAATGACGTCCCGCTCCGTATAGAAGTCACGGAAGACGGGATTCAGGAGACGGTCCGATTCGATGCGCGCCCACAGTTCGATCTTATTGGCCGGCAGATTGACAAAATAGGTCGTCACATCCTGGCCGGTCGAGGCGTTCATCTGCAACCCTCCGTTTTCCGTGTAGAGGCGGTCGATCTCATTGGGAACGTAGTAGCGGCGGTGTTCGTCCTGAAGGCGCTTGAGGGAGGAGGCAAGACGCTCGATGCGCCGGCGATTGCCTTTTTCTCCTTTTCTTCTTTCGCCGTCCAGCGCGCGTCCGGTCTGTTCAATCTGCGCCAGCAGTTTTTTTTCCGCCGCGAAATTCTTCGCGCCGATGGTGGGCGTGCCTTTGAACATCATGTGCTCAAGAAAATGCGCCGCGCCGCTTTGACCTTTCACTTCATCAACGGCGCCGACCCGGTGGCGGATATACAGGGAAACCGTGGGACTGAAATGTCTCTCGAGCATGAGGACGGTCAGCCCGTTGGGCAGCCGGGTTTTGATGACCCTTTTCTCCAGGTCGAAAGCCGCGGCCGAGCCGTTGGCCGACAGGCAAATGAACAGAACAAGCGCCAGACAAAATCTATTTCGTATCAGCATGGTCCATCTCATCAGGGGATTTTCCGGGAAAGAAGCGGAAAACTGCATAGAGAACGCCGGTGATGCAAAATAAGATGATGAAAGAGGCGGAAAACAGCGTCATGACAAATTCCAGCGGATTGGCGAGCTTGAAGGATTCGATCAAAATATCAACGCCCAACACCAGAAAAAAAAGAGACAATATGAAAACCACAATATTTTTTATCAAAATCATATTCCGTCTTCAAACCCTCCGTTTCCGGGAGGCGATTTTAATTTTGCCTTGAGCCTGCGGTAAGCTTCGTAACTGAAATCGTCGTTGCGGCAGCTCAAAAGAGAGTTGTTATGATATAGAGGTTCCCGCCGAATGTCAAATGGCGAAGCGGCAACAGCCTCTTCCCACATCTTTGTTCCGGGAATGGGTGAATATTCGGCAAGAATGGGTTTTGCGCCGCAGGATAACACAAAATCGATACTGCGGGCGACATCAGCGGTTTTCTGTCCCGGAATGCCGCATAAAAGGTAAATACCGATGTCCTCGGGCGCATACCCCGCATTTCGCAGATGGATGACAGCAAGGCGCAGTTCTTCGTTCTCGACTTTGCCGCCGGTGGACTTCTGCAGACGGAAATCGGACGTTTCAAAGCCGAAGCGGATTGTTTTAAAACCGGAATCGAAAAGCAGACGGCTCAATTCCTCATCGATATCGCGCAAATGCAGGCCGTTAGGGCAGTGAAAACGGCAGTTAAGTCCTCTTTTTTTAAGCCCGTGCAGCAGAGGCTTGATGAGCAGATCCGGTTCAGCCAGAAGCGCGTCATCGTAGAAGCTGAAATCGATAACGCCGAAATTTCTATGCCAGTGCTCGATTTCGTCCACGACGCGAAGCGGATGGCGGCGAATGAATTTCCTGTGTAACAGGTGCGACGCGCAGTAACTGCAGCGGTATGGGCAGCCCAACGACGTGATGATCGGAATCTGATCCGGTTGATCCAAAAGGTCGAATGCTGGGTAGGGCAGGGCGTCGAGATCGTCGTCATCCGGCAGGAAGCGGATGGGTTCGCCGAAAATCGTCTTCAGAATCTCCAGGATTTGCATCTCCCCGCGGCCGTTCACCACCCAGTCGGCGCCGGAATGGGCTTGCGCATGCTCATAGCACAGAGAAGCATATTTGCCCCCCAGGACGACCGGTGTGCCGGGCAGAGCTTCCTTGACGATCTTGATGACCTCAAAGACTCCAGGATACCAGTAGGTCATCATGGAGGTGACGAGCACCAGGTCCATTCCGGAATAACGGCCGAGTTCGTCGCGAAAGATGTCCGGATCTATTCCGTAGCGGCAGTAGTTGCGGGGCAGAATCTCGAGGCATTTCGGTTTGTCGACCACCTGACGGAAAAACCGGCCGTGGCCGTAGGCATGGCGCTTCGGCGCTTTGCCGAATTTCTCGAGCATCGGCAAAGAGCGGGGATTAAGGCAATCGATATAGGAAACCGTGTGATGATTGGCGCGCAGCAGGCCGCCCAGGTATAAAAGTCCCAGGGGCTTGAGCCAGAAGTCGTACGCGGCAAAATCATATATCCAGGGATTGACAAGCAGGACACTTTTACTCATGGCAGCGCTTTTAACATACCCGTCGCGTAATTACAAAATCTATCGGTCAGCGGATCGTGACCGGAGATTTTCTTCGAGAAAGAACTTGAAGACCGGGGCGTTTGTTGCTAACATGCGCAATCTTTTTTAACGGGATGCTCCATGCGTGCAGTGATTCAGAGAGTTGACCGGGCCTGCGTTCGAATAAATTCACAGGTGTATTCGTTCATCAATCGGGGCGTCCTGCTTCTCCTGGGCGTGGAGAAAGGCGATTCCGAAAAAGACGCCGACTATATTCTGGAAAAGACGGTTCATCTGCGCATTTTCGAGGATGATCGGGCGAAGATGAACCTTTCACTCTCCGATATTGCGGGAGAAATGCTGGTGGTTTCGCAGTTCACACTTCTGGGCGATTGCAGTAAAGGGCGCCGCCCGTCTTTTACGGAAGCTGAAGAACCAGCCAAAGCCAATGCGCTCTATGAATATTTTGTCGGCTCAGCCGCCTCCCGGGTGAAGAAACTGGCCGCCGGAAAATTTCAGGAAATGATGGACGTCGAATTGATAAACAACGGTCCCGTGACCTTATTGCTGGACAGCAGGAAATTATCCTACAATGACAGAAAGCGACATTAAAATTGATAAGGAAGGCCTCTGGTATTACCGCGGGGCGCATATGTTTCGCAAAGATATTCTTAGCATATTCTTCAACCATCTGAATATCGATGCGTGCGGCCGCTACTATATTCAGCTCAATGACGAGGTATGCTACCTCGACGTGGAGGACACGGTTTTTGTCATCACGTCGGTCTTGAAAACGAAAAATCCGTCCGACGCTTCGGAAAAACTGGAAATTCTCACCAGCGACGACGAACGGGAAACCCTGGATGCCGCCTCCTTGACCGTCGGTTGCGATCATGTCATGTACTGCCGGATCAAGGAAGGTCGCTTTATTGCCCGTTTTACCCGGAAAAGCTATTATCAACTGGCGGAATTCATCGAACAGGACGAGCCGGACGGTCATTTTTACGTGCGCCTCAACGACAAAAAACATTATATTGGAAACCGGTAGTTTCAGCCGACAACGGAGGGAGTTATGTTAGACGATGTGGTAAAAGAATCTTTAACTTTTGATGATTTGCTTTTGGTGCCGGCCGCTTCCAGCGTCCTGCCGCGCGATGTCGACACGTCGACGTATCTGACGAAAAATATCTCTCTCAATATCCCCATCATATCGGCGGCCATGGATACGGTGACGGAATCCCGCACTGCCATCTGCATGGCGCAGGAAGGCGGCATCGGCATCATTCACCGCAACATGAGCATCGAGAGACAGGCCATCGAGGTGGATCGCGTAAAGAAATCCGAAAGCGGCATGATCGTCGATCCGATCACGATTGAACCGGAAAGAAAAGTCAGCGAAGCGCTGGCTTTGATGCACAAGTATTCCATCTCCGGCGTGCCGGTGGTAAAAAACGAAAAGCTGGTCGGGATCTTGACCAACCGGGATTTGCGTTTTGAGGAAAATCTGGATCAGCCGGTGGCCAATGTCATGACGAGAGACAGACTGGTGACGGTTAAGGCCAATATCACCCTTGAAGAATCCAAAAAGCTGCTTCATAAACACCGCATCGAAAAACTGCTTGTCGTCGATGACGATTACCGTCTCAAAGGGCTCATCACCATCAAGGACATTGAAAAAATCCGGCGCTTTCCCAACGCCTGCAAAGACTTGCTGGGCCGCCTGCGGGTGGGCGCGGCCGTGGGGATCATCGACCGGGAAGCGCGCATTGACGCGCTGCTGGCGGCAGGCGCGGACGTCATAGCGATCGATACGTCTCATGGACATTCATCGGGCGTGATCGATGCCATAAAGTCCACCAAGGCCAATTTTCCCAAATGCGAACTGATCGCGGGAAATGTCGCCACGGCCGAAGGCGCCAAAGCGCTCATCGAAGCCGGAGTCGATGCGGTCAAAGTCGGCGTCGGTCCCGGTTCCATTTGCACGACCAGAATCGTCGCCGGCGTGGGCGTTGCCCAGATGTCCGCCATAAGGGATACGCATAAAGTCGCCGCTAAATACGGTGTTCCTATCATCGCCGACGGCGGCATTAAATATTCCGGAGACATTGTAAAGGCCGTCGGCTGCGGAGCGAATTGCATTATGATCGGCAGTCTGTTTGCCGGAACCGAAGAAAGTCCGGGGGAAACGATTTTGTTTCAGGGACGCAGCTACAAAGTCTATCGCGGCATGGGGTCTTTGGAAGCCATGAAAATGGGCAGCCGCGACCGGTATTACCAGGATGACATGGAAGCGCCGGCCAAAACGGTTCCTGAAGGCATCGAGGGCAGGGTGCCTTTCCGCGGGTCTCTGTCGGCCAGCATCATGCAACTGATCGGCGGCCTGAAAGCGGGGATGGGGTATGCCGGATGCAAAACGATACCGGAGCTGATAGAAAAATCGCGGTTTGTGCGCATTACCTCCGCCGGTTTGCGCGAAAGCCATGTGCATGACGTGATCATCACCAAAGAAGCCCCCAATTACTGGATTGATTAGTTCCGATGAAGCATGCCAATTTCGTTCATCTTCATGTTCACACGCAGTACAGTCTTCTGGACGGAATGATCCGTCTGGACGATCTTTTCAAGAAGGCCAAGGAATTTGCAATGCCGGCCATGGCCATTACGGACCACGGCAACATGTTCGGGGCCATCGATTTTTACAAGCAGGCCTACGCCAATGGAATCAAACCGATTATCGGCTGTGAACTCTATGTTGCGCCGCGAAGCCGATTCGACAAGACTCCTTCCGCTATCGGCGAAGCCACGCGGCATCTGGTCGTCCTGGTCAAAAACATGCAGGGCTACAAAAACCTGATGAAACTGACCTCTCTGGCGCACATCGAGGGATTTTACTACCGGCCGCGCGTAGACAAGGAATTGCTCAGAGAATGTTCGGAAGGGCTCATTGCTTCCAGCGCCTGTCTGCACGGCGAAATCGCCGCCCACATCTGCCGGGGAAACATGGATGAGGCGAGGAAATCCGCCCTGGAATACCGCGACATTTTCGGCGAGGACAATTTCTATCTGGAAATCATGGAAAACGGTCTTCCCGAACAGAAAATCGCCAATCAGGGCTTGATTGAACTGAGCAAAGAACTTTCCCTTCCCCTGGTCGCCACGAACGACTGCCATTACCTCAATCGGGAACATGCCGAAGCGCACGAGATCCTGCTGTGCATTCAAACCGGGAAAACGATTGAGGACAGCGACAGGATGGCGATGACGTCCGATCAGTTTTACGTCAAATCCCCCGAAGAGATGCAGACGCTTTTTGCCGAAACGCCTGATGCGGTCGCCAACACGGTGAATATCGCCGAGCGCTGCAATCTGACGTTTGAATTCGGAAAATTCTATCTGCCGAAGTTTGAGGTGAAAAATCCCGAGGAAACACTGGAAGATTACCTGGACCGAAAGGCACAGGAAGGTCTGGAAAAGCTTCTGCCTTCCATCATGAAGTATCAAAAGGAAGAGGAAACAGCGGTTCGGGAAAGATACTTCAAGCGCCTGCATGCTGAACTGGAAATCATCCGGAAGATGGGATTCGCGGGCTACTTTCTTATCGTTTCGGATTTCATCAAGCACGCCAAACACAACGGCGTTCCGGTCGGGCCGGGCCGGGGATCTGCCGCAGGGTCCCTGGTGGCGTACGCCATCCGGATAACCGATATCGATCCGCTGCGGTACGGTTTGTTTTTTGAGCGTTTTCTCAACCCCGACCGGATCAGCATGCCGGATATCGATATCGACTTTTGTCAGGAGCGCCGCGGAGAAATCATCAAATACGTGACGGAAAAGTACGGCAAGGACAAAGTCACGCAAATCTGCACATTTGGAAAGATGCTGGCCAAGGGTGTCATTCGCGACGTCGGCCGGGCCTTGAACATTCCCTACAGTGATGCGGACCGCATCGCCAAACTGGTTCCCAATGTTTTGAATATTACGCTGGCTGAAGCCTTTAAAATGGAACCTCGTTTCGACGATGAAAGGAAAAAAAACCCGCAAATCGACAAACTCCTGTCCCTGTCGCTTGTCCTCGAAGGTCTGAACCGTCATTCTTCGGTCCATGCCGCCGGAGTGGTCATATCGGATGCGCCGCTTGTGGAACGTGTGCCGCTTTTCGCGCCGAAAGACGACATCGTCTCCCAGTATTCCATGAAAGACATCGAGGCGGTAGGATTGACCAAATTTGATTTCCTGGGGCTCAAAACGCTAACGGTAATTAAAAATGCCTTGAATTTCATTAAGGAATCCAAAGGAATCGAAATTGATATCAACAATCTGCCGCTGGATGATCCGGAAACCTACAAGCTTCTGATGCGAGGAGAAACAGACGGCGTTTTTCAATTGGAAAGTTCCGGGATGAAAGACCTTCTGGTCAATTTCAAGCCGGACCGCATTGAGGATGTGATCGCCCTCATTGCCGCCTACCGGCCGGGGCCCATGAAGATGATTCCCGATTTCATCGCCCGTAAACACGGCAAGCAGCAGATTACTTACGAGCTTCCGCAACTGGAACCCATCCTGAAAGAGACGTACGGCATTATTCTGTACCAGGAGCAGGTGATGCAGATCGCCAACGTCATCGGCGGTTATACAATGTCCCAGGCCGATACGCTGCGAAAAGTCATGGGTAAAAAGCAGGTTGCGGCGATGGAAAAGGAAAAGCCGCGGTTTCTCGAAGGAGCCAAAAAGCAAAAAATCGATGAAAACAAGGCCAAAACCATCTGGGATAAGATGGAAACTTTTGCCGAGTATGGTTTTAACAAATCCCACAGCGCGGCGTATGCGATGATTACTTACCAGACGGCTTACCTCAAAGCGCATTATCCGGTCGCTTTCATGGCGGCCCTGCTTACCAGTGAAAAGGACAATCGCGACAAGATCATCAAACATATGTCCAACTGCAAGGAGATGGGCATCAGCATCCTGCCGCCGGATATCAATGAATCGGAGAAGGATTTCAGTATCAGCGGGGACAACATCCGGTTCGGTCTGACAGCGGTGAAAAACGTCGGTGAAGCGGCCATTGAATCCGTGATCGCCATGCGCGAGGAGTCCAAATTTACTTCATTTATGGATTATCTGAGCCGGGTGGATCTGCGCAAGGTCAACAAAAGAGTGATTGAAAGTCTGGTCAAGTGCGGCGCTTTCGATACGTTGGGCTACCGCCGCAGACAGTTGATGGAATGTCTGGATTCGGCTATGGAGGAAGCCCAGCGCATCCAGAAAGAAATATTGAGCAATCAGGCAAGCATCTTTGATGCGTTGGACGGCCCCGGCGCATCGAAAGAGAAAGGATCCAACGGTTACCGGATACCCGATTTGCCCGAATGGGACCGTAAGGAGCTGCTGTCCATAGAGAAAGAGACCCTGGGATTCTATATTTCAGGCCATCCCCTTCACGGTTTCACCGATAAATTGCGTTTTGTCACCAATGCCGATTCCAGCGCCGTCAAAACCAAAAGAGACAAAGACACGATCACAATTGCCGGCGTCGTGAGTTCGCTTTCAGAACGCCTGACCAAGAAAAAAGAAATCATGTGCACTATCGTTCTGGAAGATTTGCAGGGATCGGTAGAGGTTATTTTCTGGCCGGACATTTATAAAAAGTTTTATGAATTGCTTCATGCGGATGAACCGATCGTGCTTCAGGGAACCCTTGATGTCCAGGGCAATACCGGAGGAGGGGGAAATACCCAAGGACTCGAAAATACGGAAGAAAACATCAAGGTGATTGCCCAGGATGTGATCTCTCTGACCAAGGCTCTGGAAAATCCCTATAAACAGGTTCGCTTTATCGTCGATGCGGACAGAATTGCACCGGACGGCATTTCGTCTTTGAATGAAGCGATTAAGAAATATCCTGGTAAATACGAAAGTTACATACATATTGTTAATGAAAAAAGTGAAACAATTGTCCGCCTCGGAGATTCCGGCCGCATTGATATTTGCGATCGCTTAAAAAGAGAAGTGGATGGAATTTTGGGGGAGGGCAGCACAATTTACTGCTAAGGTGCGCTCGAATGTTTTACACCCCGGATACGTATTACCATAAAAAGCTATCCACAACCTTATCTACATAACATGAAAAACGAGGAACGATTATATAGATCATTAATTAATAAAGATTATTTGATTTCATATCGTCTGAAAATCAAGGAAAGCGACTTGTTGATAAGTTCCGATTCCGACCTCAGTGTTCCGGCAGAGAAATCTCTGATTCAGCACCGTCAATTTCTGGAAACTTACATCAACGCTCATCCTGAATTTGCCACATCTCTTTTGCCGTTGCCCGATGACAATCTGGCGCCTCCGATTGTCCGTGAGATGATCCGCCGAACGAAAATCTGCGGCGTTGGGCCGATGGCTTCCGTGGCCGGCGCCGTCGCTGAATTTGTGGGCCGGGATCTTCTAGTGAAAACAGAAAATCTCATTGTGGAAAACGGCGGTGATATCTTTCTCTATTCCAGAAGAAAATCAACGATCGCAGTTTATGCAGGAGAATCTCCTTTAAGTTTTAATGTTAATATCATTGTAAAACCAGAAGAAACACCGCTTGGAATTTGCACATCATCCGCCACGGTCGGTCCTTCTTTGAGTTTTGGAAAAGCCGATGCGGTTTGCGTCCTGTCCAAGTCCGCAACGCTTGCCGATGCGGCTGCGTCAGCGATCGGCAATCGGGTAAAGAAAAAAGCAGACATTCGAAATGCCCTGGATTATGGAAGGAACATTCCCGGCGTTTCCGGAGTTGTCATCATTTTAGGAAAAGACCTTGGAGTCGTAGGCGAGGTAGAGCTTGCATAGGGAAGAAAGTTCAAAACCTCAGCGATTTAATAAAAGTTAACATAAGATATCTTATAAGACATTAAGCTGGAATTGTAAAAACAGCGGGAAGTGGTTCTTTTAGATAAAAAACGCAGGATTAAATACCTTCAGTTGCCATTTGCTCAACAAGTTTCATCTGCTTTTCTGTTAATTTTCTTGGAACCTCAATGTTAATCTTTACGTATTGATCGCCTTTTCCCGCACCCTTCAGACCGGGAACACCAAATCCCTTCATCCGAATCTTGGTATTATTTTGCGTGCCGGGAGCGATTTTTAATCTCTTGGTGGCGCCGTCGATCGTCGGCACTTCGATTGTCGTACCCAGAGCCGCCTGGCTAAATTTGATGGTTTTTTCAATGTGGAGATCGTTGCCGTCCCTGGCAAAAATGGGATGAGGCAGAACATTGATATTCAAATACAAATCTCCGTTTGGGCCTCCGTTATAACCGGAAACGCCTTTGCCTGGCAGCCGCAGCTTTTTTCCGGAGCTGATTCCGGCCGGAATTTTGACGTTGATGTCTTCGATGCGGTTTTCCATCTGTAGGGAGATCTTTTTTTCCGCTCCCATAACAGATTCTTCTAATGATATCGATAGATTGTATTCAGCATCCTGGCCTTTCTGCGGCATGTTGGCGTACTGCCGTCCCCCTGACGCGCCAAAAATGCCGGCAAAGGGATCTTCATATTCCGAGGAATAGCTGTCCCCTCTTCTGTTGGTTCGAAATGCTGTTCGCCCCCCGCCTCTGGCCCCTCCGAAGCCAAAGCTGCGTAAAATTTCATCGAGATCGAAACCACGGAAAATGTCTTCCTGGGAGTATTGTTGGCGAAACTGATCAGCCGAACCGAAATTATCGTAATTCTGTCTTTTTTCCGTATCGCTTAAAACAGCATAAGCTTCACTGATTTTCTTGAACTTTTCTTCGGCCGCCTTGTTGTTGGGATTTTTGTCCGGATGCCATTTGACAGCCAGCTTGCGATAGGCTTTTTTTATTTCTTCAGCCGAGGCTTTCTTATCGACTCCCAAAACCTGATAGTAATCTTCTGCCATAACTTCAATGTTCCTTAAGAAAGATCAAATGTTCATTGTGGCGCTAATTTAAGCAGCAATTCCTTTTTGAAAAGCCTCCAAGTTCAATTTTATCAGTTTTTGAGGAAAGGATTTTTTAATAACATTTTCCCAGATAGCCCGGTCGATGCCTGTCAAGTTGGAAAGCGCACCCAGAAGAACGACATTAGCAGCTTTGATGCTGCCTGCCTGCTGTGCGATCTCCGCTGCGTTAAACGCAATGACTTTCGCGTAATGATTCTTAAGAAAGTTGATAATATCTGCCGGATAAGGCAATTCTCCCATATTGACCGCCGGAGGATTGATCTCTTCGGTATTTAAAATGATGGATGCGTCGTGGCTCAAGAACTTCAGATAGCGCAGCGCTTCCATTTTCTCGAAGGAGATAAGGATATCGATGGTTCCCGACGCGGCCAGAGGTGAATACACCCTGGCGCCGTAGCGCACATGACTGGTCACGCAGCCGCCGCGTTGCGCCATTCCGTGTACTTCGCTTTTTTTAACGTCAAAGCCGGCTTCCATCATGGTCTGACACATAATGTCGCTGGCCCGTAAAATGCCCTGACCTCCGACACCTGCAAACAAGATACTTTTGACTTTATTGTCCTTCATTCAATCTTTCCTTATCGTCAGGCGATGGCGTTGAATTTGCAAACCTGAGCACACAAACCGCAGCCGTTACAAATGGTTTCATCGATCACCGCAAGACCTTTCCGTTTGGATCCTTCCCTGGTAACACCCTCTTTCCAGGCTATCGGCGGACAATTGAGCCCCAGACAAGCCTTGCAGCCTTCGCATTTGTCCGGATCGATTTTGAGCGGCGGAACTGGCTTCATGTTCGCACGCTTGAAGAGGGCGCAGGGTCTCTGCGCAATGATCACCGAGGGACCGCTGCTGGCCAGCTCATCCTTGATCGCGATTTGAGTTTCTTTTAAGTTATTTGGATCAATAACCCTTATGTTCTCGATACCTAAAGAAGAAACTAAAACCGGTAAATTAACTTTTTTTGCTTCTTTTCCCATCAGCGTAAAACCGGTTCCGGGATGCTCCTGCATTCCCGTCATGGCGGTAGTGCTGTTGTCCAGGATGATGATCAGCGCATCACTGTTGTTATAGGCCATGTTGAGAAGCCCCGTGATGCCTGAGTGCAGAAAGGTGGAATCACCGATGACGCCGACAACCTTGCCCTTCCCTTTTTCCTTCAACGCTTTGCTCATGCCGTGGGCCATCCCGATGCTCGCCCCCATGCAAATGCAGGAATGCAGCCCTTCCAGCGGCTTCAAATAAGACAGCGTGTAACAACCGATATCGCCGTGAACGTAAGCCTTTGATTTTTTTAGCGCATAAAACAAGCCGCGATGAGGGCAGCCGGGACAGAGATTCGGCGGCCGCAACGCCAGGGTTTCCTTGTAGGGAGAAACGGATCCCCGCAAATCCCCGAGTATTGCATGTTTTATGATCCCCGGATCAAACTCGTTGGTGTAGGGGAAAATCTCCTTGCCCGTTACCTCAATGCCCATGGCCCGGATCTGCTCTTCCAGATACGGGTCAAGTTCTTCAATAACATAAATTTTTTTTACTTTACCGGCAAACTGTTTGATCATTTTCACCGGCAGAGGATAGACCATGCCGAGTTTGAGATAGGAATAATCCGGGAAAACATCCTTGGCATAGTTGTAAGGCATGCCGGCGGTGATAATCCCGACTTCCGGATCGTTGATTTCCATTTTGTTTTCGGCAAACGTCTCCACAAAGCGGCGCAGCGCTCGTTCGCGCTTCTCCACTTCAACGCGCCTCATGCGGGCGTTGATGGGAACCATGACATATTTTGCAGCATGATGAGCCAATTTTGTTTTATTTTCTGGCAGATGGGAATCTTCGAGTGCGACAACCGATTTGGAATGGGAAACGCGGGTCGTTGTCCGCAAAAAAACGGGGGTATCGAATTGTTCGCTGATCTGAAACGCCAGTTTTATAAATTCCTTGGCTTCCTGCGGATCCGCCGGTTCCAGCATAGGGATTTTGGCAAACTTGGCATAATTGCGGTTGTCCTGTTCGTTTTGCGAGCTGTGCATGGACGGATCATCAGCGCTGATGATGACCAGGGCCCCTTCGATTCCGGTGTAGCTCACCGTGAAAATCGGATCGGCTGCGACATTGACACCGACATGCTTCATCACGGCCAAAGCCCTTGCTCCGCCGAGTGCGGCGCCGATGGCCACCTCAACCGCCACTTTTTCATTGGGGGCCCATTCCGCATAAATCCCATCGTATTTTGCAAACTGTTCCATGATTTCGGTGCTGGGTGTTCCGGGATAAGCAGCGGCAAAACGAACACCCGCTTCGTAAACGCCGCGGGCAATCGCTTCATTTCCTGACAGAAGTACTTTCTTCAAATGGATTAGCCTCCGTAAAAATTAGCTCAGAGCGGATATTTTACGTTTGAGGAGAAGGGTCGCCGAGGGTTCGGTTGTTTTCTCCAACGCTTTTGTATAATATTCCAGAGCTTTTTCCTTGTTGTTTAATGCTTCGTAAGCGCGGGCAATATTTCGCAGGCTGATAGATTCAAACCCCGTATTATAAACGTTTTGCGCCTGCTCAAAATATTTGAGGGCTTCCTTGAAATCCTTTTTGGCTTCATAGGCGTAGCCCAGGGATGTCAGCGCCAGGAATTTGAGTCCCGTTTTGTCAGACCCTGTTTTACCGGCAAATTTCGAATAGGATTTGATGGCCTTGTCGAGTTCCCCTTTACCGTAGTAGATATTGCCCAGATGATAGTAGGCCATCCGTCCGCTTAAACTATAGGGATATTTTTCAATTAGTTCATTGAAGATTTTAATATTTTCGTCTGCGGTTTGCGGTGTGTCGCCGCTTCTGAGGATATTGCCCTGCGCCTTGGCGTAAAGCTTCAGGGCCGAGTTCGTGTAATAGCTCCAGTAAAAATAAATTCCCAGCGCAACCAGCACGGCGCAGGCGAAAGCCACGACAACGACCATCACCCGGGTCTTGTTATCGGAAACATAGTCGCCGACCCTTTCGAAGGTTGATTGAAACGCATCGGGACTTTTCAGTTCTTTTTTTGATAATTTAGCGGCCATATTCTTCCCCTTTTTTAATATCATATTTGTTCGCGAGATCGACAATCACCTGCGGCATGCGGCGGATTTTGCCTTCCCGGTTGGTGCAGGCGTGAATCGTGTATCCTTCCGCATGAAGTTTTTGCCGGTTTTCATCCCATATTTTGGAATTGAACTTAATGCTCGCCCTTTTGATGTAATCGAACGCCGTTTCAACCGTCACGAGTTGATCGTATTTAGCGGGGGCAAGATAATGGCAGGATACCTTGGTCAGTGGCAGATTGAGCCCCAATTTTTCAAGTTCCGTGTAGGAGACGCCAAGTTGCCGCATCAGTTCATTTCTGCCCAACTCGAACCAGCGGATGTAGTTGGTATGATAGACGATGCCCATTGCATCAGTGTCGGCGTAGATGATCCGGACCTGTGTAAAGTTACTGAGCAAGGAATGCCCCCCAGTTCTTTATGAAATTGTCCATGAGCAAATGACCGGGTGAAACTACGATGCCGGTTTTCCGGGCGCAGGCTTCCGTGAAAGGCGACCCCGAAGCCTTGTTTTCCTCGTTGCGTGAGGATAAAACGGCAAAAGGACTGGGATCGCCTACATGCGTCTTCAGGTCGATCGGTGTCGGATGATCGCTCAAGGCCAGGATGCGGTATTCGCCCAGAGATCCGATGTTGGTGAGTATGGGACCGACGATCTTTTCGTCGAAAAATTCGATGGCCTGAATTTTTCCCGCGGCATTGCCTTCGTGCCCCATTTCATCGGGCGCCTCCAGATGAAGAAAAACAAAATCCATGAATTTCAGGGCATCGAGCGCCATTTTAGCCTTGCCCTCGTAGTTGGTGTCGATGTACCCGGTGGCTCCTTCCACCGTCAGGGGCTGCAGGCCGGCATTGACGCCCAGACCTTTGAGAAGATCGACGGCGGAAATCATTCCGCCCCTGAAATCGTATTTTTGCGTCAAAGGCACAATCTGCGGTTTCCTCCCCTGCCCCCAGAGCCAGATGGAATTGGCCTGCTTTTTTCCGGCCGCCAGTCGCTGTGCGTTCACCGGATGGTCTTTCAGTACACGCGCGGCTTTCTGCATCAGGTCATGAACTTCCGCAGCGTAATCGCCGGCGGGCAGATAGGCGGCAATGGCCTTTCCGGGGATATCGTGAGGCGGCGTAGTTTGCGGCGACCCGGCGGCGTTGCGCCACACGAGCAAATGACGGTAGCCGACGCCGGGATAAAATTGCAGTTGGGAAGATCCGATTTTTGCGTTGATCTCCAGAATCATTTCTCCGGCTTCGGCCGAAGAAATATGTCCGGCTGTAAAATCGTCCATAAAAGCTTGGTCTGAGTCCTGTTCGCCGATGGAAACCAGGTTGCAGCGGTAGGCGACATCATCGGCGCCAAGCCCAATGCCCATGCTGGCGGCCTCCAGCGGCCCCCGACCTGTATAGGTTTCTTCGGGATTGTAGCCCAGCACGCTCAGGTTGGCCACATCGGAACCGGGGGTTAACCCTTCGGGGATGGTGTTTACCAATCCCAGTGTGCCCTGTGCGGCAATCTGATCGAGGAAAGGCGTGAGAGCGCATTCGAGCGGTGTTTTCCCTCCGAGCTGCGCACTCGGATAATCCGCCATGCCGTCGCCCAGTAATACAACATATTTCATATTTGTTCCTTAGCGTTAAAGCTATAATTCGTCTTCGATGCGGATGATGACGGTCTTGTCCTTCACAACGTCCAGCCGGTCGATTTTTTTGAGCGCCTGGCGAACGTCCTTTTCTCTGGCTTTATAGGTGGTCATGACAATCGGAACAGGTCCCGCCTCTTCCCTTGCTTTCTGGATAACGGTAGCCAGGCTGATGTTGTAGCGGCCGAGGATGCCGGAGATTTTGGACAAAACACCGGGACGGTCCAGCACAGAAAAACGGAAATAGTATTTGGTTTCAATGTCGTCCATCGGAATCAGACGGATGTCCTTCATTTCCGTCTCGTTGATGGAGCGCAGCGGCACCCGTCCGGAGATGCCGTGCAGAACATTGCGGGCGCAGTCGATGATGTCGCTGAACACCGCGCTGGCCGTAGGCATCATTCCGGCTCCCTGTCCGAAAAGAAAGACGGGCCCGGAAGCGTCCCCCACAAGGTGAAACGCGTTGTAATTGCGGTTGACGTTTGCGAGCAGATGCCCCGATTCGATCATGGTCGGGTGAATCCTGGCTTCCACCGCCTCTCCCTTGAGCATGCCGATGGCCAGGAGCTTGATCCGGTAGCCCAGCTCTCTGGCAAAGGCGATGTCCAGCGCGCTGACCTTGGTGATGCCTTCCAGATATATTTTTTTCAGGTTGACCTTATTCCCGTAGGCCAGTGACAGCACGATGGCCATTTTATGGGAGGTATCGATGCCTTCAATGTCAAACGTCGGATCCGCCTCGGCAAAACCCAGCTCTTGGGCTTCTTTTAAAACCACGTCAAAGGGCTTCCCTTCATCGGTCATCTTGGTCAGGATGAAGTTGCAAGTCCCGTTCATGATGCCGACGATGGAATTGATTTTATTGGCGACCAGCGCTTCCTTCAGGGTTTTGATGATGGGAATGGTCCCGCCGACACTGGCCTCGAATCCGACATCCACTCCGCGACGCTGGGCGGCTGGAAAAATTTCATTGCCGTACGTCGCCAGCATGGCCTTGTTGGCGGTGACGACATGCTTGCCCTTTTGAATGGCTTCCAGGACGAATGTCCTGGCCGGTTCGTAACCGCCCATCAATTCAATAACGATGGATATGTCCGGATCGTTGAGGATGTCCCGCGCATCCGTTGTGAACACGTTGCGATCAATTTTTATCCTGCGCGGCGCCGTGATATTGATATCGGCAATCCGCTTTAAGACAAGCCTGGCGCCGAGTTTCTGCGTAATGAGTTTTTCGTTTTGCTGCAACAGTTTGACCACGCCGGTGCCGATGTTGCCCATGCCTATCAAACCGATCGAGATTTTTTTCATTGTTTTGCTCCGCCTTTATTCCCCAAAATCAATTAATAACCTCATTTTCAATCCCGTTTTTCAATGGGTGATACCTATAACAAACGCCGTGAGTTTGTCAAACAGATATGCTGATGATCCGCATGGAAAGATCAACCGGTCTGTGCGCGAAGCGCCGTGAAAATACGGAGGGTTTTTTATTCGTCCAATTGCCGCAGAACTTCGTCGTGGAGCGGCGTGGGAATTCCCGTTTCCCGGCCTTTCCGGCACAGGTAAGCGGTCAGTGTGTCCACTTCCGTTTTGTTGCCTCTTTCCCGGTCCAGCTGCATTGAAGTTTTGGCGTCGAAGCTGAAACGGCCGATCATGTCCATCGTTTTTTCAACCGCATCCGCCGGAAGGCGGATATGCAGGGCCTTTGCCACCGCTGTGACTTCGCGCATCAGCCCCGCAAGGCGGTTGCGGAGATCCTCATCCTGCAGGATCCGTCCGTAGGTTTGTCCCGTCGCGGCCGTGAGCGATCCCAGCGGGCACATCATCAGGTATTTTTTCCAGAGGATGTCGGTTATATGGTCGGATAAGTGCGCGTCGATTCCCGATTCCACAAGAAGCTGCAAAATGGGAGTATAGCGGCTTACGGTTTGCGGATCGTCTGTGCCGAATGTCAAACGGCAGGCGCCCTGCGTCTGGATAACGACGCCGGGTTTTTCAATAAAGGTGATGATGTACACGCTTCCGCTCACGATATCCGCTTCCGGAAGAACGGCGCTGAGGCGCAGAGCGCTGTCCACGCCGTTGAGAAGAGGAATAACGACCGTGCGGCGGCTGATGTTTTCTTTGAGCCGCCGGGCCGCGTCTTCCAGAGAGTAGCTCTTGACGCAAAAAAAGACGAGGTCGAAGATACCGTGTTCCGACGGATCATCGGTCGCAACATTCGGCCAGGCGATGTATACGCCTTCCCGCGTGTAAAGCTGAAGGCCGTTTTTCTGGATTTTCCGCAGGTGCTCCCCTCTGGCGATGAAGATGATTTCGTGCATTCCCGACGATGCGTATCGTCCCGCCAGTTTTCCGCCGAAATACCCCCCTACTCCACCGATGCCGACAATTGCGATTCTCATAAGACTTTACTCCCTGCCGGTGTTTCTTGATACAACCGGCCGCAAAGATCAAGCACATATTTGAGTTTTTTGGCGGGGAAAACCGGATCACCGGCGCGGACAGAGGCGGGATCTTTCTTCTGGACAAAACGACGGCGCCGGGCCGGTTAACGCTCCGGGCCTCCAAAAATCTGAAACAGGACCAGATTGATCTTCCGGAATTCCTTGCGTCGCTGAAATTAATGACGGATGTTGCCGCCTCCGGGACTCGAAAAATTCAGGCAGAAAGAGAAACAACTGTCCGTTTTTCAACGCTGCCGGACGGGAATTGCAGGGAGGCTTCAGCCGGTTCTGGCCAATTCCAGCCTTCCCTGCCAGCGGGCAAAGAGCGTCTCTTTCAGAACGGCGTGCTCGGGTTTGGAAAGGAGAGGATCGCGGGCGGCCAGCGCAAAGGCGTCTTCCTTGGCGTCGTTGAGGATGCGGGCGTCGCGCAGAATGCTGGCGATGCGGAAGTCCGGCAGTCCCGATTGGCGGGTGCCCAGAAAATCCCCGGGACCGCGGATCGCCAGATCCTCCTCGGCCAGCGCAAAACCGTCCGTCGTCTTTTCCATGACTTTCAGCCTTTTGCGGGCGTCCGCCGAGCATTTAAAATCCGTGAGCAGAATGCACTGGGAGGGGATATCTCTGCGCCCCACTCTTCCCCGCAGTTGATGCAGTTGGGAAAGGCCGAAGCGTTCGGCGTGTTCGATGACCATCAATGAGGCCCGCGGCACGTCAATGCCGACCTCGATGACCGTGGTGGAAACAAGGATCTGGATGGACTGATCCAGAAAATTCTGCATGACGGCGTCTTTCTCTTTTTCTTTCATCTTGCCGTGAATCAGCCCCACGCGGTATTCGGGAAAAATGTCCTCTTGCAGGTGCCGGGCCATCCGGGTGGCGTCTTTCAGGTCCAGGTTCTCCGACTGCTCCACCAGCGGGTAGACGATGAAGACCTGATGATGCCGGGCCAATTCTTTGCGGATGGCTTCATAAACTGCTTCCCTTTTGTGTTCGCTCATCACAACCGTCCGCACCGGCTTCTTTCCGGGGGGCATTTCATCGATCACCGAAACATCCAGATCGCCGTAAACCGTCATGGCCAGTGTCCGGGGAATCGGCGTGGCCGTCATGACCAGCACATCGGCGTTGATACCCTTCTCGCGCAGCGTTGCCCGCTGCAGGACGCCGAAACGATGCTGTTCGTCAATGACGACAAGGCCCAGTTTGGAAAACGCGACATCTTCCTGGATGAGGGCGTGCGTTCCGACAATGATGTCGGACCTTCCGCTTTTGATGGCATCCAGCGCATCGGCGCGCAGCGTCTGGCTCATGCTTCCGGTCAGGAGTGAAATGCTGAGGCCGACGGTTTCAGCCCAGGTCGACAGCGTGGCATAATGCTGCTTGGCGAGGATTTCCGTAGGCGCCATCAGGGCGCTCTGGTAGCCGTTTTCGCAGACGGTCACCATGGCTGACATGGCGACCAGCGTCTTCCCGCTGCCGACATCTCCCTGCAGGAGGCGGTTCATGGCGGCGGGCAGAGCGAGATCGCGTTGAATCTCGCCGATGACGCGCGTCTGTGCGCCGGTCAGCGCAAAAGGCAGGAGGGCGATGAATTTCCCCAGCAGCGGACCGTTGAGGGAAAACGCAATGCCCTTTTCCAGAATACGGCCGGACTTTTTGACTGCCATGCCTAGTTGAAAGAAGAAGAACTCATCGTAAATCAGGCGCCGGTGGGCTTCGGAACGGGCTTGAAGCAAAGTATCCAGTACGGCGTCGGGACCGGGAAAATGGACGGACAGGAGCGCTTCGTGAATGTTCGGCAGATTGCGCCTGCGGCAGATTTCCTTGGGAATCGGCGAGGCGACATAACGCGAAAAATTTTCAAGCGCGGTATGCATGATCTTGCGCATGTACTTCTGGCGCAGACCTTCCGTTTCCGAATAAACCGGAACAATCCGTTTGAAGTTAAGCAGATTGTCTTCGTCCTCTTCCTCCAGAATTTCATAGTCGGGATGGATCATGGACTTTCCGGAAAAATTGGGTGTCACCTGGCCGGTGAAGATAACGCGAGTCCCTTTTTTCAGCGCATTCACCAGGAATGACATCCGGCCTTTAAACCATTTGACGGTCATGGAGCCGGTGTTGTCGTGAACGGCGATTTCCAGAATTCGTTTTCTTCCGTACTGACGGAATTCGCAGGCTGCGACCTCGGCTATGACGGTTTGGACTTTTTCTGTTTCCAACGTATTGATTTTTCGGATTTCCCGGCGGTCTTCATACGTGCGCGGCAGGAAGTAAAGGAGGTCGAAAACGGTAAATATTTTTTTTGCAGCGAACCGGGCGGCCATTTTGGGCCCCACGCCCTTCAGAAACTGCACCGGTAAGGCAAGCTTTTCCGCCGAGGTTTTCAGGTCCTCGATTCTTTGCGAAATCTGCTCTTCCTGCTGCGGCGAAAGCGGGCTTGTGGCGTTAAACGCGTCGGCCGCCTTTTTTAACCGTTCCAGAATCGACGCCGCTTCCGCAATTTTTGTTTTTTTAACGGCCGTCTCCTGCGCATCGTAATCCAGAAAAATCCGCGCCATGTGTTGCAAGGGCAGTTCAAAAATATTTTTGGCGGCGGGCGGTATCGCCTGGGTCTGTGCCGCGATTAAAACGGACAGGGATTTTCCCAGTTCCCGAATGTGGGACAGATTCTTATGATTGTCTCTGGCGGCAAAAATCAGAGGCTGCTCGATTTTCAGCAGATTTTTTTTAAACGACTCCATGGCGCTTTCCCGTCCCCGTCCGGATAAAAGAAAGATTCTCTGGAAATTGCTGGTATTTTTAACAAATAAATGCGGTTTGCGCAAGTCAACGATTGACACAACCGATGATTTACGTTACAGCATTCCATCAAATTTTCACACGAAGACCTGACTGTCATTATATTGGAGTCCTATGGTAAAAAAATCGTCACAATCGGAAACATCGGAAACCTCGACCTACAAGGATGCCGGCGTCAATATCGACACGGCCAACGCGTTTGTGGAGCGCATCAAACCGCTGATTAAGACGACGACCCGCAAGGAAGTGATTTCCGGCATCGGCGGATTCGGCGGCCTGTTTCGTTTCGACACGGCCAAAATGAAGAATCCGGTTCTCGTCTCCTCCACCGACGGCGTAGGCACCAAGCTGAAAATCGCGCAGTTGATGGACAAACACGACACCATCGGAATCGACCTGGTGGCCATGTCGGTCAACGACGTCGTCGTTCAGGGCGCGGAGCCCCTGTTCTTTCTGGACTATCTGGCCACAGGCAAGATCGAACTGGAAAAAAGCGTACAGATCGTGGACGGCATTGTCAACGGCTGCCGGCAGGCCGGCTGTACGCTGCTGGGCGGAGAAACGGCGGAAATGCCGGGTTTTTACCAGCCCGGAGACTACGATCTGGCCGGATTCTGCGTGGGCGTTGTGGAGCAGGAGAAGCTCATTGACGGATCCATGATCAGCATCAACGACCGGGTCATCGGCCTGGCGTCCAGCGGGCTGCACAGCAACGGTTTCTCGCTCGCCCGCAAGGTGCTTCTGGAAAAGGGCAGACTTTCCATGAACGACACCGCGACGGGGCTGGAAAGAGCGATCGGTCTGGAGCTTCTGGAGCCCACACGGATTTACGTTAAACCGCTTTTGAATGTTTTCAAAAGCTTTACGGTCAAAGGCCTCGTGCACATTACCGGCGGCGGCTTCTACGACAACATTCCGCGCATCATTCCGGATGTCTGCCGTTGCGTTGTTACCCGCAACAGTTGGGAGATTCCTCCGATCTTTTCCGTCATTCAGGACATCGGACGCGTGGAGGAGAAGGAAATGTTCCGCGTCTTCAACATGGGCATCGGCATGATGATGATCGTTCCCGAAAAAGAAGCGCAGGACATTATCGACCGCCTGACCGTGCTGGGCGAAAAAGCGTATCTGATCGGCGTGGTCGAAAAGAAGGAAGAAAACCAGGCGTCGGTCTGCTTTTCGGAAATGTAGCTATGTCTGATCTTTTGAAACTGGGAGTTTTGATTTCGGGAAGCGGCTCCAATCTCCAGTCCATTATCGATCACATCGAAAAAGGATCGCTTGGCGCGCGGATTTCAATCGTTGTGAGCAACAATCCTGAGGCGTATGGGCTTACCCGGGCCGAGAAAGCCGGCATCCCGTGCGCGGTGCTGGATCACCGGACATTTGCCGGACGCGAAGCGTTTGACCGCGAGCTGATCCGCGTTTTAAAGGACGCGGGAGCCGATCTGATCGTTTTGGCCGGTTTTATGAGAATTCTCACCGGCGCGTTTTTGCAGGCGTTTGACCAGCGCATCATCAACATTCATCCTGCCCTTCTGCCGGCTTTTCCCGGAACGCACGTCCAGCAAAAGGCGCTGGACTACGGCGTGAAATTTTCCGGCTGCACCGTGCATTTTGTTGATGAAGGCGTCGATACGGGCCCCATCATTATTCAAGCGGTCGTACCGGTTCTTCCCGGCGACACCGCCGACACGCTGGCTTCCAGAATCCTGAAGGAAGAACATAAGATTTATCCTCAGGCCATCCGTTATTTCGCGGAAGGCCGGGTTGTCAAAAACGGCCGCCGTGTGGAAATCAGCAGCGTCCGCAGCGATGACGGCGCAGCGTTGCACAATCCGCCTCTGGACCGGTAACAGGCGTTGGATCGGGCCTGGTGAGGAGGAAACCGTTCGCCCATGTATGATCTGATTGTCATCGGAGATGATCTTGCGTCGCACGTCGCTGCTGCGTACGCCGGTCACAACGGCCTTTCGACGCTGCTCATCGCGGAAAGCGGTCTGGGCGGACTGCAGTTGATCGGCGATTATGTTTTCAATATCGATCCCTCCCCGCTTACGGGCCTGGGGCCCGGCGAGCCGGGATCCTCCCTGCTGGCGGAGATGGACATCGCCCTTCCGGAAAGCGGCTCCGGATCCCTGGAGTGTGCGTTCCAGATCATCCTTCCCGAACATCGCATCGACTTCTACAATACCGCCGATGCCCTGCTGGCGGAACTGGCCCGGGAGTTTCCGGACCTGGAAGCGGAGATCCGCGAATACTACGGAATGGCGTTGGACGCGTCCGCGGTATTTCAGGAATGGCTCACGGACCATCCGCGGCTCCAGCCGCAGTCTCTCGGGGAGTACGGCGCTTATCTGAAAATCTTTCCGCAGATATTCCGTTACAAATTCGGGGCGGCCCGGTTCGATAAGGTGCTTTCGGGGCACGCCGCCCTGGAAAAAGTCTGGGAAGCGCTGCAGGCGCTCCTCAGCTTCAATACGGACGATTTGTTTTCCTTTGCCTCCGCGTATCAGTACTGCGCGCCCCTGCGCGGCGTTTCGTATTTTTCGCAGGGAAAACAGTTTCTGTTCAACGCACTCGTCGAAAAGCTCGAGCGTCATCAGGGTCTGTATCTCAACAATCACCGGATCACCGCCGTCACACCCGGACGGGAAATCGACGTGGATCTCCAGGCGCCGGATGGAGAAGCGCTGCGGATGTCGGCGCGCCATCTCATTGTCAGCACCAAGTCCGACAAACTCGATCTGCTCCGGGACAAGTACACGTATCTCAACTTTTTTGACCGCCTCCGTCCGGCAAAAGTCCTTTATTATCCTTTTACGATTTTTCTGGGGGTGGCCCAAAAGGGCCTTCCCCAGAAAACCGCCCGCCACATTGCTGTGGTTCCGGACCCGGCCAGAAACCTCTATGACGACAATCTGATCCTTCTGGAAACCGGCTCTCCGGAAGATGAACGTCATATCGACCGGGCCAAGTCGCCGCTGACAGCCACCGTTTACCTGCCGGACCAGCCCGAGCATTGGACACCCGAGGCCCTGAAGAAGCAGGCCGGCGCCGTTCTGGACAGGCTGGAGACGTTTCTTCCCTTCCTTCAGGAGAACACCGAGCTTGCCGATGTCGACGCATCGATCTCCGTTTCGCTCGCGTACCGAAAGGTGCAGAGCCCGAAATATTCCATACGCAACGCCTTTTTCACTTCCTTCACCGCGAAAAGCCACAAAACGCGCTTCGACAATATTTTTCTCACCGGAACGTCGCTCCTTGCGGATGCGGGTTTTGACGCGGAGCTGATTACCGGCCGGAATGCGGCGTTGCAGGTTCTTCAGAAAAGGAATTAAAAGATGAACACCAACTTCAGCATAACCGGTCTGGGACCGTGCCTGATTGATTCACCGCTCAACACCGGTCTTTTCACGTCGGATGATGAGAAGGTTCTGTTTCACAACCGCCTGGAAGATTTCGCCGCCGCCAAAGGCAAAGCTGGCCGCCATTTAACCGTGGAACTGGCCGGTCCGCGCAGGAAGATCTTTTTCGATCCTACCCGGACCCGGGCGGCCATCGTCACCTGTGGCGGTCTGTGTCCGGGAATCAACGACGTCATCCGCTCCGTCACCATGACGCTTTTTTATCGCTACGGCGTCCGGGAAATCCTGGGCATCCGGTACGGTCTGCGCGGGCTGAATCCGGCTTACGGAGAAACGCCCATTCGCCTGACGCCGGATTACGTCAAGGACATTACCCATATCGGGGGCAGCATTCTTTCTACCTCCCGCGGACCGCAGGATCCGTCCGTGATGGTCGATTACCTGGAATCGCAAAAGATCAACATTCTGTTTTGCGTGGGAGGGGATGGCACGATGCGCGCGGCAGAAAAACTGACGATCGAAATAACCGGCCGAAAATCCTCCATCGCCGTCATCGGCATTCCCAAGACCATCGACAATGACCTGAGCCTGATCGAGAAATCCTTTGGCTTTGACACGGCGATTGAAAAAACGGTGGAAGCCGTGCTCTCTGCCCATGTGGAAGCCAAGGGCGCCTTTAACGGCATCGGATTGGTAAAAATCATGGGACGGTTGTCCGGTTACATCACCGCCACAGCCGCCCTGGCTCAGGGCGACGCCAACTTTGTGCTCATTCCCGAAGTACCGTTCGATCTTGAGGGAGACAGAGGATTTTTGCGGTGTCTGGAAGACCGCATCCGGGCGCGCGGACATGCGGTGATCCTGGCGGCCGAAGGCGCGGGCCAGGAACTGATGAAAAAGGAAAGCGACGAGCCAAAAACAGATGCGTCAGGCAACATCCGCCTGCGCGATATCGGCTTGTTCCTGAAAAACGCAGTTGAACGTCATTTCCGTGAGAATCATCTGGAAATCAATTTAAAGTACATCGAGCCGAGCTACATGATCCGCTCCGTTCCCGCCAACGCATCAGACAGAATTTATTGCAGTTCGCTGGGGCAGTACTCCGTTCACGCCGCCATGGCGGGAAAGACGGGTTTGCTGGTGGCGCTTCGGAAAAACGATTATGTTCATCTGCCGCTGTCTGCGGCAACCTCCGGCAGGCAGATCGATCCTCAAGCCAATCCCTGGCTCCGGGTTTTGGAAATGACGGGCCAGCCGGCCCAGATGAGAAATCAATGACGGCCGGGCTAAAAAAAGCGACAAAAAAATATTTGTGTTTATGATGCAGATAATGCTTGCAAAATAAACGGTTTTGGCTTAGAAACCACAGACTTTTTTAAGAAGGAGTTTGATCATGTCACGTGTCTGTGAAGTATGCGGCAAGAAGCCGGCCGTCGGCAATAACGTAAGCCATGCCAACAACAAATCAAAAGTGGTATGGCGTCCGAATTTGCAGAAATTACGCTGTGTTGATGAAAAAACGGGCGCGGTCAAGAGAATTAAAGCCTGCACGCGCTGCATCCGTTCCGGTTTTGTAAAGAAGGCCGTTTAGTCTGTCGGAAGCCAGCCGGCTTCGCGGATGGTCACTGCGCTCTGTTGAAGAAAGTCCTCGTCTTCGATGGAGGTTAAGGCGTCCTGGAACAGGCCGGTAATCGTTTCGGCAAACAGAACATTGTCATTTCGCAGGCCGAATTTGTCGGTAAAAAGACGAATTCGGCCTTCAATATTCATGATTCTTTCCATCCTTTCCCGAGTGATGTAGGAAACGGCGCTTTTCAGAACTTCGCCGGCATAGTCCTTTTCAACACCGTAGAGCCAGGCAATATCTTCGCAAAATTGCCTGCGTCTGCGGTCCAGCGTAAAATGAATCGCCTCTTCCAGAATGTCCATGGAGCGGTCGGCGTGGATGTGCGATCCGATAACCAGGTCGTAGATCATTTCAATAATCAGGTGGGATCGGTACGCCGCTTCCTCGTAGGAAATGGTGCGGCCGATGATTTTGTGCAGTTCCAGAAGGGAACCGATCAGGCGGCGCCCTTTCAAATAGGTGTAGCCGGCGGAATGGGGATTAAATCCCTCTTCACAGGTGAGCGATATTTTTCCGTAGTGGGCCAGATCGTCCACCAGCAAATGGAACATGATATAGGCGGTTCGCCGGTGATCGGCGGGCGCGAAGAGAAACCGGTCGATGGAATGGGTCCGGCTGGCGGTAATATCAGGATGGATGGTCAGCAAATCCGGGGCGATATTGTAGATGTAGATATCGGGATCCGTCTGCCGGATGCCCGACGCGGCCATGACCTGCTGCAGCAAATAGGTATGGGTCAACATCAACATAAAAATGCCCGCTCGCAGGGGAGGAAAATTTCCTGAAGATCGAAGCGGTGTTTCAAATGGTCAAGAACATTTTCCATTTCCCCGGTGAAGTCCGGCATGATCAGAACCTGGAGGACGGCCGCCCGGGGATCCAGCGTGGAGATCGTGGCCGCCCCCTCGTATCCCTCGAGCAAAAACTGGACAAGCGCAATATCGCTTGTCTTTATTTTAAACCATTTTCGGATCATTGCTTGTTTTTCGGACTATCATTTATTGGTTTAAAGATCAAGCCGACCTATTGCCTCATTAATAAATGTTACCGAGTGAAGAGCGAGGATGTTGAAGGTTGCCTCATAAAAGATGTTACCGAAGTTGGGTAATTTTTTTAAGCTTCATCTCCATGATGGTTTTTAGCTCAA
>JAAYDW010000039.1 GCA_012729055.1 Deltaproteobacteria bacterium
AATGTCGAGGTCGCTGAACTTCATATTGAAATTTTTAAGAACCTTTTCCGTGCACGGAACGGGCCCCCAGCCCATGATGGACGGATCCACGCCGATGAAGGCAGCGCCCACAAATTTCATCTTGGGTTTGATGCCCAGCTCTTTGCATTTTTTACCCGACATCAGAAGCGAAACGCACGCGCCGTCATTCAAACCCGAGGCGTTGGCCGGCGTCACGCGGCCTTCCGCCTTGAAAGGGAATTTCCGTAAGTTTTTAATGCTTTCCAGTGTCGTGTCGCGCCGGGGTTGCTCGTCAAAGTTAGCCACTCTCCAGCCGTTGGGTGTAAATACCGTCATGTCGACGCAGTGCTTGTTGTAGTATCCCGCGTCCAGAGCCTTGAAATATTTCTCAACGCAGTGGTAGGCGTATTCATCCGCCTCGTCCTTGGTTACCGGCTGCTCGCCGTTCTCCGGCAGCCAGTCGTGCAGCTTTTCTGCCGTGACGCCCATGTTAAAATATTTTGGATCCACCATTTTCTCGGTGACTACCCGCGGATTCGGATCGGCGCCCGCTCCCATGGGATGGTGAGCCATGTGCTCCACGCCGCCGGCGATGATGATGTCGGCGCAGCCCGTTTTGATAAATGATGTTCCGATGGCCTGGCAGGTCATGCCGCCCGCGCACATCCGGTCCACGGAAAATCCGGGAACCTTTTCCGAAAGCCCCGATGTCAGAACCGTGACCCTGCCCATCGTGGTGCCCTGATCGCCGACCTGCGTCGTTGCACCCCAGATATTGTCGTCCACTTCATCCCAGGGAACGGTCGGGTTTCTTCTGAAGAGCTCCTTCATTACCTTGTTCACCAGGTCATCCGCTCTGGTTGTCCAGTAGTGACCATCCTGTTTGGCCCTGCCAAACCATGTCCGCACGCCATCTACAAAATACGCATCTCTTAAATCCATACATCCTCCTTACTATGCCTGTTTATTAACTCCAGCACAGAGATCATCCGTTACGGCGAGGCCTCCTGCTTCTCCAGGTTTTGCAGAACGCCATCCGGCGAATCCCGGTGCGATGTCATAATTCAGATTCAACGATCAATCTGCCGGCAGCAAACATCGCTGCTGCCCGGCTGGAGAAGCATTGGGCGGTTGGCCTCAGCGGTCATCAATAAAAATCAACAAAGTTAGAATTATCTGTCGTTGCTTGCGAACCGATTATTGAAAAGAATCATTTTCATCAGTTGGAAAGCCATGTCGGCCGTAGTAGAAGCATTCATCGTGCCAGGAAGAGGCGCTTTGATATGTCATTAATTTAATGCGGCATTTTACAGCCTTCTGAATTATTGCATCAAAAAATGATTCATTATAGTCTCGGTGAGACAATAATGATGCGCCATGAGACATATTTTGAGCAAGGATGGATGGGTAATAAACAGGATCGGCATCATTAACGGAAGGAAAGATGTCGCAGGCAAAAATCAGATTTGGGCAGAGCAGGAAGTGTGACCCGGCAAGATAAATTGCAGACAGACCCAGAACCATTTTCGCTCGCGGCAAGGAAAGAACCCTCCTCCGCTGAAAAAGCAGGATTGGCATGCAATGCTGTTGAATAAATGCAGGGCGGACCTTCAGGTCCGCCAATGACAGCGTGCCAGCGGGAATAAAAGCGGTAAAGAATCAGTAACGGTTTTGCCACAAACAAGGGTCATCCATCCACCATCCACCATTCACCATTCACCATTCACCATCCACCATCCACCATTCACCATAGCGGATATGCCGGGTCGTACATCCGGGCCTTGATGTAGCCCGGAAGATTGACCGGTTCCTTCATTTTTGTCAGTTTCCGGGCGAAGGCTACTTTGGCCACGGCCAGCGCAATGGCGGCCGAGACGTCGCGGATGCGGCCAAGCGAGGGGAAAATCCGCCCTTTTTCGAAATCTTCTTTCGAGACCTGCTCGTCCAGAGATTCGGCGGCGGCGGAAAACATTTCATTCGTGACGCGCGCGGCCTGCGCCGCCATGACTCCCAAACCGACGCCGGGGAAGATGTAAACATTGTTGGCCTGTCCGGGGATAAACGTCCGGCCGTCGAGTTCGACTTTCGGAAACGGACTGCCGCTCGCGAAGACGGCGCGCCCCTTCGTATGGCGGTAAGCGTCCTCGGCCGTACATTCGGCCTGCGAGGTCGGATTGGAAAGGGCAAAGACAATCGGGCGGTCGTTTAACCGCGCCATCGCCGCGAGAATCTCCGGCGTAAACGTCGCGGGCTGGCCGGACGCGCCGATGATGGCCGTAGGCCGGATTGCTTCCACGACCTCCGGCAGATCCCGGTGGAAGGGGAAGTCATGCGCAAAACGGCGCTTGTGTTCCTCCAGATCCGTCCGGCAGGCGACCACCAGACCCCTGGAATCGACAAACCAGCAGCGGCCGATGGCTTCTTCTTCAGTGAGCCCCTGAGCCATCATCGCCCGGGCCACAAGACTTCCGATTCCCAGCGCCGCCTCGCCTGCGCCCAGAAAGACAATCCGCTGCCCGGTGATTTTGCCTTGAATCATCCTGAGCGCGGAATAGAGCCCGCCCAGCGTAACGCCGGCGGTCCCCTGAATGTCGTCGTCGAACATGCAGTACCGGTCGCGGTAACGCGCCAGCAGCCGGAAGGCGTTTTTATTGCCGAAGTCTTCGAGCTGAATCATGACATTGGGAAACACGGCGCTTGCCGCTTCCATGAATTCGTCCAGAAGCGAGTCGTAGTCGTCGCCTTCGAGACGGGGTTCCGGAAGGCCGATATACTGGGGATCGCTCCACAATTCGCTGTTGTTGGTCCCGACGTCGATCATGATGGGCAGACAGGCCGCCGGGTCGATGCCCGCGCAGGCGGTGTATAAAGACAGCTTTCCCACCGGGATGCCCATGCCGTTGGCGCCCAGGTCGCCCAGGCCCAAGATTCGCTCGCCGTCGGTCACCACGATCACCCGGACGTTCTTGCAGGGCCAGTTTTGCAGCACCTCCCGGATATGGCCCCGGTCGTAGCGCGTAATGAACAATCCGCGCGGACGGCGGTAAAGGTGGCTGTATTCCTGGCAGGCCAGTCCCACGGTCGGCGTGTAGATAATCGGGCTCAGCTCTTCGAGATTTTCCACCAGCGTTTTGTAATACAGCCGCTCGTTGCGGTCCTGCAATCCGATCAGGTAGAGATACTTTTCCAGATTGTTGGGTTTGCGGCGCACGTTGTACATGACGTGCTGAATCTGCTGCTCCTGGGTCGAAATGCGCGGCGGCAGCAGTCCGTGCAGGCCCAGCGCGTCGCGCTCGGCCGCCGTAAACGCGGTCCCCTTATTGAGACTGGGATCGTGGAGGATTTCGACGCCTCGCAGCAAATGATCGTGGCAGCCGTCATTCATTTTCATTTTGTCCTTCTTGGATTTTCTCTCAGCCATTGGTCGGTGCGCTTTCCGGATCGTCAATCCCGTATTTTGCCTTCAGATATTTTTCCATGGTCTGCGGAAATAAAATCCACCCCAGCAGGTCTTCATCCGTCCTTGCCAGATCGCCGATCGCCTTTTTCGCGTCTTCGATTTCCGGCGGGAGGTGATCGGCCGGCCGTCCGGTGATGGGGGTCTGGCCCCGTTTGTAATTTTTCAGTATTTTCCGGACCAGCGCTTTGTCGATGGGCGCCGGCGTCCTGCCGTACAGGCCCAGGACGAGGTCTTTGAGTTGATTGGAGATCCGGACATACCGGCCGAAAAGAACATTGAGCGCCGCCTGGGAAGCGATGATCTGCGAAGACGGCGTCACCAGGGGCGGATAGCCCATGTCTTTGCGCGTCTGCACCACTTCTTTATAAATCTCTTCCAACCGGTCCAGCGCTTTCATCTCCTTAAGCTGGCTTGCCAGATTGGAAATCATGCCGCCCGGAATCTGATGCGCGAGTACGCCGTTGTCGATGATGGAAAGCCGCTGGTCCGCGAGGAGATGTTTGTATTTGGGCGCGATTTTCTCCAGGTGTTCGCTGAGCGCCAGCAGTTTTTGGAGGTCGATGCCCGCATCCCTCTGTGTCCCCTGGAGCGCCGCCACGATGGGCTCGATGGCGGGCATGGAGGTCCGGAGCGCATACGGCGCCAGGCAGGTATCGATGATATCCACGCCGGCTTCCACGGCTTTGAGGTACGTCATGCTGCCCATGCCGCTGGTGTAATGCGTATGCAGATGCAGGGGGACGCGGACGGCTTTTTTCAAGGCGGTGAAAAGTTCGAAGGCGTCATAGGGTGAAAGCAGGCCGGCCATATCCTTGATGCAGATCGTGTCCGACCCCATCTGTTCGAGTTCCCGCGCTTTGCGGACATAATAATCGATGGTGTAGATTTCACCGCCCAGGCGGCTCCGGGTGAGCGAGTAACAGACGGTTCCTTCCACATGCTTGCCGTTTTGCTTGATCCGCTCCACGCAGGTTTCGATGTTGCGAAAATCGTTGAGCGCGTCAAAGCAGCGGAAGATGTCGATCCCGATTTCGCAGGACTTGTCCACGAAAGCCTTGACGACATCGTCCGCGTAGTGGCGGTAGCCGACCAGGTTCTGTCCGCGCAGCAGCATGGTAAAGGGGGTTTTCCTGACGTAGCGCTTCAGAATCCGGGGCCTCATCCACGGATCTTCGGCGAGAAAGCGGTGCATCGCGTCGAAGGTTGCGCCTCCCCAAACCTCCATGGCCCAGAAGCCGCACTGATCCATTTCTTCGGCAATGGGAATCATATCCTCTGTTTTCATCCGCGTCGCGTAAATCGACTGATGACCGTCGCGGAAAGTGTTGTCCTGAATGCGAATCGGCCGGGGGGGTGTCTTGCTTTTGCGGTGCATCATCTTAAAACATCTCAAATAAATTTCTTTATACGTTAATTCAATACAGCAAATCCACGGCAAATACCACAGCATTCCTGTGCCACGCGGGAAAGTCTCCGGGAATATCTCAGATTTGCAGGCTGCGGGCAGTGGCGGATCTCAATGCCCGACTGTGCGGGAAGCTGTTTTGCCCAAACGGACCGGCGGCTGAGGGTGTGTTGGGCCCATGCGGTTATGATAGCCGGTCGGCAAAGGCATTTTCACCCGCCCGCTGCATCGATATCTTCGCGATTATTGAAGACGACGTTGTGTATCGTTTGTTCAGACCATTTCGTTTTACGCCAGGAGCCGGAGCATTTCCGGCGGCATGAGAAACCAGGTCGCGAGCGACCGGCCGACGATTTGTCCTTTGGCGTCGAAGAGGGCCGTTCCGGTGTACAGTTTCCTTCCGTCGCTCCCCGTGGGCCAGGCGGCGACGACGCACGGCTCGCCGCAGCGCAGGGGCTTTTCGATCCGGCCGATCAACCGTCCTAAAAAGCCGGGCTTTGTATCCGTCAGTTCCCAGAGAGCATAGGCGCCCGGGCAGTCCAGGGCCGTCCAGAGAAATTCCGGCCGGACATAGCCCTGCTCGTCGCCATGCTCCAGCGTCGGCGTCCAGGGAGCGGCAACCATGTTGGTGCCGGGAACGCGGCCGGGGTGAATCTTCAGACCTTCGCCTTCCGGCACATCCGCGCCGCAGCAAAAACAGATGGGATGAATGCCGTGTCCGGTGACGTGGGTATAAGGCGTCGGTTTCAGGGCCAGGGAGGCCTGCGCAGCCGTGACGGCTTCTTCATAACCGGGGGCGTCCGGCACCGATAGATCCATGATGCCCGGCATGGCCGAAATGATCATCTGCTCGCCGTCCATCAGATAATGCGTTCCGTCGTCGCCCGCGCAAAGGTGCAGTTCCCGGTCCAGCGGCGTGGGGCGTTTGATCATCACGTCGATCGCGCCGTCGATGTATTCGGCGAACAGGCTGCAAACGTATCCGCCGTTGGCGATGTCCGGCGGGCCTTTGTATTTTGATGGAATGGTCACGCTGCTCAGCGTTTTCAGACCCGATTGATGTTTTTCCCGAGACATGAGATGGCCCTGTTCCTTCCGTTTGTTTGCTGTTGCGGATCATCCCTCGCTTATCAGATTTTGTTTGTCAATAATTTTCTGAACACGTTCGGAGTCTTATTTGTGGCTCATCCGCTTGATGCATACTTTTGTTTTGCTGAAATGGATCAGCTTCCACCGCACGCTTTTCACCTGCAGGTCAATGAATTTTGAAAATCTGAATATTGATGATTATGAAGTGAAACAGGGCACACTCTTGTAGCGGAGCAGTGCTCCGCCCTGCATCCTCAAAAGAAAATAACCAAATGCCCCAATGATCTATTGGCCCGACCGCACAGGCAAAGCGCGGAAGCTGGGGTCGTAGGACTGGGGATATCGGAGCCAGAGGCCGTCGAGGAAATCGAAGCAGTAGGCATCGGAACGGCTTGTCTCCGATGACCAAATACACACACGTCCGGTTTTGCTTCTCTGTATTACAGATCCATAGGCGCCGCTGTTATACAGTTGCCGCAGCTCATCCATAGTCGGCATCCGCCAGCCGGATTTTCCGCCTCCGCTATATCCTTCACAATAGCTCTTGGCGCTATACCAGTTAATATTCGATCCGTTGTCCTTATCCGCCCACATGAGGCCGGTTTGTGTGTCCGCAACCGTGCCGTTGCCGTTGTTTATGAAACGATCCGCCTGGGCTTCGCCGGACAGGACCAGTCCCGCCACGCAGAACATCGCCGTCATTACCGCTATCCCAATCCATTTACCGAAATTGCGTCCCACAGCAAACCTCCTTCTGCCTCAAGATATTTATCGTGTTGTAATTCTTGCCTGAACCGGGATCAGCAGAGTGTCCTGCCCACCTGATTGCAGGATGCCGGGCGTTTTTATAATTTAGCAGGAGCCAGATGTCAAGAACGGGAGAAAACCTGTTTGTCATCTATAGTTTGTAATAATATTCTGTCCGCTACATTTCCCGCTGAATCCGTCTCAAAGAGGGTAACCGCCTTACCGTACTTTAAAGCTCCTTGAATTATTGATAAGAACTTTCTTTTTCCTGGACGCAGTATTATAAGCGCGGTCTTGTGCGTCAAGAAGATTTTAGGAACAGAAGATTTTAGGGACAGGAAAGGAGGAACCCGGGTAAAAAGTCATTATCTGAAAAATGCCGTTTTGCAAAATATCAATTTACACATTACCTTTTGGGTTTTGCTCATCCCCGTTGCCGATCGCTGAGGCTTCGGCAACGGGGATGAGCGCAGAGAATCTTTCCGGTGGTCCGTGGCGGAATGTTTTTGCCGCCTGGCTCAGGAGGCATCTCTTCCCGCGACGGAGATCCTGCGGAGATCATCGCAGTTTACGGCTTCACGTCTTCCGGTTAAAATTGCCCGTAGCGCTGCGTCCGCTTCGTGACGAGGGTGGAGCGGTCCCAGCGGCCCGTGAACAGGTATGAAATGAGGCCGTCCGCCTCAGCGCCTTCGAACTCGGCGAGGGGCGTGATGCCCGCCACCCGGTTGGAATTCACGCTGTAGCCGGCGCCGAGAAGCTTTACCACCTCCATCTCCGCCCAGGGATCATCGAGAGACGGCTCCATCTTCAGGGACTGAATGCAGGCCGGCTCCCACGACTGGTAATCCGTGATGCTGTCGTAATCGACGAGCTTCACCTTGGGAAACGCCACGCGGCCGTCGGCTGCCTTGCCGAACTCGTATTGGAACAGCAGGCAGGTGCTGCGGTCCTGATAACCCGGCCCCGCGTCTTTAAACATCGTCTTCATGAGCGGATCGTTGTATGTTCCGATTTCCGCCTCGGCACAGAAGATTTTCCTCCCCTTGCTCTCGATGAGGACGCGGCTCCAGTCGCCGTTGCGTTCGACGACGATGCGTTCGCAGACCTTTTTGGGCAGGCCGGAAAGTTCGCGCCCGCTGGCGAGGCCCATTTGCGCGCCCGGTCCGCTGAGCTGGAGGTTCAGGAAATAAACGCCCGGGGTTTCGCCGTAGCGGCACAGCAGGCAGATGCCGCCTTCCATGTACCAGGGGGCAAAGGTGGGCTCGCGGATGTTGACGACGTACACCATGGAGATGGGGTGTGCGGGATCGGGAAGCTCGAGCACCGGTGGCAGCACGCGCCGCGCGGCGGCGGGATCCGTCTCCCAGTAAAGGTAAAGGCCCTCTTCGTTATTCATCGCACCGGGGTTCATGAACGGATAGATCTGATCCCGCGGAATGAAATAGCTGCCGTTTTTCATGATGTCCTCCTTTTTCTGTTTTCAGCCGGTTACACGACCCATTGACCGCTGCGGCGCTTGCGGGCATTGTCGAGCAGGTACTCATCGGCGGATGGGGCGGTGTCGGGATTGAAGCAGCTCCTGGCGCCGGAGGCGTCTCCTTCGTCTCCCAGGACCAGACGCTCGTTTTTCGCCACGCCCGCCAGGATCGTTTGCGCGGAGTGTGCGGGCGTTTGCGCGGTCGGCGGAGCTTCCACGCCGCCCGTCGACCAGATCGCGGTGGCCGTCGTTCCCGGCGTGGCGGAGGTAAACCGGATGTGGTCGTCCCAGAACTCATAGCGCAAGGCCAGGGTGAGCCCGTTGAGCGCGGCCTTGGTCGCGGCGTACATTGTCTGGTAGGCCATCGGGTAGAACGCGATGCCCGAAATGATGTCGACGATGTGTCCGCCGCCCTGCGCTTTCATGATCGGCAGAACGGCGCGGATGCCGTACAGGGCCCCGTAGAAGTTTAGGGCGAAGGCTTTCTCCCAGTCCTGGTTCGTCAACTCGGCGAAAAAGCCTCCAAAACCCGCTCCCGCGTTGTTGAACAGAAAGTCGATGCGTCCGGCGCCGAAGTCGGCCGCTTTCCGGATCATGCTTTGGACGTCCTCTTCTTTTGTGACGTTGCACAGGACGCCGAGTGTCCGGTCGGGGTAAGCCGTATTGAGCCTTGCGGTCTCCCGGGCAAGATTCGCGTCGTTGAAGTCCGCAAGAATGACCCGTTTCGCTCCATAGGAAAGCATGGTTTCCGCCAGCGCCAGTCCGATGCCCGAGGCGCCTCCCGTCACAACGGCTACTTTGTCCCGATAGTACTCTTTCGTTTCGCTCATGGTCGGTTCTCTCCTTGATCAGATTTTTTTGACTTTTCACGTTTTAACGTCAGGGCCTTTCGGCCGGTCTGCAATGAAAATGAAGAGGAATGACATCATACGGGATTCCCGCATCCTGCCGCATTCCGTCCGGAACAACCAGAAGATACTGCCTCTGTGAAATGTTCTTCAACTTTTCAATTCAATAACTATTTTCTTTACGCGAGGCGCTGCTCTGTGTAAACATTAAACAGGGGCGGTGTCAATGATGTTTCATACGTATTGCGCAAGCAATCGTTCCATCCGGTCGTCGAAAAGCCAAACGCACGTGGAGGGGGCGGGCCGGTTGCGATGGGCTTTAATAAAAAAAGTTGTGCGGCCTTATTCCCGGTCTTTTGGATTGAGGCGTTTACGAATATTTTCCCAGATGGATGTATTCAAAAAACAATCATCCATATTCTTGAGCATGCTAAGAAACTTAGGCCAGGGAATTGAAAAACTGAGCAGATCGGGTCTGACCCATCTCCTGGCGCTCGGATCCAGCAGGCCGATGACGGCTTTGGGATGATCGGATTCAAGTTCTTTCATCGGAAAGGCAACGAGCATCTCGCAGCCGGAACAGAATGGCGTTATGGCTCCATGAGGCGTCATCGTATCGAAGTTGGCCAGGCCGTGCAGCCCCGCAAGGACGTCCGGGGTGCAAAAGAAGAATACAACCTGCGGGTCGTCGTTCTCCGTTAGAAGATCCCACCGTTTGAAGATCAGGTATTTTTTGAGGGCTTTCAGCGGAGGGCTATTTTGAAACATGGCTTTTACATGGGCCGGGGATTTCTTGTATTTCTCGACGTTCACCATAAAGTCTACGGTTTGCTCGTCAGCCCCCGCAGGCATAAACCCCAATAAACCCTTTGACCCCCAGCAGCCCAGGTTCTCCTGGTTGAAAGCGCGTGCTTTGCCCTTTCGGACGGGAGCCAATTGGCCGAAAATGCAGGTGATGCCATGTTTGTTCGGCTTGGGCGCCTTAGGAAATTCAGCATCCATAAGATCGTCGGAATAAAAACAGGCTATCGGAAGTTCATTTCCGGTGAAGTACTTTTCCCATTGTTCGATGAAGCGTGTCTTAATTTTCAGGTCCATATTATTCTCCAATAGTACAGGCTAAAATCATTTCCCCGGCGAAAAGCTCAGGCGGCTTATGGATTTTTAGCGGTACAAAGCAACTCCGCAGTTTTGGCATTTCTTTTGCGGGGGAAAGCTAATGCTGCTGGCCGGTGTATAATTGCGCCTGGTAACCGTCTGAACAAAGAAGAAAGCATTACAGTTGGGACATTTCTGCTTGTGTAATCTGTTCTGGACAAATATTCCCAGAAAGAACAGGGAAACCGGAAGAATGATTGGAAGCCAGGATTTGAACCGCTTTATGGAGATCATTGTCACAACGAAAATTGGAAACAGGGAAAAAAGGATGAACAGAAATATCCGCCTCATCTTACGAATATGGGCCAATCCTTTATTGTTGATTTTCATTGGTCCTCCTTTGATGATGTAAGTCAAGCCGGAGGCAGCGGTCGGCTGTATTGATTTTTGGGCTCTGCTTATGGCTGCAAAGCGCATCGGAGTAGAAAACCGGCGCCGTGCTCTGTTGGGGGTTTTTCATTTCTCGCTTTCTTTTTTTATTGCTTCATTCATCAATTCAAATCCCCGCTTTGTTTTCTTCAACATACTGCCTGAGAAACCGGCCAATAATCCGCTGAATATTTCTCCGTGTGCAAAGGTGGTCGTACCATTCTTGTTATCCGATAACCGGAAATAATGTTCCCCATCAAAAAGCCCCTTGAGCAATAGTTTTCCTGACCAACGAAATTCCTTGTTTTGTTCAAACTTCAAAATTGAAGGTTTAAAAGTCATGGTGCCGCCGCCCGGGGGGTGGATTTTTACGATCAGTTGCTCTCCCATATTTTTACGTCCTGAAATAGACTTGATGAATGGATTCCATTCAGGGTACTTTTCAAAATTCGTCAAAATTCGCCAAACCTTTTCCGGCTCCGCATTTATAATGCTTTCTGTCCTGATCTCCTTCATCTCTAATCCTTCATCAGTCCGCAAAATGGACGGAGCGCGGTTGTTTCTGAAAACATGATGAAAAGCCAAGTTGAGAGGCAGTAAATAATATTTTCACGGATTGTCGGACTCAAGGTAACGGTCAACTTTTTTCAACTCCTCTTCCAGATCATAACCTGGTTTATGGTAATGCCAATTTAACAGATGGTCAATGAAATCTTGCCAGGTTGCTTGAGACAGCGGGAAACGGCAGGGGAAGCGCTTCGGGAATTCCAAATTTCTTTGGACCCGAAGCATTTCGAAAATGTGCAATAAAAAAAACCGGAATCGGCAGAATTCACCGATTCCGGTTTTTCTGAGTTAATGGATTTGGCGTTTATTCGCCCCAATCATTCTTGCCTTTGCAGCGATCCAGGCTCTGGTCCATCCAGGGGAGAATCTTCTCCGCGGGAATAACCGCCGTCGGACCGTAGGACGACGACGTCTTGTACCAGTAATACGGCGCGATATTCATATGGACTTTCTGCTGCTCCCAGGGAACGAATTCGACGATGGACAGATCCTGAACCACCTTGTGGTCGCAGGCTCTCATTTTAACCACTCTGCCGTTGATGTACTTGTAGGTGTCGTTTTCCCACACGGCGATGATCTTTTCCGGATCCGTGCTTTTCGCGCGTTCAATGACGCTGAAGAGCCAGTAGGTTTCGTTGGTCCACGAGCCGAAGTTTCCGAAATAATGTTCGAACAGCTTCCCATTGTACGGCTGGGTTTTCCACGTCGTCTTCCATAAATTATTCCAGGCCTTGTAGGCTTTGGTGTAGCCGGGCGTCTTGAACTGCGGATTCGCGATCCAGAAAGAGCTGATGTTCACCAGGCCTTTGGTGCCTTCCACGCCGACTTCGTTGAGCATGTTGGGGTCGTCGAAATAGACATTGGCGATCGGCAGCATCACGCCCATGTGGCGCGCCTGCTTGAGCAGGTTTGCGGCATCGGGGAGCCAGTCGCCCGAGAAAATCACTTCGGCGCCGGAAGCTTTGATTTTGGTCAGGTAAGGGGCGTAGTCAGTCAAAAAGAGTTTATGGTAGTCTTCACCCACGATCGTTGCCGTCGGATAGTATTCCTGCAGACCCTGCTTGAAAGCCGCTGCATATTGGCGGCCGAAGGCGTAATCCTGGTTGAGGATATAAAACTTCGTTTCTTTTTTCCGAATCTGGCCGTAGTAATAGGCGAAGGCGCGGGCAATCTGTTCCGTGGAGAAAGACGCCTGGAAGGCGTAGCGGGAAAAATTGCTGGCATCCTGGAGGTCATCCGACATGGTGGTCGCATTGATGGCGATGACTTTGTGCTTCTCCGCGGCGGCATTGATGATTCTCATCATGTGGCTGCCGTCGGTTCCCCACAGCACATGAACCTTTTCCTGCAGAATCATGCGTTCGAGGACTTTTTTGCACTGATCAACCTTGCCCATGTGATCGGCCTTGATGACCTCGATGAGCTTCTTTTTTCCGTCGACGAAGATGCCGCCCCGCTTGTTCAAATCGTAGGCCACCCAGTTGACGACCAGCCAGTAGATCTGGCCGTTGATGGCCGACGGTCCGGAAAATGACGCCACAACGGCAATCTTGATGGTGTCGCCCGTGGGCTGAACAATGTTGGCCGGATCGTAGCCGGTCATATCGCCCATTTTGCTTGCGTCAAAAGCCGCCTTGACAGCGGGCGCTTTTTCGGCCTTGGCCGGCTTCGCCGCCAGAGCGGCCGTCGGTGCAAAGGCGACCGCGACCAGAGAAAGAACGGCAACCACTAACAACAAACCTGAAAAACGCTTCAACAAACATCTCATCATTCAAACATCCTCCTGACTCATTTATTACCAGGTGTTAAACCTGATTATTCCGAAATTCAGATGTAAAAAAGGGATAAGGCTTCCTCGTTTACCCATTTGGCATTTTTGTTGAATTTCCAACCGGTTGATCGGGATTCTGCGGATATCGGAATGAAAAATTTTTTCCGGGATGGCTTCATGAAACGGCGGGGAGGGCGATCGGTTGTCCCGGTAGCGTCTTCTCCTTATCGGTTCTCTGCAGCAGCCGAACGGCCGGCAGAGGTTTGAAGCAAAACGGCGATGAGCTTCAGCGATTTTCAATCCGCCAATATCTGCGTTATTCTGAAATCCGGATCTTGGGCCTCTTGTTTCAGGAAGAAGCACTAAAGAAACTTTTGCTTCGATTCCATTGGTTCAATTCATGGCGGCTTTCGCCGTCTATTCGGGTTTTTCCCAACGACCGGCAGCGGGGATCAAACGGAATATTTACAACGGACGTTGGTTGTAATAACTACTAGAGAGCGGTTTCTTTTGTCAAGGAATATTTCAGGCAAAGCAATAAGGCCGATCTTCGGCAACAGGGGTGGAAGAAAGCGGCCGCCAGGGAGAAAACGTCGGAAATGCCGGACAAGCTCGGAAAACCGACAGAGCCGCAGGCGGCGCGACAGTCCTTCACAAAATGTCCGGAGCGCGCCTGCGCCGATCAGCCGATATCCCTGCGTTTCCCCGTTACCAAAGTCATTTTTGATCGCTCATCCGATTCTTTCGTACTTCGTGGAATCTTAATATTTTCAATCTTAAAGAAAATACTGGGCTTCAACCCATAAAATCCTTATCATGCAGTACATTTTATCCTAATTCAAAAATAAATATATTGTAATTTATGTTTAATTCTGTTTAAAATTAATTCAAATATAATTAAATATCAAAACGCGTATTTGCAACGAAACAACCAACGCTTCAAATAATCAATACATACTCAGTCCTTAACTGTTTTTTCAGCCGGAAATATAATCATTAATGAATTATATAGAAAGGAGGAAAGAGCATGAATTCAAATTTAACAGCGATGTGGAATGCCGTGCAAAATGGACTGGGAGGTCACATTCCGGTCCTTTTGGGAGCATTGGCCGTTCTGGTTTTGGGTTGGCTAATTGCTGTATTGGCACGAGCGGGCGTCCGTCGGGGATTGGGCAAGCTCAATTTGAACACGCGGTTCGCTCAACTTACAGGTCAGAGCATCAACCTCGAAAATGGTTTGGCGATAGCTATTTTTTGGATCGTAATGCTTTTTGTCATAACCGGTGTATTGAACTCACTTGATCTGGCGATGGTTTCTGCTCCCTTTGCCGCGCTTTTGACAAAATTTCTGGCATACATTCCGCACCTGCTGGCCGGGTTGATGCTTGCTCTGATTGCCTGGTTGCTGGCAAGCATTGTCCGAAAGTTCGTTACCAAGGCGCTTTCCAAAACCACACTGGATGAAAAACTTTCCGAACATGCGGGCATGTCGCCCATCAGCGACGGACTGAGTCAAGCTTTATTCTGGCTCATCATTCTGCTGTTCGTGCCGGCCATCATGGGCGCGCTGCAAATGGACGGCCTCCTGGATCCGTTTCGGGATATGATTGCCAAAGTACTTGATTTTCTGCCCAATGCGGTAGCCGCCATCGTCATCGGCTTCGTGGGCTGGGTTTTAGCCACCGTTCTGCGCAATCTGACAACAAATCTTCTGCGTACCGCCGGAAGTGACAAACTCAGTCAGAAGGTCGGGTTGACGGAATCCGTTCAGCTTTCCAACGCGATAGGTCTGCTGGTTTTCGTGGCCGTGTTTTTACCGGCGTTGATCGCCGCCCTGGACGCATTACAAATCGAAGCCATTTCCAAGCCGGCAACGGATATGTTGGACATGTTTTTGATGGCTGTGCCTCATATCGTTGCGGCCGGCCTTATTCTGGTGATCACCTGGATGGTTGCTTCTTTTGCTTCTCGGCTTCTGGCTAGTCTTCTCAACACAATGGGTTTTGACAACATTCCGAAACACATCGGATTGGAACATGCGTTTCATAAAACACCGGCATCGGTTTTTGTGGGATACGTGGTTTTGTTTTTTGCCATGCTTTTCGCCACAGTTGAAGCCGCAAATCAACTCGGATTCACGCACGTCAGCGATACGGTGGATACATTCATCCGCTTCGGCGGCGATGTGCTCTTGGGCTCGCTTATTCTTGTGATAGGATTCTGGCTGGCCAACCTTGCCTATGAAACCATGGATAAAGCCAGCGGACCCAACACGAAGGGGCTCGCACGAATCGGACGTTTCGCCATTTTGGGATTGGTCCTGGCTCTTGGTCTCCGTGCCATGGGCATTGCCGATGATATCGTCAATCTGGCGTTTGGACTGACGTTGGGCGCCATCGCGGTAACTGTGGCGTTATCCTTCGGTCTGGGTGGACGTGAAGCGGCAGGAAAACTCATGGAACACTGGTTGTCGAGATTTCGTCAATAATCAGGGAAGATGATCCGTCCAGCGAAGGGTACACCATAGATAAACAGCTTGATTTGAAATGGGGCAGCCTGTGTGAAGGCTGCCCCATTTGCTATTATCGTTATTCGCAAATCCATTCTGTTGGTGAGTTTTATACAGATGAAATGGGATGAGAAGGGGGATTTGCGCCAGGCGCTCATTCAGGCAGGGGCCACGCGATTCCGGCCGATTATCCCGACCGCTGCCGCTGTCGTGCGCGGCGCTTACGAATTCAAAACGCATTTCCTGTGGAGGAGGTCAGCGCATCGGTCTGCCGCGCGTGGCTGACGATCTGCTGAATACTCCCGGAACCTGGCTGTTGTGGCCGGACGGAGCCTGCACACGACCGAGGGTATCCGACAGGCAATCCCCGACCCGGGTGGTGGTGATTGATGCAACCCGGCAACAGGCCCGCCGGTTGTACAGCAGCCTGCCGGCTTTATGGCGGCTGCTGTAGCGATCCTTGATGGAAGCGGTCACGAAGCTGAAGTCAGGAAATTTTATTGTCGGCATTCTGAGCGATCAGACGGACTGGCTCGACGTCCTGAATTCACGTTTTGATTTCTTCAAGCATTTTGATGATGTCTTGAACAGTTGTCATCCGGGCAAAGGGAAAAGAGACAAGTCGCTTTTTGATGATATTTCCGGATTGCTGAATGGAACACCGGACAACATTTTATTCATTGCATTCCAGCCGCAGCATCCTTCCCGGAAATAAAACGGCTTATTTCATAATGAAGATCAGGGTTCCGGAAGGAATGGATTTTTTCTCTACGTCATCCCCGTTGAGAATGCGCCCGTCAGGCATTCGATAGAATGTCGATGGATAATTCCATTTTCTGCCGGCGATCCGGATGGCGGATCGCCCTTTTTGAACGTACCCGCCGTAAATATAACCCACCAGCAGACGGGTTCCCTTGGGCGGATTTTTCAGAAGCTTGCGCAGCGATGACGATTTCTTCATTTCTGCTCCGGTTCGGATCAGTCCGTCGGGGAAGAAATAGATTGTTGTCGGATCGGCGTAGAGATTGCCGGCCAGATCTTGAACCGTGTTTCCATCTTTGCCGACTTCCAGGAATTTTTCAAATTCCTGCTCGCAGTCTTCCTCTGCTAATGAAACGCGGGTGCCCACGGGGATGCTGTCCCATTTGCGGATTTCATTACCGCGCAGTTTCTGCCCGTTGGGATAGGTATAAATTGTCGAAGGGGCATCGTACTTCTCCCGGGCAATGCGCCAGGCATTGTTGCCCTGGTCAATAACCATGGATTGACTGACGGATGAATCCTTCGGTCCGTTCAAAGCCGCCAATACCTTCGGCGGCTTGTAAAGAAAACGATTCAGATCCGGATCGGCAACAACGAGCCGGCCGGCGGCAACGTCCGGATCTCTTTTAGGTCCGGGCAAAAGGCCCAGACGTTTTCTGACATCGGGATGAGAAAAAAACATTCCGCATTTTTTCCTGCCCCGATGCTTCCGGGGATGAAAAATGTTCGGCCGTCCATAAGCCACCATGGAGTGCGTCAGAATGTTTTTATCCTTGATCCGGTAAATCTTTTTCAACTGACGCAGTAATTGACGAAGCGCCGTGTACTGGGCCTGAGTAATGTCTTGATCGTGAAACCCGACAACTTCAATGCCGATGGAAATATTGTCAAGGGTGGTTTGCCCTTTCCACATGCTTCTTCCCGCATGGGTGGCGATTTTTTTACGGTCAATGATTCGATATACTTTCCCGCTGGGCGTAACGAAATAGTGCGTTTCGCCGAACCGATGCACCTTTCGAAGCGAACCCTCCAGAGCGCCTTCAGTTGTATGCAAAATGATGTATTGCGTTTTCGAACGAAACGGACGTTTTTTATTCAGAGGGCTGTACATGTTGTTAATGTCCAGCGCATGAACGTCGGCCGCCTGAAACATAACCGCAAGAGCGACAATGATGAACGATACTAAAAATGTAAATCCGTGCGACGTTTTCTTTTTAAAAATCATCATCCGATGGTCATCTTTTGTCGATTCATTGATTTGTTCTTTTCTGAAAGAATTAATCATCCATTTATTCTTTCAGGGCGCCGCTCAATTCGATCAACGTCAGGGGATTGATCCGGTTGCCGTTGATTCGCACTCCCCAGTGAAGATGAGGACCCGTAACGCGCCCCGTTGCGCCCAAAAGGCCGACGACCTCGCCTTTTTGAATATCATCTCCTTTGCTGACCAATATTTTGTCAAGATGGAAATACATGCTTATGATGCCTCCGCCATGGTTCACATAAACGGATTTGCCGCTGAAAAAATGATCTGCCACAAGAAGAACTCTTCCGGAATTGATGGCGACAACAGGATCACCTTTTTTGCCGGCCAGGTCCACGCCGGTATGCGGCGATTTGTGAAGATGGTTAATAATGCTTTTCCTGCCGAAGGTGCCCACAATATCTCCGTCAACCGGCATCAGGAATTGCCCTTTCCATTTTGGCGATATATCGCCGGCCGGCCATAACGAATGAATGACCGCGGCCTCGTTCTTTATTCTCTTTAAGGATTTGGCATCCAGCTCCACTTTGGCTTTGGGAAGTTTCAATCGGCGAACGCCGTAATCTTTCAGACGGATACGGATCGGATATCTTTCCTGAAATCCGGAAGAAAGCTCCCGGATCATGCAGTCATGTAAGCCGGTTTCCTGATGCAGGTCCGCGCTGATAAATCCCGACCATGATTCGTCCGACGCGCTGTATACCAGGGGCACATCTTTTTGCAGCCAGATTATTCGGGGCGCTTTTTGCTCGTCCGCCTTAACAGTGACAAGAATCACTCCGCCCCGGTCCATTGCGTCAGATGAAAATGAAACATCCGCTTTGGACAACGCCTCGGTGTCTGCCGGAAATGTGAAAAACAGAAGCGCTGAAAAAAGAGATAATGCAAATCCGACCAACATCCTTTTCAATTGCGCTACTCCCTCCAAAATTTTTTCTTGTGCGTCAAACAGCGTAAAACGGGATAAAAAAAATCGCTCATCCGACTTATGCCAGATGGCGACCCTACCATCGAAAAATCTCCTCAAGTCTTGATGACCTTTTGGACCCACTCGATATTTTCTAGATGCTTATCATTGATAAGAACTTTCTTTTTGTAGGGTGAAGTATATTAAGCGGTCCCTTGTGTGTCAAGGAGATTTTGGCTGACAGGAGATTTTGCCCACAGGAGATTTTGGCCACTGGTGAAAAATATCCCTGGTGAAAATATCCCTGGTGAAAATATCCCTTGACTCGATCAAACTGCACTTCTATACTCTCTGACGTCAAAAGCAAGTTCTTATCAATGGAAGTCGTTCTGCATCATCACCAACAATGTTGCAGACAGCAGGGAAGGGGTGTCGATCTTTAAAAACATCGACACCATCAGCAAGCCCTTTCTGGGTTTTTCGCTGACTTGGCTGGAGAATATCCGGCAGGATGACCTTGTGCCGAGGTCTATTTTAAGGCAGGAAATTCCCGTCTGGCAATTCCCCCGTTCCGGTGTGGTTAAGGATTTCAATCAAATCGGCAAAGCGCTGCCGGAGACGAAAGTCTGACGGCAGGAAAGAAAGCAGGTTCTTTCAACCGGCAAAGATATTATCCCGATGGAGGTGTTAAATGAGAAGACGCATAATCATTCCTCTGGTTTTATTGATGTCCGTTGCCTGGGCAACCGCGCAGGCGGCCACGGTCAACATATCGAACAATTGTAATCAGAATGTAACCGTGTCGGCCTATTCCATCAAAGAGGCAAGCCAGGGTTATCTGCTGGCCCGGAAGGTTGTTTACGCGCACAACTCCCACACGATGACCGTCAGCGCGCCGGTGAAATGCATCCAGACCCAGTATCCGCAGCCCGGCTACTCGACGGTGGGAAATTACTTTTATTTCGGCGGCGCAACAATCGTTACGGTCAAGATTGTCATGGACCCGCAGAACTCGAACAGCTGCAGCATATCCGTTACCGAATGACGGCTTCAAAGACCTGTCGGTTGATCTTTGCGTGACGTATTTGTCATTCATGGTCGGAATTGGCGGAAGCGGTTGGAGGGTCCTGGTTTGTTTCGCCGGAACAGGCCGTGGATGCCGATCTGATTGCTCTGGTTTTGCCCGCATCGGCCGTCCGCGAGATATTGGAACAGCTTCAGGTTTTGGTGAAAAAGGGGGCTATGGTCCTGAACAGGGACCAAGCGGGATGCCCTTAAGCTATTAAGTTCCTGTCCGATGATTGATGGAAATAACAGGGTTAGGTCCTGATATATAAGTTTATCTCAGAACTTGTTTCTCCTTTCCGGGAGTTATGATTTCGTTGACATTCGGGTGCGTTTCCCCTATACGTCGCTGTGCAAAAAGAGCATTTCCATCTTCCGATGGCGAATGTTTCATGAACCGCCGGACCGGAGAAGTATTCCATTGAACACCATACCGCAGATTCTAAACGACATCCAAAAACGCCATCCGCAGATCAACGCCCAGTACTTCCGGAAGACCGGCGCCGGACCTTTCGTCGCCCGCACGTTTGCCGAATTTTACCAGGACGCCCTGACTTTCGGCGCGGGGCTTTTGAGCCTCGGGGTTTGCCGGGGCGAGCCGGTCGGCCTCTTGGCCGACAACCGCCGGGAATGGAGTGTTGCCGACATCGGCATCCAGGCCTGCGGCGCCTGCGACGTTCCGCGGGGCCGCGACATCACCGACGCCGAAATCCGCATCATTTTCGGGACGACAAAATGCCGTTTCGTCATCGTCGAACGCGGGCAGGAACTGAACCGTCTGGTGGCCGCCAAAGACGCGCTTCCCGAGCTTGCGGCGCTGATTATCATCGATCCGGCCGCGCCCGTCCCCGATGAGGCGGGAATCGCAATTCTCAGCTTCGACCAGTTGACCGAAAAAGGCCGGCAATACCGCGCGGAGCATCCGGGCGCCGTCGAGGCGGCCGTCGCAGCGGGCCGGAAGGAGGATTTGGCGACCATTCTGTTTACCTCCGGCACGACCGGACGTCCCAAGGGCGTCATGCTCACCCAGGAAAATTATCTGCGGCACGTTTCGGGCGGCCGCGAGCGCATGATGACCGAACCCGGCGACGTGTGGCTCACCATGCTTCCCGTGTGGCATTCCTTCGAACGGGCGGTCCAGTACATCGCGCTCGGGAACGGCGTCGGCCTGGCGTATTCGAAGGCCGTGAGCATGATGAAGGATTTCACCGAAATCAATCCGCATTACACGACCGCCGTGCCGCGCATCTGGGAAATGATTTACAACTCGGTGCAGAAGAAAATCGACGCCGCGGGCGGGGTGAAGAAGAAGCTCTTCCGTTTCTTCGTCGCCGTCGGCGGCGCTTACGTCGTCCTGGACAATCTCTACAAGGGGCTTGCGCCGAGCTTTTCAAAGCGGTCGCGCGCCTTCGATAAAATCATTTCCTGCCTGCCGCGGCTTTTTTTGATGCCGCTTACCGCCGTCGGATCGCGGTTGGTCCTTCAGCCCATCAAAGCCCTGTTCGGCCACCGTCTCAAGGCCGGCGTCTCCGGCGGCGGCAGCCTGCAGCGCAAAATCGATCTTTTCTTCGCTTCCGCGGGAATCGTGCTCATGGAAGGCTACGGGCTCACCGAGGCGGGGCCTGTCGTCGCTGTGCGCAGCCTTCGGCATCTCGAAGCCGGCACGGTCGGCACGGCTTTTCCCGGCATGGAAATCAAACTGGTCGATGAAGAGGGCCGGCCCTGCCCGCCCGGCGCCGTCGGGCTGATTTTCGCCCGCAGCGACCAGATCATGAAAGGGTATTATGAAGACCCTGTCGAGACGGCCAAGGTTCTTTCGCCCGACGGCTGGCTCAATACCGGCGACCTGGGCGTTCTGACCCATGACGGAGCGCTGGCGATTGTCGGGCGGAAAAAGGATACGATCGTTCTTCTGAGCGGCAAAAACATCGAACCGGCGCCCATCGAAAAGCATCTGGCTTACTCGCCGCTCATCGACACCGCCGTTGTCGTCGGCCAGGATCAAAAACACTTAGGCGCGCTGATCGTTCCGAACATTGCATTTCTCAGGCAGTATGCCCGGGAAAACGCCGTCCGGGACGACAGCATCGAAGAACTCGTCCGGAATGCAGCGGTGCTGAACCTGTACCGCGAGGCGATCGACGGGCAGGTGAATGCGCGCCACGGCTTTCAATCCTACGAACGCATTCGCGCTTTTGCGCTGCTCACCCGGCCGTTCGAAGCCCCGCGCGAGCTATCCGCCAAGCAGGAGTTGAAGCGCGCCGAGGTGAACAGACTCCACGCGCGGGAGATCGCCGGCCTGTTCCGGTAAGCCGCCTGAATGCTGCGGCAAAATTTATCAGGCGCGGGCGGGCAAACCAGAATCCGATTAATTCAAGGCGTGTTGCGCAAAAGGCAATCTTTCCGCCTCCGGTTATCCGTTTCCTTCCGCGAGATCGACAAGGGCGCCGCGGTCGAGAATGCGGATGGTGCGGCCTGACGCCCGGAGAATGCCGTCTTCGGCCAGTTTGCGCAGCGCCCGGGAAAGCGCTTCGGGCGTGGCGCCGAGGATTTTTGCCAGTTCGCGCTGTGTGATGGCCAGCTCCAGGCGGTCGGTCTCCCCGTGCGACTGCGCCAGCGAATGCAGCAGGAACGAGGCGAGCCTTCCCGGAATTTCCTTGAGCGCCAGCGATTCGATGAGCGTCATGGAATCCTTGAGGCGCCGGGACAGGATTTGAATGATATTGAGCAGCAGTTTGGGCTCTTTCAGGGCCGTGCTTTCCATGAGCGTTCCGGGAATTAAAATGACGGAGCTTTCCTCAAGGGTCATGGCGCTGGCCGGAAAAGCGTCGGTGGCAAACGCCGTGCACAATCCGAAGGGATCGCCCGGCCCCAAAAGCTGGATCGTCTGCTCCTTGCCTTCCGGCGAGCTTTTGTAAAGCTTCAGCCTTCCCGTGAGCACCACGTAGAATGACTTGATCGGATCCGCCTCGCCGATGATGATTTCCTGGGCGGGATATTTTCGATAAAGCGCCTGCGCCGCCAGCAGACGCAGGTTTTCCGGCGACACTCCCTGAAAAAGATCAAATGTTTTAAGATGTCGTACAATGTCCATAAAATAAGCTCCGGCGTTGATCCAGATCAATGACGGGGACGAAAGGATCCTGTATTCCTGTGATCGTGGACGGGAAATTTTTACCATAAACAATAAAAGAGACCAAATAAAATATCGGAGGAGAAAGAGATGAGTATCAATGAATATGTTAAACACGCGGATGATCGGAATTTTTCGGCGACGGTTTTAGAGGAAGCCGGGCCGGTGCTGGTGGATTTCTGGGCGCCGTGGTGCGGACCCTGCCGGGCGATCGGTCCGGTGCTGGAAGAGGTGGCGGCCGCGTATCAGGGTAAAGTCGCCGTCGTCAAGGTCAATGTGGATGAGAATCCGGCGACTGCGTCCCAGTACGGCGTACGCAGCATTCCGACGCTGCTCGTCATTAAAAACGGCAAGGTCAAGGAATCCCAGATCGGGCTGATTTCCAAAGAGCAGCTGGCGGCTATGCTGGACCGGAATTTGAATTGATTTGTTTTTAAAACCCGGCGGGGAGCGGCCGGTCATTGCGGACCAGGCCGCTTTTCGCAACGCCGGCAATAATGTCGCTGGTCAATTGCCGGCAATTGGGCTAAACTTAAGACACATTGTGTAAAAGGCGGATGCTATGAAGGAAATCCTGATTCTTCTTTTGATCGTGGCCGTGTGGATCTTTGTCCAGGCCTGGCTTTTGCCCAAACTGGGCGTTTCCACCTGAATGCGCCCAGCTTGTCCGGGTCCGGACAAAAAGGACAAGGAAAGCCATCCGGAAAATCCTTGAAAAAGAAGGTCGGCTTTGACCGGCCGTCCGGTTGAATTCCGGAAGCAGACGATGCTGAAATTTCTGAAAAATTGCAAAGACGCGGCGTTCAAGCGGGCGCGCCCGGTCGATCCCGACGAGGATCTGCTCGACGGCCCGCTTCCCGCGGGGTGAAGCGCCTCTCAAGACGGCGAAGCGGTCCGCTTCCCGGGCATCCTTTTCGAAAAACTCAAAAACGGATTTCGGCGTTTCCGGAAGGAGTAAACCGCCCGGTCGCTGTCTTTACAGAATTTTTTTCCCGGCGTCCGGGCCGCCCTTGACGAGATACACGTCTGTGATCTTTCCGACGACGGCCGTCTTGGGCTCGAGCGTCGCCCGGATGCTGTGAACCCATTCCACGTTTTTCTGAAAGATTTCGCCTTCCGTGTGGAGGGTGATATCGGCCTTGAGCTGGAAGCCGCCTTTTTCTCCCCACCAGGCCAGCGCAATTTTCGGATTTTCACGCAGGTTGCGCAGCGTTTTGCCGAAATACTGGTCCGAGATGAGGATCGTTTCGTCGTCGAGAAATTTGACCGCGCCGATGGGAACGACGTTGGGAGTGCCGTCTGGGGACGCGGTTGAGAGGTACGCTAATTTTGCCGCCTGTAAACTTTCTTTGATTTCCGAAGTGACTTTAATCATATCGCCTTTCCTGTTTCTGTATTTGCTTGAATGCGGCCGGCGATGTTCCGCTGGCCCGTTTTAAATTTTCCTTTGCCGGCGGCTATCGGGGAGCATCCGGAAGACCGGAATTCCGGCCGGATTGCGCCTCGAGGATCAATTCGCCGGCAATCCGGGCGGCCCTTTCGGCGGGACGGCGGCATTTTTTGATGGCGTCGGCTTTCACGAATTCCATCCCTTCCCTGGGATCGGTGAGCTCGAAGCTGCGGCCGAAGATGCCGTGCTGCACGTCGCGGCAGTTGCATCCCCCGAATTCCGCTTCAAATCGCTTGCAAAGCTTGCGGGCCGCGGAGGTCGTCCGCGTCACCGCGGCCAGATCGTCGGCGCGTTCCCTGCCGAAGGCCAGCCCCAGCGCCATGATGCCGGCGACGACGGCGCCGCACGTCTCGCCGCGCAGCGCCATGCCGGGCATGGCGGTGGCCGCCTTCATCACCTCGGCATTGCCCAGGTGAAAATGCTCCTGCAACGCCAGCAACGTGCCCTGCGAGCAGCTCGCAAACAGCTCTTCATAGTCGCCGGCCTTCTTTTCCAGCGCATCGAGCAGGGCTTCTGCATTTTGATCAGGCTGCATGACTTATTTCTCCATTTCCACTCTGAAGCGGCAGGTTTTATCGCCCTTCACCAGTAATTGGCTGAAGCCTTTCGGCTGAAATTTCGGATTCAGGCTCTCCATCATGCCGCACATGGAGGCGTCAAGCAGAATCCCGCAAAGATCGGGCTCCCTGGACCAGATGCCGGCTACCGGGCACGTGTAGACTTCTTTTTCAAACGCCTCCGGCGTGGTTTCAATATAGCCTTGCCAGAAATTGGCAAAGGTATCGTCCATGCAGTCCTGCAGTTTCGGGATGCCGCGGCAGTCCGCCATATCCTCCGGTTGCGAACCGGAGCGCTTCATCCACATTTTGGCGCTTTGCTTCCCCATGGCATGAAATTTTTCTTTCATGCGTTCGACGTACGCATCGCCTCCCACCTCTTTGCCTGTTTCATACGCCATGACGACATACAGGGCCAGGACCTGCATCCAGTTTTTGTAGCGTTTGCCCATTTCCTCTTCGCTCACGGGGTAATTTTCATATGCGGGTTTTTCTTTCATCTTCGGACCTCCCTTGGCTTAATATATTACAGAGTGTTTTCTTTTACATTCTTCTGCGTCTTTCGTGGTACTCCCGCACGGCGGCGAGCGAACGCGCGGCGCGCTCCGGATCCTGATAAACGGGAACGCCGCTGTCGAGCAGTGTGCGCACCATCTTTTCCTGAAGGCTGCGGTAGGTAAATCCGACGATCGGCTTATCGGGGTGGCGTCGGATGAGGCTCACGAACTTCTGTGCGTAATCGCCAATCAGCTTGTCCGCCTCCGCGCCGACCGCCTCCTCCGCAATGCCCATCTCCCCCAGAATGCGTTCCAGAAACAGCCCCGGCGAGACAAAATATGCAAGGAGCATATCCGTCTGTTTGTCCTGAAGCAGGGCATCCGGGATATTGAAATAATCCTCCGAAGGATTTTTGCTGAAAGTCATGTCCACCGGGTTGGCCGTGCTGGCGGTTTTCGGGATCATCGGTTTGAGCTTCTCCACGGTTTCGGGCGTGAGGCGCGGCAGCGTGAGTCCCGAACGCCCGCAGGAATCCGCCGCCGTGGCGCCGGGGCCGCCGGAATGCGTCTGGATGACGATCCGGTTTCCACCGGGCTCTGGCAGGGTGCCCAGAGCGAGCGCGTAATCGAACAGCTCGGTAAGCGTGTGGGCGCGGATAATGCCGCACTGTTTGAAAATGCCGTCATAAATTTCGTTGGGGCCGGACAGAGAGCCGGTGTGCGAGAGCCCCGCCTGCTTTCCCGCTTCCGATCCGCCCACGTAAAGCGCGACGATGGGTTTGTGCGGCGTGATGGCTTTGGCGATTTCCATGAACTTATCGCCGCGGTTGATGCCTTCAATGTACAGGGTGATGACTTTGGTGTGAGGGCAGGCGCCCAGATATTCCAGGCAGTCCACGATGTCGATGCTGGCTTCGTTGCCCACGCTCAAGGCCGCGCTGAATCCCATGCCGTGCCGGTAAAGATAGTTGAACATCTGCGTGATGAAGCTTCCGCTTTGCGACGCCAGACCGACGAAGCCCGCCTGGCAATCCGCCTTGATGGGCGTGGGATTGAGCTTGAGATGGAGATTGGCGACGCCCAGGCAGTTGGGGCCCAAAAACCGGATGCCGTGACGGCGGGCAATCGCTTCGAGTTCCTTTTGCAGCGCCGCGCCTTCCGGGCCTGCCTCGCGGAATCCTCCGGAAACCACGATGGCGCTTCGGATGCCTTTCTTCCCGCAGTCGTCGAGCGTCTGGCAGACGATTTCCGTGGGCAGCACGATGATGGCCAGATCGGGGATTTCCGGCACATCCAGAATACTCGGATAGGCGGGGAGTCCGCGGACAACTTTCTCCGTGGGATGGACCGGGAAGATTTTGCCTTCATAACCCAGCGCCTGCAGGGAGGACAGCATGATCGAACCCATGCGCATAAACGTGTTGGAGGCGCCGAAAAAGGCGATGCTTTTCGGATTGACAATCGGATAGAGAGGACTTTCGGAGATTGAACGGATCATTTTTTTATACCTGCCTTTACAGTTGAATTTTCATGGAGGTGAACTGGAGATCCGGGCGAGACGCCGGATTCCCGAAAGGCGGGAACCCGGCGCCGGAGAGCGATTCTTTAAACCACCGGCATTTCCTGTTTTTTGTCTTTTTGGGCCTGTTCGTCGAGGATGATGGCAAGCGCCATGCGGGCGGCCTTCCCCACGAGCGTGGAGCAGCCTTCCGGCATTCCCGCGGCCAGGGCCGCCTTCATGTCTTCCATGTTGTAGAGGTTGAAGAAGCGGCCGAACTGTTTGACCTGGAGGTCATGGCAGCGGCAGGCGGAAAACTCTTTTACAAACTGTTCGTGAAACTGCTTGGCCAGAAGCAGCGCTTTGATCTGCTTGCCCATTTTCGCCAGATCTTCTTTTTTGCGGCCGAAAAAGTAGCTGATAGCCATCGTGCCGCCGGAAAGGGCGCCACAGTGGCCGTCGCCGGAAAGTCCCACGCCGTCGGCAAATCCCGTGGCGGAGCGCACGACATTTTCGTCCTCCACGCCCAGGACTTCGAAGATGGCGGACAGCGAGCATTGCGCGCAGTTGCCGCCGCGAAGTTCATAAGCTTTCGCCCGTTTATAGACTTCTTCAATCATTTCTTCTTTGTTCATTTAATGATTATCTCCATGGTCATTATTTTGGTCTTTGGCTTCCTTAAGATACTTCCCTGCCCCTGGTGGGCGGGGACCCTCCCCCAGCCCCTCCCATCAAGGGAGGGGTGAAGGGCCGATCCTTGCAGAGAGGTGCCCTCCCATGCGTGCCATTCAGGGTATTCGCCGGGAACCCTTCATGATATTCCTGGATTTCCGATCGCTCTTCGCTTGTCCGGAATGACGCAGATGGATGACACCACCATCCACCATCCACCATTCACTACTTCCGGGCCCGTTCCAGTATTTCGGCAAGGCTAAGCACTTCCAGGCGGTCCTCCAGGTTTTCCATCTTCACCGCGTCCGTCAACATCTTGGCGCAGTTGGGGCAGGCCACCGCGAGAATCGAAGCGCCCGTCTCAGCCGCTTCACGCACGCGCACACGCGAGGCGCTGTCTTCAGACATGCCCAGAATGTCCGTGAAGAAGTTGCCACCGCCTCCGCCGCAGCAAAAGGCGTCTGCGCCGTGGCGGTGCATTTCGACAAATTCGGCCTTGGGAATGGCTTTCAGAATGTCCCGCGGCGCCTGATAAATATTCTGATGCCGTCCCAGATAGCAGGGATCGTGATACGTGATGGTCACCGGCCAGGCTTTGAGCTTGATCTTTTTCTTTTTAATGAGTTCGGCTAAAACCTCGCTGTAGTGGCGCACCTTGAAGAGCCCGCCAAGGCGGGGATAATCTTTCTTAAAGGTGTTCAGCGCGTGAGGGTCAAGCGTAATAATTTCCTTCACGCCCTTTGCTTTGAAGGTTTCAATATTGGCTTGGGCCAACTGGACAAAAAGCCCCATCTCGCCCAGAGCCCGCACGTCGTTTCCGTCGCAGCCCTCCTCGTTTCCGAGAATCCCCACGGAAAGGCCCGCATCCACCAACATTTTCCCCACGCTTTGGGCCATGCGCTTTCCGACTTCGTCGTAAGAGCCGACTGAGCCGGCGTAGAAGAGGTATTTCTGGTTGGTAAAAGGTTTCAGCCCCGTCCCTTTGGCCCAGTCACCCCGCTCGGACTGCGGCAGCTTATAGGGGTTGCCGCTCACCGCGACGGCCTTGAAATAGTCGCGCACGCCCGGCGGAATTTTTCCCTCTCCCACCAGTTCGGCGCGGGTTTCCTGAAAGATGTCCGGCAGGAAATCCTTGAATTTGGGAAACACGCACTGGTCCTTGCAGTTGTCGCAGGCGACACAGGAAAACATAATTTCGGCAAAGCGCGCTGAGGTTTCAATTTCGCCGGATAGCCATGCGCGGGTAAGCCACATGCGGCCGCCGGGGGCGAAGGTGTCCCAGCCGAAGGCCTTGTAGGACGGGCAGTTGAAGTCGCTGTAATCGGACGGATACTTGCAGTAGCCACAGCGGAAGCAGCGGTGGACGATATTTTCATGTTCGATGTGCCGGATGTAGGTCATGAGTTCACCTCCCAGTTGCCGGGGTTCATGATCCCCTGGGGATCGAGGTTTTTCTTGATCATCAAAAGGAGCTTGCGCGCGTTGGGCTCCATTTTGGCAAGCGTCATCTGCTGCTCCTTGAAGTTGGGTTTCCAGGGAATGCCGCCCATGTCGAGGGCAAACGCCGTTGCTTCGGTGAGCGCCTGCTCCACGCGCTCCATCATCGCCTTGTCGTTGCGGTTGAAGGCGAAAGAGATGCTGTACATCATGGAGTGCCCGCCGGAAATGAGCCTCGCCGTACTGGCGTACAGAACATTGTATTTGGCGGCGAGTTCCACCACCTTGGCGGCGTATTGCGGGAAATGCTCAATCGGCGCGATGGGGCCGGAGTATTCAAACCCGCCGCCTTTGGGCACATCGGCGAAATCGGCGATGTTGCGACCCGGCATTTCCAGAAGCATGGGCTTCATGTACTGCATCGACATGAAGCCTCCGTCTTTGGAATCCATGTATTCCTGAAGGCAGTCCCAGACCATCTTCCTCTTGAATTCGATTTCTTCTTCCGTATCGCCGGTGAAAAAAATCGTGATGTGGTAGTTGCCCAGAAACATGAGCGGCTTGGGCTGAAACCAGACGTTGATGTCTTCGAGCATTTCCAGATGCGTGAGCTTGTAGAGAATATGCGGAATCAGATCGACCCGGTCCGTGACGAAGAGTTCGGCGTCGCGGATTTTTTTATTGGGGTAGAGCTTCAACCCGACCTTGGTGATGATACCCGTACAGCCCAGCCAGCCGAGGAAGAGTCCCGACAGGTCGGGCAGCGTCGGCCCTTTGGAAATCCAGTAGGGGCCGATCGACGGCGAGCCGATGAGGCAGATCTCGCCCGTGGGCAGCACCACCTCGAGCCCCGTGACCATGTCCGAATTGAAGCCGTACTGGTTGGTGAGCCGGCCCTGGCCGTGCAGCGAAACGTTGGCGGCGATGGTCGTGGTGGCCGGCGCGTCGGGAATACTGTGCCTAAGCGTCGGATGGTTTTTTTGCAGATAGGATTTGAGCGCGCCCTGGGACGTGCCGCCTTCCACAACGACGTAGCGGGCCATGGCGTTCACTTCCAGGATTTTATTCATCCGCTTCATGTCCAAAACGATGCCGCCCTTCAAGGGAATCACCAGTCCCGCGAGCGACATGCCGTTTCCCATCGGGACAACGGGAACCTTTTCCCGGTTGGCCAACTGGACGATCTTCTGGACTTCTTCGGTCGTTTTGGGCGCGACCACATAGTCGGGCTTGTGCGGCGCAAGCACGCCGGGATCGCGGGAATAAAACCAGAGCTCTTCGGGCGCGTTGGAAACAGATCGTTCGCCGACAATGTCAATCAGGGATTGCAGGATATCGCTCATGAGGCAGCCTCCCTTTCTTTTTCGCCGATGGCCATTTTGCATAGATCGATGATATGCAAGGGTTTCAAGCCCCGCTTGGAGACTTTTTCCGCTAAAGACGTCTGACAGGCCGGACAGTTGAAAACGCAGTATTCGGCGCCGGCGGCCAGCATGTCGTCAATGTTGCGCTTCTGCACGTCGTCGGCCAGTTTGTAGCCGGAAATAGAGCGCAGAATCTCCGCGCAGCAAAGCGCGTTTTCGTCCTGGTAGGTTCTTTTGGGCGCCTTGACGCCGATGAGAGTGAAGATTTTTTTCACGAGCGCGTGCTTGTCCGGAATGAGCCGGTTGGAGCAGGATCGCTGATAGGCGACAGTGATGTTTAGCGGTTTTATTTTATCTTTAAGCTCCTTCATGCGCTGCAAAACATAATCCAGGTAGTAAACCGGCTGAAAGGGCACCTCCATGCCGTAGGCGGAGGCAATCGAGGTCAGCGTGCCGTAGCATTCGTCATGCAGGCAGATGACTTCCTTGACGCCGAGTTTCCGGTAATTGTCAATGACGATGGGGAGGCGCTCCTTGATGACCGACATGCGGGCGAAGTGTGTGTGGACGGCGGGGCACATGAATTCCGCGCCGAACACGCCGGCGTCGGCGACATCCTTGAAAATCTCACCACTTCCCAGCGGCCCCAGGTCGGGAATGTAGCAGCAGGAGAGCGCCTTGTCTTTCACGTTGCCCACGAGACACTTGCCCTGCATCACCGTCATGTTGATCCACTGGTTGGTGATGGGCCGGGGCGCGGTGAACATGCCTTTTTCCTCGCGCTTCTCGGAAATGAGGTAGAAGGGGTGGTTGCCCCGCGTGCAGTATTCCTCACAGGCGTAGCAGGTCATGCATTCGGAAAGCACCCGGGAATCTTTGCCTTTCATGATTTTCATCATTTCCCCGTGCGCTTCCTTGTGTCCGCTAAAGGTCATGTACTGGCACTTGAGCAGACAGTCGGCCGAGCGGCAGCTTGCGCAAACTTTTTGATCGAATTTCAATTGATACACGAAATCACCTCCATGAATTAAACATTCGTTTGATGATCGCCTTGCGGCATGATCCCGCTTGACCGGCGCCCCTTGGGTTTGGGCGAAGGCTACTATACAAAAAAATAATGTGCGCCGTTACCGCGCACAGGCCAAAATTGCTTTGCTGTGCGGGTCATTCAGGGCCGAGGGATTCCGCCCGTAAACTTCCTTGAAGGACGAGGAAAAATGGGAAAGATTTTCAAAGCCCACCTCCAGATAAACATCCGAGGGCGCTTTGTGTTTTTCCTTGATCAGGTAATAGGCATGCTCCAGGCGTTTTTTCTTGAGCCAGCGGCTGGGCGGCTCGTCGAAAACCTTTTTAAAATCCCTCTTGAAGGTGGAAAGGCTCCGGCCGGTCATTCTGGAAAATGTTGTGAGAGAGACGTTGAAGACGAAGTTCTTGCTCATGAAGTCTTCCAGATCGATCTTGCCCGGATCCGTGAAATGAAACAGGGATTCGTAAAGGGGCAAATCGAGCTGTCTGATGAGCCAAACGGCTTCGCGGGTTTTGATGTCGCTCAATTCCCGGCCGAGCGTCATGCCGGAGTCGAAATAAAGACGAAGCGATTCGAACAGATTGTCCAGGAGCGCCGAAGGCGGAAGTTTTTTGACACGACAGCAGGCGCCGGCGTGGTCCGCCGGCGGATCGTAAGCAATGCCTTCCTTTTTTAAATGATCCTGCAGGAACGTTTTCCGGATAAAGATGCTCAGCGTCTTGAAAGGTTCGCCCGATTCCTCGGGGTATTTGGTAAATTTGGCCAGCGTGCTGCGGCGGACGAACAGCGTCTGGCCTTTTTCAAACGTGTTCCTGGAATCCGCCTCCACAACGGAAAGCCAGCCGGAAAGAACGTGGATCAGGACATGGGCCGGAACGAACTGTTCCTTCTCGGTCATTTTATTGGCTCTGACGGAACAGAAGATGCTCTGGCGTCTGAAACTGAAATCTTCCTCACTCATGGGTTTCCATGTCCGCTTGCCGGGCTGTCCGGCGCATTGGTTATTTATCCGTGCGGGGCGCTTTGTTGTTCGTGGTTACCGGCGCATCCGGGTCTTGCGCCCATTCCTGCATCGCTCCGGCGTATAGTTTGACGTTCTTGTAGCCCAGAACCTGCGTCATCAGATAAGCCCAGGTCGGACAGCACTGGCCGATGTCGCAGTAGGTGACGATCGCGGCTCTCCGGTCTTTTCCGGCGGCCGCCTCGACGATTTCGGCCAGCTGTTCCTTAGTCTTGAAGGTTTTGTCCTCATTGAAGGCGCAGGAGGTCGGCATGTTGAACGCGCCGGGAATGTGTCCGCGCAGAGGAACGCAGTCCATTTTCTTTTCACCGGTGAAAAATTCGCGCTCGCGGGTGTCGAGCAGAATCAGCTTGTCCAGGTTTTGCTTGAGGTCGCTTTTGTCGATGAATTTCTCCCCGGAATATTTTCCCTTGAAGTTCTTCGACTTGCGGCGTTCGACTTTGTTGGCAAGGGGCTTCTTTTCCGTGAGCCACTTATTCATGCCGCCGTCGAGCAGGGCGACATTTTCGATTCCTGCATACTGAAGCGTGCAGGCGACGCGGGCGCTCTGGTAGCTGAGCCTAGGGGTGTCCATGCAGCCGGTCACGACGATCCACTTGTCGGAATCGATTCCAAAGTAACCGATGGTATCGTCAATATCGTCTTTTTCCGGAAGCGACGAAAATATACCGTCTTTCATGTAGGCCCAGGCGCCGTAAAAGGAACTCACTGCGCCCGGAATGTGGCCTTCCCGGTATTCCTCTACGCGCCGGACATCCAGAATCACCAGTTTGGGATTCTTCAGATTGGCCAGAAGCCAGTCGGTAGAGACGATGGGTGCGATCTCCCGGGCCTGACCGAGCGCCGGCACGAGCAGAATTGCATATAAAAACACAAGAAGTGTTATGCGAATACGGATTTTCATACGGTGACCTCCTGTTTCAGCTTCATGAAGGGTTAAAACTTTCTTTATTAAACGCGCTTATTCTACCACATTCATCCATTAAAGAGCCAGACGAATGTGCGGGCGGGCCGGAGTTCCGGGCCGTTTCGCCGTCACGGTCCGGCTTATTTCACACCGCGATACACGCCGCCGTAGTCGAGGGTGGACAGAGTCCGGCTTTTGTCGGGGTTTTTCAGACCGCCCGAGATGATGGTTCCGATAAAAAGGGTGTGGTCGCCCGCGTCGATGGCGCTTTCCAGAAGGCAGTCCAGATAGCCGATGCAGTCGTCGAGAACGGGCAGGCCGCCGGGCGACAGGGTATATGAAGCTGCGTCAAATTTGGTTTTCCAGTCCGCGATTTTGAAGTCTCCGATGGTTTTGGCTTTTTCGCTCGACAGGACGTTGATGCAGAATGTCTTCGTTTCCAGTATCTGCTGGTGAGAAAGCCGGTTTTTCCGGATCGCGAGGGCCACCCGCGGCGGTTCGTGCGAACACTGGGTCACCCACGAGGCGATCATGCCGTTGTAGCCCTGTGCAGTCGCAAGCGTGATCAGATAAATGCCGTACATAAATCTGTCGAAGACATCCTGCCATGCCTGTTCCATCATCAACCTCCCGGTCGGGGCTCGCCGCCTTCCCCTCGCGGATTTCGCGAAAGCCGGCGCCTTCCGGCATTATTTATACACGCGACGGCCTGAAATGCAAGGCCGGTGGATAAAAAAACGAGGGCGACAGGATAATCCCGTCGCCCTCGTTTTTTCCTTCTCAGGCAGAGCCGTGGTTGTCGGCATTAAATATCCAGCACCGTCAGCGCCAGCGGCGTTTTGCAAAGCATTTCTCCGCCGTCTTTCGTGACCAGCACCGGGCATTCCAGCCGCATGCCGCAGACGCCGGGAACGGTCATGGCCAGAAACGCCACTTCGACGACGTTTTCCTCGAGCACGACGTCCCGGAATTCCTCGTTATTGACGACGGCGGGATACCATTCATGGCCGAACACGCCCAGGCCGTGGCCGAAAGAGGGGATGGTGTACTGGGCGTAGCCCAGTTCGGTCACCGTATCCATCACCGTCTTGGTGATATCGCCGATTTTATTGCCGGCCTTGAAATTGCGGACGATCGTTTCCGCCGTCTGGAGATAAGCGTCGGCCAGCTTCAACTGCTCGGACGACGGTTTGCCCAAAATGAAATTGTGGGCCAGGTCCGAGGGATAGAGCTGGTAGAGCGGGTGCAGATCGACGATGATGTTTTCGCCCGCCTGCACCATTTTCTGCGTGGGCTGCGTCGTTCCGTTCATGGCGTAAGTCGCCCGGTAGCCGGAGGCCACCTCCGACGATCCGGTGACGGCCCAGTGGTACTCGCTGCCGAGGCGCCGCAGTTCCATTTCGCCGATGCCGGCGATTTCCGTTTCCATCATGCCGACGTCCAGGGCGTCGCGGACGCACTTGATTCCTGAATCCGCGATGGCGGCGGCCTGGCGCAGCAGTTTGATTTCGCCCGGCTCCTTGATGTAGCAGGCCAGGTCAACCGCCTGGACGGCGTTGACGAACGTCGCCTGCGGCAGGGCATTTTTCAGAAATTCGTATTCCGTCGCAAACAGGTACCCCGTGTTGCCGCGGGGGGAGTGGCCGAGTTCCACGCCGATGCGCGCTTTTTCCGCTTTATTCTGTTTGACGAAGTGGACGATCAGGTCCAGCAGGTCCATTCCGGGCAGGGGGGCATAGGGGGTGACGGTGTCCAGCCAGGACTCGTTTTTCAGCCGCTCGCAGTCGAGCAGCATGGATATCAAACCGGCCTGACCGTCTTTCGTTACGATCACCGCGCTTCTCCAGGGAACGAAGGCCCCGGCGACGTAGCTCAGACTGACCGTTCGCGTGCCCACGAAAAGATCGAGATCGGATTTTTTCATTTGTTCCTGTATTTTCTTGATGCGTTTGGAATAATCGATGTAGGTGTTCATGGTGCCTCCACTTTTGTTTTATTCGATGAAAGCGTCTTTCATCGGAAGGCAGTATAGGCCCCTCGCCGGGGCAAGTCAAGCCGCCCCCGATTTCGCGCCGCTACAGGGCTTTCGCCTGCTCCTGGAGAAGCAGGTCCTCGGGCGTGGCGGCTTCGATGGTGATGCCGTGGGGCAGGGGGCGCCCGTCCTGATCGACATGGACGAACGTCAGAAATCCCTCCACAAGCAGCTCTTCGGTTCTGCTGATGGCGGCCCTCACGAAACAGACGAGGCGCGTGTTGCCGGTCAGGATGACCCGGCTGATAAAGCGGATCACGGTTCCGGCCGGAGCCGGCCGCCGAAACTGCATGCCGTGGATATTCACGCAAACGATGTTTTCCCGCCGGGTCAGATTGGCGGCGGCGATAAAACCCGCTTCGACAAACCACTTGGCGCCCTGGCCGGCAAACAGCGTGCCGTGATGATTCAGGTCCGCCCCCATGACGACGTGGGATATTTCACAGGATTGAACAACCATCTTTTTTCTCCCTTCTCCGCTGAATGAATCGACCATGGGCACCTTAACAAATGCGCCGGCGCAAGGCAACGGGGGAATGATTCCGGCCGGGCCGCTCCGCCTCCGAGAATGGACTTGCGCAAATCAAAAAAAGGGGATACAGGCGAGCCCGTATGAAACCGGCAGGCGGCATTGCATGAAGACCTTTCGATCGGGCGTCAATTTCAGAATCCTGTTTCTTGTTCTGGCCGTCGTTCTGTCTTCGAGCGCCGCGGACATTTCCCGCGGCATTGCCGGCAGCCTCGACAAAATTCCGGTCATTGAAAATTCCACCGCCTCTGCCGTCCTGGATGCGGGAAACGCCGCCCGGATCAAACCGGGCTTCCCAGGAATCGTTTTTGCGCATGTGTCTTTAACCGACAGTTCCCTGGCCTCAGCATACGCCTGCGTCCGCATGCCGTATCCGAGTCCGAAAGATGTCTATCTTTCCGCCGAATCCCAACGCGGTCCTCCCTGGACAATCCTTTTCCATCACCAAACGCTTGTTTAAAGTTGCACAGCGCCGTTTGCCCTGCGCGCGTTTTGCCGTTTCCAAGCGGAACGGCACCGGTTTGCCGGCGGCTTGAAACCGCGCGTCATCCAACGCCAGGCAGGCCCTGCGTCTCGCGTCCATGAACATTTTGCGGGGAGACTCCCGGAAAGGATATTGGAAAATGAACAGTTTGTATGCTGAACTGATTTTGTTTGTCGTCATTGCGTTGATTATTGCCGTGGTCGCGCTCGTTGTTCGGTCCGGAAAAAAACCGGATAGCGAAGCGGGCGGCATCGCAAAGGATGCGGACAAGTCCGATGACGTTGCCGCCGGATTTGCCAAAGACAATAAGCGAAAGAAGAAATAGAGACCGCCGGAGGGGCCGTATTTCAGAAAAGGAAGCAATTTCGATCCGGTAAAACAAACAACGAAGAATACGCCGCTGCGGCGTATTCGGGAAAAATCCGGCGGCGCGGGCAGGAGCAATCCTCCGGTCCGCGCTACCGGAACGCAAAGGACGATTCAAGGATGACCCCGACCACGACCGGTTTAATCGGTTTTGCCGTTTTGATAATTCTGATGTTTCTGCGGCTTCCCGTGGGTTTTGTCATGGCGATCGTAGGCTGCCTGGGATTCGGCT
>JAAYDW010000040.1 GCA_012729055.1 Deltaproteobacteria bacterium
TGCCGGCGCGGCGGAAAGGATCGTGCAGCTGACCGTTCCGGGGTGTTTTTCCTGAGGGGCGAGCAAAAGGATAGGGGCTATCCTTACCAAAATGGACGGCGTCTCGAAGCATCAGACCCGGCAGCCGAACATTCTCATCGTCGCTTTTGACGACGAAAAGACGAGTATGAGCGCAATCCGGCAGGCCCTCAAGGAAGGCACGTTTTTCGTGCAGGGGAAACCGGTTTATCTGAAGGCCTTCCCGTCCGGCTCTCAGAGCAACTGAGTTTTTCCCCGGGCTTCCAGGATATCGACAATTTTTTTCACGTCCTGGGATTTTCCTCTCCGGCAGACCAGGAGCGCGTCTTTGGTTTCGACGACAATGATGTCCTGGACGCCGACGAGCGCCACCAGTTTTTTCGGGCTGTGCACCAGCGAATTTTGAACCTCTTCAAAAAGGGCGAACGACCCGCCGGTGGCGGCGTTTCCCTTTTCATCCTTGGCGCTGATTTCCCACAGGGTATCCCAGCTTCCGACATCGCTCCAGCCGAAGTCGGCCGGAATCATAAACACGTCTTTTGCTTTTTCCATGACGCCGTAGTCAATGGAGACGGAAGCCAGGCGCCGGTAAACGGCGGCCAGCGTTTTTGCCTCGGACGCCTTGCCCATCGCGGCTTCGATAGTCGTCAGGCCGGCGTGCAGGTCCGGCAGGAATTGCCGGATTTCGGCAAGGATGGTTGACGCCTTCCAGATGAACATGCCGCTGTTCCAGTAGAAATTGCCGCTTTTCAAAAAAGCCTCGGCCTGCTTTCGATCCGGTTTTTCCCGAAAAGCCTTTACGCGCAAAAGCTTTTTTCCGGAAACCTGTCCCGCGGATGCGCCGCCTTCCATGTAGCCGAAGCCGGTATGCGGGCTGGTGGGCTTGAGGCCGACCGTGACGAGGGCGCTCTTCTTTTCGGCGGCGGAGGCAGCCGCGGCGATGACGCTCCGGTATTCGGCGGGATCCGCAATGCCGTGGTCTGACGGCAGGACCACCATGACATCATCTTTGGCTTTCTTCCGGATGTGGACGGCGGCCAGGCCGATGCAGGCGGCCGTGTTGCGGCCCACCGGTTCGATGAGGATGTTCTCGGCGGGAATTTCCGGCAGCTGTTTTTTGAGTTCTCCCGCGTGCCGGCGGCCCGTGACGATCAGAATATTTTTCGGCCGGATGAGCGGGCGAATCCGGTCCACGGTTTCCTGGATGATGGTTCTGTCGCTCAGAATGTCGAGCAGGTGTTTCGGCTTTTTCTCGCGGCTGCGCGGCCAGAAGCGCGTTCCCCGCCCTCCGGCCATGATCACGGCGTGCATGCGTTGCCTCCTTGTGTATTTTTTCAGAATGGGGAATGCGCCTGATTGCCGATGCCCCGCCTGTCGGCCTTTACATAGTACAATCCGGCTTGCTATTTCAAGTCTGAAAAGCTACATAGCGGACATGACAAAAATCGACTATCCGCAAATCACGTTGAAAAAGGGCAGGGAGACGGCGCTTTTGCGCGGGCATCCGTGGGTTTTTTCCGGCGCGGTCGCCTCTGTTCAGGGGAAACCCGCCGACGGCGATGTGGTGCTGGCCGCCGATGCGCAGGGCCGGGCGCTGGCGCTGGGATTTTATAACCGCAAGACCGACATTTGCTTTCGTCTTTTGACGCGGGACTGCGGCGCGGCCATCGATGCGGCTTTCTGGCGCGGCCGCGTCGAGCGCGCGCTGGACCTGCGGCGGGCCGTCCTTTCTCCCGCGACGAACGCCTATCGCGTGATCAACGCAGAGGGCGACGGCTGTCCGGGCCTGATTGCCGATGTCTATGCCGATGTGCTGGCAATCTCTCTGACCACCGCCGGCATGGAAAAGCACAGACAGCTTGTTCTGGACGCTTTTGTGGCCTGTCTTCAGCCGGCGCGGATTTATGAACACAGCGCCGGTCGGTCCCGGAGCCTGGAGGGGCTTTCAGACCGCCGGGGATTTCTGTGCGGCGAGGATGCTGCGTCCGTGGTCCGGGTCAAAGAAAACCATTATTCCTTCGACGTGGATTTTGTAGGCGGCCAGAAAACGGGCTTTTTCCTGGATCAGCGCGTCAATCGCGAGAGGCTGGGCGCGCTGGCCCGCGGCCGAACCGTTCTGAACTGCTTTTGCTACACGGGAGCTTTCTCCGTGTATGCCGCGGCGGGCGGGGCGAAAAAAGTCGTTTCCCTGGATATCTCGCGGCCCGCATGCGCTGCGGCTGCCGAGCACCTGCGGATAAACGGCTTTGCGGCGGATCGTCACCCCGTGATCGAGGCGGACGTGTTTGATTACCTGCGGGATCTTCGGGAAGACTTTGACCTGATCATTCTCGATCCGCCCGCGTTTGCCAAAACCAGGCGCGACGTGCCCAAGGCTTCCCGCGGCTACAAGGAGATCAACATGCAGGCCATCCGGCATTTGTCTCCGGGCGGCCTTCTGGCAACGTTTTCCTGCTCCAATTTTATGGAAGAGGATCTGTTCGGCAAGATTGTCCAGGGGGCGGCGCGCGACGCGCAGGCGGACCTGCAGGCGCTGGCCCGGCTCGAAGCGGGCCCCGATCATCCGCTTTTGCTGGGGCATCCGGAAGGCCGGTATTTGAAAGGGCTGCTCGCGCGGAAAACGGTCGTGTAAGGCCGCGTCAGCAGGTTTTTCCGGCAGTCCATTTCATAAAAGGAGATGAAATGGCCCGGCTTGTTCCATCCTTCCGTATCCCGTCCGTCGGCCCGGGGATCACTGTTGTTTGCCGGACAGACCTTCCGGGTGGCGTCCGTTCTGCGGTGTGAAGTCTGCGGACCCCGTCAGCGCTGGACGATATTGGCGGCAATCCGGTCCTGAATCAGGCGGGAGGCCATCTGGTTGCCGACCACGCCGGAAAGGACGGAAACGGAGGTCAGGTTTTTGTCCTCATACCGGACCAGGATCGTCACTTTTTCGTCGGCGATAATGCTCTTAATCGATCCGCCGGCGATTTTGCGTTCTTTCTTTACGTCCCAGCCTTTCAGCTCCGCCACGGCTTTTTCGCAGGCCTTCCAGACGGGTTCGATGTCCGCTCGGTACTGCGTGGTCAGGTAGCCGTCCTGGTAGATGAATTTCCCGGATTCGATACCCATGACCTTGCCGTTCATGACCATCGCGGCATTACAGCCGAAAAGGCAGGCCACGGCGGCAATCAGTAAAAGTATTCTTATTTTCATTTGTTCACCTCCCGGCCGTGTTGGCCGTTATATAAGACAAGGTTTTCGTTGTGTCAATCTTTACGCCGTAAAGCGGAAGTAGAGCGCAGAGCCTGTCGCCCAGACAAGCGCGGCTGCCGTCAAAAGCAGGCAGGCATAGGCCAGAAGCTTGCTCCAGGCGCTTTCCGGCTTCTGATCGTTGTAGCCCATGAGAAAGGCCAGAAGCAGTCCCGACAGCAGCCCCCCGCCGTGGGCCCAGTTGTTGATGCCGCTGAAGAGAAAACCGAAGATGATGAGACCGACCACCCAGCCCAGCGCCTGCTTGAAGATGGCTTCTCCATAAGATCCGCCGCGGCTTTTTCCATAGTAAATGATGGCGCCGATGAGACCGCAGATGGAGGCGGAGGCGCCGATCGTGAAATGCACGCCCGCCAGGACGGAGACGGCGAAACCGGCGACGCCGGTCAGAATGTAGAGATTCACGAAACGGTGCAGGCCGAACTCGCGCAGGACAAAAGGCGCCAACTGATAAAACGCCATCATGTTGAACACGATATGGAGAATGCCGCCGTGCAGAAACGAGGCGGTGAGGAGCGTCCAGAAGCGGTGGTAGCTGAAAACCGGGATGGTGCCGGTTGCGCCGAGCAGAAAGAGGCTCTGATCGGAAGGAGACAAAAAGCTAAGCAGGCTGCCTCCCCGGAAGATGCCGTGCGGGAAGAGGAGCAGTCCCAGCGCGAAAAAAGCGACATTGGCATAGAGAATGGTTTTCACCGGTCCGACAGCGAAAAAAACATTGCGCAGTTTCCCCGCCGTTTCATGGAGGCCGGGCCGGACCAGTCCGCAGTAAGGGCAGGCCGGTTCATCCTGGGAGATCAACTTGCGGCAGTTGGGGCACAAAATGGAGTTTCTTTCGGAAGCCATGCATTTTTCCTTAGTGTAATTTTCGGCGTTCAATAACAACTATGGCGGGTCTTGTAAAGGAAAATGCGCCCTTCCTTGACGGGGGCGCCCGAATGTAGGATAGTGCCGGATAAGAGGAAACCGATGCCGGGCGCAAATCGTTCTATAGTGAAAATAGAATCCGTGGCTTTCGGCGGCGAGGGCGTTGGGCGCATCGACGGCCTGGCCGTTTTTGTGCCCTTCACCGCGCCGGCGGATCTGGCAGAAATTGAAATTATCGACCGCAGGAAAAAGTTTGCCCGCGGCCGCCTGCTCGAGATCCTCGAGCCTTCTTTACTGCGGACCCGCCCGCTTTGCCGCTATTACGGACGGTGCGGCGGCTGCTGTTACCAGCACATCGACTATGACGGCCAGCTGGCCGCGAAGAAAAAACAGGTCGCGGACGCCTTTTCCCGGATCGGGGGAATTTCCGACCCGCCGCTCCGCAACGTGATCGGCTCCCCCGAACGCTACAGCTACCGCGGCAAAGCCCTGCTCCACGCCCAAAAGACCGCCGGCGGCTTTCATCTGGGATTCATGGACATCACCGGCGGAAGACTGGTCGATATCGAACGCTGTGAAATCGTGCATGAAACGATTAACGATCAGATCCGCAGGCAGCGGTCCGCGCCGCTTGCTGTAAGGGCTCAAGGCGACGTTGTTTTCTGGTCGGACGATTCCGGCGGCCCGGCCGATGCGGTGGTCCGGACCGTCGGGGGCAAGGACTTTCTGGTTCCCCGCACAGGCTTTTTTCAGGCCAATTTGTCTCTTGTGGGCCGGATGGTGGACGAAGTCTGCGCGCTTCTGGCAGGCAAGAAGGCGGACACGCTGGTCGATGCCTGCTGCGGCTCGGGACTTTTCTCCATTTTTCTGGCGCCTTATGCCGAACGCATCATCGGCGTCGAAATTAACGAAAAATCTGTCAAGTTTGCGCGCCGAAATGCCGAAAAACATGGAATAGGCCATGCGGAGTTCGTCCGGGGCGATGTTGAAGAGGTTCTGGGAGGAATGGCCAAAAGGAAAGAAACGGTGGATGTTCTTTTGCTGGATCCGCCCCGGGTGGGAGTGAGCGGAAAGGTTCTTGCGGCGGCGGCTGATTTGAAAACAGCCGATATTATTTATGTATCCTGTAATCCGGCCACGCAGGCGCGTGATGTTCAACGGCTTGCGGCTTGCGGCTATCGCTTGGAAAGTCTCTGCCTTTTGGATATGTTTCCCCAAACGGAGCATATCGAAACCATCGCTTTTTTGCGGCGGGGATAAGCTTTGGTCCAGGAGAATCGGGGCAGTTTCCCGAAAAGAAAGCATAATTTTATTGACATGGATGCAATATCGGGATAGGCGAAAAACAGGTTTCATGTACAAACACCTTCTTCACTCTCCGCGATCACGGACAGATACGCCGGAAAAAACGGGCTTTGTTTTGACGTTTGGATATCCTTTCTTACGATGTGTTCATGCCCTGGCAGGTTTTGTGCCGTTTAGGAGCAAGCGGCGGCAGACGATTTGGCTTTGGCGGTGATTCAGGCGAACAGATAGCCTGAAGAGACGGTGTGAGACAAATGAGAGAAAATAAACCGGAGAAGGATCTTTCCGCAAGCTTTCCGACGGACCCGCCCTTGGGCGATGTCCAGGATATGGACGGCCTGGAGGAAGATCTGCCCATGGGGGATGAAACGATCCTCCTGGTGGACGACGAACAGATCATCATCGACGTGGCCCGGGATATGCTGGAGATTCTCGGTTATTCAGTGATCGTGGCGCAGCGGGGACAGGAGGCCATCGACATTTATGCCGACAGGAAAGATGAAATCGATCTGGTGATCCAGGACATGGTCATGCCCGGCATGGACGGCGCCGACGTGTTTTTGGCCCTGCAGTCCCTCAATCCGGCCGTCAAGGTGATTCTGGCCAGCGGCTACGTCATGAACGAAAAAATCGCAGCCCTCATCCGGAGGGGATGCCGGGCGTTTATGCCCAAGCCTTTCCGCCTGGAAGATCTCTCCGTAAAAGTCCGGGAAGTTCTGGATGCTCCATAATGCCATAATGCGGTTTCGGGAAAATAATGATGGCTTTCCAATGAAAATATTGCTATTTTCACCGGCCAGAAAATTTATTTTTTTAACATGACTGGGGAGGATAAAATGGCATCAAAAACCAAGGACGTGAGGATCGAACAGCGCCGGATGTTGGAAAAGAAACTGGAGCTTCGTCTGGCCAAACTGGCCCAACAGGGAGTTTCCGGCGACAAGACAAGCAGCGATCCTCTGGTGAAAAATCTGAAATCGAAAATTCGGGAAACCAACCTGCGCATTTCCGCCATCGATAAGAACGAGGCGAAGATCCAGGAGATGAAACTGGCCAGGGAAAAGAAACTGGCAGATGCGGCTGCGGCGAAGGAAGCTCCGGCAGCATCGGAAAAAGAAGCCAAACCAAAGAAGAAGACGGCGCCGGGAAAGGAAGCCAAAAAGGAAGGAGACGCGGCCAAGAAGCCCAAAAAGAAGAAAGAAGAAGCCCCGGCCGCCTAGCAAATCCGCCATAAAAAAGGCAAACCGCAGAAACCGGTTTGCCTTTTTATATTTTGGCGTCCCCATGGGGAGTCGAACCCCAGTTACAGGCGTGAAAGGCCCGTGTCCTAGGCCTCTAGACGATGGGGACGTCGTTGGCCCGAGGAAAGTAAGTTGCGCCTTATATATTTTTCAATCCGGAATGTCAAGTTCCACCGCAATAATTTTTTAAAAACATGATTTCCAAACAAGAAGTCATCCGGATCCTTGAGGATATCGCCGTCTGGCTGGAGCTGACGGGTGAAAATCCTTTTAAATCGAAAGCGTATTCCAACGCCGCCCGATCGCTCGAAAAAACGGACGCGGATCTGACGCGCCTGGTGCAGACCGGGGAAATTTACAAGATCGACGGCATCGGAGAGGCGATCGGCAAAAAGCTGACCGAGCTTGTCGGGACGGGCAGGCTGGAGTATTACGAGAAGCTCAAGGCGTCCATTCCCCCGGGTCACCTGGATCTGCTGAAAATCGGCGGTCTCGGCCCCAGAAAAATTTCCGCTTTGTATCGGACGCTGGGAATTACGACGGTCGGCGAACTGGAATATGCCTGTCTCGAAAACCGTCTGCTGGATCTAAAGGGCTTCGGCCGGAAGACGCAGGACAATCTTCTTATCGGCATCGCCCGGTTCAGAAAGTATGCACAGCGGCATCTCTGGGATGAAGTCGCCGGGCAGGCGGAGGAGCTGCTCGGTTTTTTGCTGGCTCTTCCGGAAGCGGCCGCGGCAAGACTTGCCGGATCGCTGCGCCGCGGCTATGAGACCATCAAGGATATCGATCTTCTCGCCGCCTCCATGCAGCCGCAAAAGATGGGCTGCGCCTTTGCCGGCTGCGGCCGGACCGCGGCCGTTGTCGCTCAGGGCGACACGAAAGTCAGCATCACCCTGGACTCCGGCGTGAACGCCGATTTGCGCATCGTCGCGCCCGATCAGTTTCCTTATGCGCTGCATCATTTCACCGGCAGCCGGGAGCACAATACGGCCCTTCGCGGCCGGGCGAAAGAGCGGGGGCTCCGGATGAACGAGTACGGCCTTTTCCGCGGAGACGAAAACATCGTCTGCCGAAGCGAAGCGGACATCTTTTCCGCTTTGGGGCTCGCGTATATCGAGCCGGAACTGCGCGAGAACAGGGGGGAGATCGAAGCGGCGGAAAAAGGAGCGCTGCCCCGGCTCGTCGAAGAAAACGACATCCGGGGAATCTTCCATGTGCACACGAATTACAGCGACGGAACGGCCGGCCTGGAGGAAATCGCTCTGGCCGCCAGGCAACGGGGCTGGCAGTATATCGGCGTCAGCGACCACAGCCTGTCGGCGTTTTACGCCCATGGACTGAGTGTTGAGGCGGTGGAGCGGCAGCATGCCGAAATCGACGGGCTCAATGCGAAGCTCGCGCCGTTTCACATCTTTAAGGGTATCGAATCGGACATCGGTCCCGACGGCGGACTGGACTATGACGAAGACGTCCTGGCCCGGTTTGATTTCGTCATTGCGGCGGTGCATTCCGGCTTCGGCATGCCCGAAGCGCAGATGACCGACCGCATCGTCAAAGCCCTGGCCAATCCTTTTACGGTCATGCTGGCGCATCCGACGGGGAGGCTGCTTTTGTCCCGCGAGCCTTACGCGGTCGATATGCGCAAGGTTATTGAGACGGCCGCCGAGTGCGGCAAGGTTCTCGAACTCAACGCCAATCCCCACCGTCTGGACCTCGACTGGCGCCAGTGCATTCTTGCGGTGCAAAGAGGCGTGAAGATCGCCGTCAATCCGGACGCGCACGCGGCGGAGGGACTCGAGCACTTCCGTCTCGGCGTGAAGATCGCCCGCAAGGGCTGGGTGACGAAAGACGATTGCCTCAATTGTCTGGATCTGGAGGCGATGAAGAGGTATCTGGGCGTCGGACGCTCAAAAAAATGAGAGGTGAAAGATGAAGACAGCCGATTTTCGCAAAAGAGAAAATGACGTAAACGAACTCTTTATCAACCGCTGGTCGCCGCGCGCCATGTCCGGCGAGGAAATCGACCCCGCGACGCTCAAGACGCTGTTCGAAGCGGCGCGCTGGGCGCCTTCCTCCAACAACAACCAGCCCTGGCGGTTCATCTACGCCCGCCGGAACACGCCCGCCTGGGACCTTTTTTCCGGCCTGCTTAATGAAGGCAACAGGGGCTGGGCAAAAAACGCCGCCGTGCTCGTCGTGGTCGTTTCCAAAACCACGTTCGATTCGGGAAAGCCCGCCCGCACGCATTCGTATGACACGGGCGCCGCGTGGGTCAGCCTGGCCCTGCAGGGATCGCTTCTCGACCTCGTCGTGCACGGCATGCAGGGATTCGACTACGAGCGGGCCAAAAGCGAACTCGGCGTGCCGGACGATCATGCCGTGGAGGCCATGATCGCCATCGGCCGGCACGGCAAAAAGGAGGATCTGCCCGCCTATCAGCAGGAGCGCGAATTTCCTTCTCCGCGCAAGGGGCTCGATGAAATTGCGCTCGAGGGAAAATTCAGCTCCGGCGAGCCTTCGCCGCTGTGAAGCCGTCATACATGAGGCCCGCCGGATTGAGATTTAGCAAAGGACACCCGGCAGCGCCGGGAAGCAAGCGGGACTGGGCGAAAATCCGGTCGGATCTTGGCGTCCGGTGGAATATGCTTTGACTTTTTGCAGGCCATTTAGTACTTTCAATCAACATGGATCTGCATGACGAAGACAGCCTCAAAATGGCTTTCATTCAATGGCGTCGGTTGCGGCAAGGGAGCAACTCATGGACGATCAAGCCGGTAATCATCGGAAACTTCTCAAAGAGAACGATTTGCTGAAAAGGAAAATTTCGGAGCTGGAAGAGCTGGCCGCCCAGCACCGGCGCGTGGAAAGTGAAATCCGCAAAAGAGACGCGCGGTATCAGCAACTGGTCGACCATGCGCCCGACGGCATTTTCACGATCGACGGGGAGGGCCGGTTTCTTTTCGTCAATACGGCGTTTTGCCGGATGCTGGGCGCCACGCGGGATGAGTGCCTTCGTCTTAACATTCTCGACACCTACCCGAACAATGCGACGCCCGACGGCCTCAAGCGCCTGACCGACCTGCAATGCGGCGAGGCTCTCCGCTTCGAGCGTCCGCTCAGGCGGCAGGACGGCAGCATCATTATCGTCTCGGCCAATGCCTGGAAAAATCCGGACGGCAACCTTCAGGCCATCGTGCGCGACATCACCGAACGCAAGCGCATGGAGGAGGCGCTCTGCCGCAGCGAGGAAAAATACCGCAACATCCTGGAAAATATCGACGACGGCTATTACGAAATCGATCTGGCCGGCAATTTCACCCTGGTCAACGACGAAATCAGCCGTCACCTCCGCTACACACGTGAGGAACTGATCGGGATGAACGGCAGGCAGTACATGGAAGAAGAAAGCTACCGGACCCTGTACCGTCATTATCTGGAACTCTACCGGACCGGGAAAAGAATTCAGAAATATGCCTTTGAAATTATCCGGAAGGACGGAACGCGGGGATTTTCGGAAATTTCGGTTGCCCTGATCCGGGACGACCGGGGAAATCCCGTCGGTTTCCGCGGTATTTCCCGTGACGTCACCGAGCGCAGGCAGATGGAAGAGAGAATCCGCCAGTCCGAAGAAAGATACCGGACCATCATCGAGCAGATCGAAGACGGGTATTTCGAAACGGATCTCAGGGGAAATTTCACCTTTGTCAACGAGGCGGAATGCCGCAACCTGGGCTACAGCTTTGAAGAAATCATCGGTATGAACCGCCGCCAGTACGCAGATGAAAAAAACGCCCGGATGCTGTTCGATCTCTTTTCCGGCGTTTATCGAACGGGCATTCCGGTCAGAGCGCACGAGCTGGAACTCATCAGGAAAGACGGCACCCGGCATTTCAATGAAATATCCGTGGCGCTGATCCGCAACGCCAAAGGCGAGCCGACCGGCTTCCGGGGGATCGCCCGCGACATTACCGAACGCAAGAGCCTGGAGGAAAAACTCCGCGTCATCTCCATTACCGATGAACTGACCGGTTTGTACAACCGGCGCGGGTTCATCACGCTTTCCGAACAGCACCGTAAAATGGTTGCGCGGACCCGCCAGGCGATGCTGCTCTTTTTTGCCGACCTGGACAAGTTGAAGGAAATCAACGACTCCTTCGGACACCAGGAAGGGGATAAGGCGCTTATGGAAGTGGCGGAAATCCTCAAATCGGCCTTTCGGGAATCGGACATCATCGGCCGCATCGGAGGGGATGAATTTGCCGTCCTCGTTACCAACGCGTCCGACGCGGCCGGAAACCTGCTTGCGGCCCGCATTCGAAGTATTATCGACCGGCGCAACAAAACCGGGGATAAAAGCTATCCGCTGGGCATAAGCACGGGCGTGGCGCAGTACGATCCCGCGCATCCCTGCTCGCTGGATGAACTCATGAGCCGGGCCGACGAACGGATGTATAAAGAAAAGAAAAGTAAATTATCGGACCGCTGACGGCGCGTCGGGATCGGCTTCGCCCGTCCGGCCCCGGGCGAAAAACCGGCAGGAGGAGGAAACAAATACCTTGAAATTTTTTACGCTGTTTTTGTCGGTGGTTTGCCTTTTGCTGACAGCGGAAATCTGGTGCGCCGCCGGTCAGGAGAAGACGGCTCCGGCGGGAGGATTTTACCTTTCGGTCGCGCCCGCAGCCGTTTTCCCTTTTTCCGTGGAGACGACCTCGCCCGGTCTTGCCCCCGCTGAAACGAAAGTGGAAGGGGGATGGGAGATCGGCGCAGGGCTGGGCTACCGCCGCCGCGATTTCCGGATGGAAGGAGAGGCGACGTACGGCCGCCATGAAGCGAGCGATATCCGATTTGCCGGAGGAGGCGGCGATCTGTCGGGGCATTATACTCTGTGGGGTGCGACGGTGAATGTTTTTTACGATTTTCCCACGGGCGTTCGCCTGCGGCCTTACGTGGGCGTGGGGGCGGGCGTGGTTCGCTTCGAGGCCCGCGACATTCGGCTCGCCAATTTTCCTCCGACCGAGGGCCTCTGCAATCTCTTCACCTACCGGCTGATGGCCGGTTTCTCCTGGATGCTTTCGGACGCCTGGCGGCTGACGGCCGGATACCGCTTTGCCGGCATGAACGGGCCGGAGTTTGAAACGGGCGGCGCGCTTTTGTCGGGAGAGCCTTTTTACATGCACGCCTTCAGCGCCGGCATCCAGTATCATTTTTAAATTCCGCGGCGCGGCGGGTTTCAGAAATCGACGACCGCGGAAAGCGGCACGGGCGGATAAATTTGGCCCGCATTGGGCGGCATGGAATTATACACCCAGGAAATGTCGAGCGTGCCCAGCGTCACGCCGCGGAAACGCCGGAAACCGTTGAAGACACCGCGCACCAGCACGCTTTCCATTTGCATGGTAAGCCCGAAAACGGCGAGCGTCATGCCGGGCGTCAGGCGGCCAAGCTCCGCGGAAAAGGCGCCCGGAGAAAAGGCCAGCCGGCGGCTGTCCGCGGCTTGACACTGGATTACGGGAACGACGACGGGATATCCATCATCGCCGATATAGGACAAAAATTTCAAGGCATCGAGCCGGTTGAACAGCGTCTCGCCGAAAAACGACAGCACGCGGGGGTTTCCGTCGCCGGTTTCAGCCGAGCCTTTTGCCAGCCTTGTGAGAAGCGCCGACCGCACGATGGACGCCATCGGCAGAGGCGCGCCTGCGCTGGTTTCCTTCAAATCCAGATAGTGAACGGTATGGATGCCGAAATACGTGTTGTAGCGGAACATCGGCAGCAAGTTATAGATCTCGTATTCCGGGCCTTCCTTCTTGAGATGCGTCCAGAGCGCCTTTCCCCGCCAGAACTTTTTTTCGAGCGTTACGACGGCAAAGCCGACTTTGCGCGTCTGCGCCATAAAGTCTTTGCTCAATCCCTGGCAGAATTCTCCGATGGTCAACTGCGTCGGAGCGGGCGCCATAAGCGAGGTCAGCAACGATAAATGCGGAAGGCCCTCCGGCGTAATGACGGCGACAAGCCCGATCTTCTCCGCCGGCGCAAAGGCCTTCCGGTCGGCGGGCGAAAATTTGTACTTGCTGGTCATGAAATTCTTCCTTTCCTTGCGGGATTTCAGCACCCGCGCGCTGTTTTATTGTTTTCCCCTGCCCGGTCCGCCAGGCGCACGGACCCCCTCCAGGCGACGGTCAGCGCCGGGACGCGGCTTTGGGCGACGGCAGCAAGCTCCTCCATTTGCGATTTTTCGGGAAGGGCTTTACCGGCATAGGGCCAGTCCAGCCCCAGGCGCAGATACTTGTCCCGGCACAGATTGTTGAAGGCGCATAGCTCCCAGCGGTCCGCGGCGTTTCCCAGCCGTTCGCGGATGAAGTCGCCCAGCCCCCGCAGGTTGTCCGCCGTGTCGGTCGCTCCCGGAATGACCGGCGTGCGGAGCCACAGCGTTTTGGGGTAGGGGCGCTCCTTTTTAAACCGCGCCGCCAAAACGGCGTTGGCCAGAATTTTTTCATTGTCCCGGCCGGTGAAGGCGCGGTGTTTTTGCGGATCGATTTCCTTGAGGTCGTAAAGCAGCACGTCGACGTAAGGCAGGAGATCCGTAAGCGCCTTTGCGGACAACTGCCCGCAGGTGTCGAGGGCCGTCGCGATGTCCCTGGCCCGGAGCTCCCGGAGCAGGGCCAGGCAGAAGTCGTGCTGCAGGGACGCTTCTCCGCCCGACAGTGTCACCCCGCCGCCGGATGTTTCGAAAAAGGCCCGGTCCTTGACGAGTTCGTCCGCGAGCGCCGAAACGGTCCATTTTTTTCCCAGAAGCTCCATGGCGGCCGACGGGCAGACCTCCGCGCATGTGCCGCAGCCCAGGCAAAGCTTCCGGTCGATAACGATATCCCCGTTTGCAGCGCGGGTAAGCGCTTTTTGCGGGCAGGCGTCGAGGCAGAGGCGGCAGCCGATGCAGGCCGTCTTCAGCCACTGGATCTGCGGCTGCGGCTCAATGCTTTCCGGATTGTGGCACCAGCCGCAGGACAGAGAGCAGCCCTTGAAAAAAACCGTCGTGCGGATGCCGGGGCCGTCCTCGGTGGACATGCGCTGGATCTCCAGAATCGTTCCCTGGGGCGCCGGATGCCGGGTCATAACTTTCCGCCTTAAAATTTCCGGTGACTGACGCGTTCAATCACCTCGTTTTGCAGCTCGCGGCCCACGGTGGTGAAATACGCGTTGTAGCCCGTGATGCGCACGAGAAGGTGCCGGTAGTCCTGCGGATGCGCCTGCGCGTCGCGCAGCATGTCGGGATCGAGCAGGTTGATCTGCAATGCCGTGCCGCCGTTTTGCGCGTAGCCTCTCAGAAACGCCTTGAACTTGTCGCGGTGGGCCGGATCAGCGAGGATGGAGGGGTTGAACGTGATGGTGTGGCTGGCGCCGTTGGGCAGAAAATTGATGTAATCCAGCCAGTCGCCGCCGTCCGGGGACTTCCCGCCCAGCGCCTTGCCCACGGAGTTGGTATTGGCGGTCGGACCGTTTGTGTCCGCGCCGTTGGACGGACAGATGGCGTTGGAGAGGAACTGGCCCCGCATCCGCCCGTCGGCGCTCGCCGCCAGGATGTAGCCGTCGCCGGCCCAGTAGTTCCAGCTCAGCATGCCCGGCCGAAACTGACGGTTGGTCGATCTGGTCTTGTGCCGCCAGGTTTCGCCGCACCACAGTTCCATGACCTGCCGGGCCAGCGCGTCCGCCGCGTCGTCGTCGCGGCCGTATTTGGGCGCGCGGTTTTTCGCCTGCGCCTGGAGGATTTCATAGCCGCGCCAGTTGGCCTGAAGCGCCGCCACGAGTTCGGGCAGCGTGCAGACCCGGCGGTCGAAGACCAGATACCGGACGGCCAGAAGCGAATCGACGGTTGTGGCGAAGGTGACGGCCTCGAGCGTGGTGAAGCTGATTTCGGCGCCGCCCTGCGTGACATCCAGCCCTTTTTCGGCGCAGCCCTTCACCAGACAGGAAAGGTACGGCGTGGGAAAAAATCGCGCCCGGATCGCTTCGGATGTTTCATAGAGGTTTGCGCATTTTTCGATGATGTACCGCGTCTGAACGGCATAAGCCTGCCAGAAATCTTCCCAGGTTTTCAGCGAAGCGGCACCGGGCGTGCGCGGGCCGTCCTGGCGGATGGGTTCGGTTTTTCCGGTCATCGGATCGGTAAAGGGCAGCAGATCCCTGCCGCCGGTGAGCGCCAGTTCCACGGCTTTGAGCAGGTTGATGTTGTTGTCGACGGTGCCGGAGCGGTCGTTGCCGACCATGGTGTTTTCCAGGCAGCCGACGGGCGCGTACTCGTGCACGTTTCCTTCGGCAATCAGGTGGGAAATCCCCGCCAGACGGGCCTCGCGCATCATGCCGGCCATGGAGCGTTCGTCGAAGTTGAGCAGGAACGGCGCGCCCTGGCTCGATGCGACCATGGCGACGATTTTGTCGAGCAGCACGTCGGGGCTTTGCCGGTGCAGGCGCACGTTGGGTTTGGGCTCCAGGATCGGCGACATTTCATCGATGACTTCCAGGAGGACATAGGTCAGCGCGTTGGTCATGTCCTCGCCGCCGGCGCCCAGGCCCGACAGCGTGACGAGCTGGCCGAAGCCGGCGGTGATGCCCTGGTTGCCGTTGCGGATCATCGCGTCGTAAGCCGTGTTGGCGTGGATCCAGAAGCACTTCAGGATTTCCTTGGCCCATTCGCGCGGCATGCCGTCGCGGAGGGATTTTTCGTAGTAAGGATAAAGGTACTGATCGATGCGCCCCAGTGAAACGCCCGCGCCCGGATAATTTTCATCCGTCATCACGAGCATGTGGTTGAACCACAACGCCTGCACGGCCTCCCAGAAGGTGGTTGCCGGCTCCCACGGCACGCGGCTTACGTTGGCCGCCATGGTTTGCAGCTCGGCCCGGCGCGCCGCGGAAGGTTCGCCGGCGGCGAGCTTTTCGCAGAGCATCCGGTATTTTCCGGCCAGATCCCGCGCCATGGCGGCGGCGGTCATCATGGCGCGCAGCTGCGCGCCTTTGGCGCCGGCGCGCTCCTGTGGGTTAAGCGCGTTGTAGCCTGACATCAGGTCGGCGTAAATGCCCTTCCAGCCCTGGGAGAGCGCCCGTTCGTGCCCCGGAATGAGATGGCCGCTGGTGGCGCCGGCGTTGCCGTAGCCGTGGTCGTGAAACCATTTCATTTTCGCCCGCGCGCCGTTTTTCCCCTTGACCTGCCTCGTCCATTGCCTGCTTTCCGCCTCGGTAAAACACAGCGAGGTCTGGATGTTGAAGCGGGCGCCGGCGATCAGGTCGCCCGGCAGGATTTCCTGCGGCACATAATTCACGATCACTTCGCGGACGAACCAGGCGCGCCGCTCGGGGAGCGACCAGTTCCAGAAATCAGGATCGAGCGCCACCGGCCGGGCCGCCTGCAGATAGGAAGCGCCCAGCGTGGCAAGAAGCGGATAGGTTTCCGGAACGATGTAAAACGTCAGTTCGTTGTAAATGACGTCCCATGGCGTGCCGGTCGTCCAGGCCGTGAATTCGTTGTTCCAGGCCCGCTCGGTTCCCCGGAAATAGTAATCCCGCAGCCAGCGGATGCGGTCCGACAGCGGTCCCGGCTCTTTGAGCGTGTATTCGGGCGTCAGAACAGTGTTCATGATCGATCTCCCTTCGGAAGAGATCCGGCCGGATTTTCCTCGCCGATCATCCGGCGCAGATGCTCTTCTCCGTGTTGTAAAATGGTTGTCATGACGGATTTTGCTTTTCCCCCGTCCCCGCCTTCGATCGCCTGCGCCAGAGCGCGGTGATACGCGTGCACGGCGACCGTGACCTCGCGGTCCCGAAAGAACTGGCCGGAAAGATTCGTGTAGACGGGACGGAAGGAATTCATCAGCAGCGGATAAACCGTGTTGCCGGAGGCCACGGCGATAAGCAGGTGAAAGTCGAAGTCCAGATCGGTGATCTTAAGCGTGTTGCGGGGGTCGGCGGATTCTTCTTTTTCCAGAAGGGCGGAAAATTCGTGGACCTGCTCTGCGGAACGGTTTTGGGCGGCCAGTTCTGCAAAAGAGGGTTCCAGAAGACGCCGCAGTTGCAGGAGACTTTCCAGGAGCTCCGATTCGAGTCTGCCCTTGCGGTATTGAATGAGCGACGCCAGCAGGGTGAGGGACCCTTCCCTGCGGTAGTCGTTGACGGTGGAGCCGCTGCGGGGTTTGAGTGAAATCAGTCCGCGGGAGGCCAATTCCACGAGGCCTTCATGCACCACGGGTCGGCTGACGGAAAGTTGCAGCGCCAGTTCGCGCTCGGAGGGCAGCTTCTGTCCGATTTGAATTTTTCCCGAAAGGATCAGCTCCTCGAAACGGAGAACAAAAACATCTTTGAGACTGTCCGTCCGGAGGGGTTCGATTAAAGCGTCCAGCACTTTTTTCTCCTTTTTGCCTTTGCGGCTGGTGGTATTACCAGTTGCACTGTAAAGCTTAAAAATCTTTGTGTCAAGCCGAATTCAGGCGACCAGGCTAAGCCGGCGACTTGCTATATTCGCCTAAACACGTTATATGTCTGTTACGAATTCCTTCAAGAAAATAAGGTTTGACCATGACGCAAAAAGAACCGGAAAAATGGCTGAAAATCGAAATCACGGCGCCTGTGGAGCTTCTCGATCCTTTGAGCAATTTCCTCGAGGAGACGGGCGCGCAGGGCGTGTTTTCGGAATCGCTTCTGCCCCCCGGGGCGGCTGATTTTCCCGAACCGGGCGAGTCGGAAGTCATTCAGGCCTTCTTTCCTGCGGACATCCGCAGCGAAAAGAGAATTTACGCCGTTCGGAAATACCTCAAAAGCCTGGAGGAGATATTCCCGAATCTTGCCCGGCCCGCGCTTTCCACCGAGGTCATCGCCGATCCGGACTGGGGCGAGCAGTGGAAAAAATATTTCAAGCCGATCCGGGTCTGCAA
>JAAYDW010000041.1 GCA_012729055.1 Deltaproteobacteria bacterium
CCGGCAAAGGCGGCTCCGAAGCGGGGCTTTTGTCTTTCGTGTCATCATTAGCTTGCCTCAAAAACCGGGATACGATATAAACGCCCATCACGTGTTTTGGATGATCCATGAAAAAGAAGGCCGGCGCTCAGCTCAAACTCAAAAAAAACGTTTTGGAACAAAGTCTTTGCACGGGCTGCGGAGCCTGCGTGGGCCTGTGCCCCTACCAGGTGATCCATGCTGACCGGACGGTGCAGCTTTTCGACTGCGACCTGGCCCAGGGAAAATGCCACGCTTTTTGCCCCCGCACGCCCGCGGACTGCGGACGTATGCGCGAAAGCCTGTTTGATGCGGTCGACTGGACGCCGGAAATCGGACCGGTAAAAGCGTACTGGCTTGCGCGGGCAGCCGACGGCGCCCTGCGCGACCGGGCCCAGCACGGCGGCACGGTGACCGCGCTTTTGCGGCTCGCGATGGCCGAGGGGATGATTGACGCCGCGATCGTTTCCGGTGAAAACGCGGCGCAAGAGCGGGAAGGGCGCGTGATCGGAAACGCGGACGCGCTTGGCGACTACGCGGGCAGCCGGTTTACGGTATCGCCCACCGTCGCCGCGTTCAACCGTCTGCCGGACGCGGACACCCGCCCGCTGGGCGTCGTGGCCACTCCCTGCCAGGCGCTGGCGCTGGCGAAGATGAAGACGGCGCAGATTGACGGATACCGCAAGCCGGAGTCGCTTGCGCTCGTCATCGGCCTTTTCTGCGGCTGGACGCTCGCGCTGGAGCGCTTTCAGGAGCTTGTGAAAAAGTACGGTCTTTCCTTCCCAGCTCTGACCGGCATGGATATTCCGGCGGGAAAAAATATTCTGGAGCTGCGCTCGGCCGGCGGCGCGACGGATGTGCCGCTGTCCGAGGTGGACGCCTGCGTGCGCACGGCCTGCCGCTTCTGCATCGATTCGACGGCGGAGTTTGCCGACCTTTCCGTTGGCGCAGCCCGCTGGGGCGGGGACAACGCGGACATGCGCGGCTGGAACCAGGTGATTGTGCGCAGCCGGCGGGGACAGGAGCTCTTTTCGCTCGCGCGGGAAAAGGGGATTCTGGAGGTCCGCGAGGCGCCGGAGCAGGCGCTTGCGGATCTCAAAAAGGCGGCGGCGGAAAAAAAGAAAAACGGCCTGGCGCAGATCGTGAAAAAAAGCCGGTCGGTTAAAAATCTGCTGTACTTGAAAAGCGACGATCCGGCGGTAAAAAAATATCTGGGAACGCGCAACAAACCAAAGAACGGGAAGTCATGACCAAGCTCTTAGCACCGGCCAAATCGAAGGTTTTGTTTCTGGGCAACGAGGCGATTGCGCGCGGCGCGCTGGAAGCGGGCGTCGCGGTGGCGAGCGCCTATCCGGGAACGCCGTCTTCCGAAATTCTCGAATCGCTGTCGGGAATTGCCGGGGAGAGAAATCTTTACGTGGAGTGGTCGGTGAATGAAAAGGTCGCCGTGGAAGTCGCCGCGGCCGCGTCTTTTTCCGGCCTGCGCGCCCTGGTTGCCATGAAGCAAAACGGCGTCAACGTGGCCTCCGATTTCCTTTTGCACCTTACGGCGTCCGGCACGCGCGGCGGCCTGGTGCTGGTGTCGTGCGAGGATCCGGGCGCTCTGTCGAGCGTCAACGAGGGCGAGTCGCGCTATTTCGCGCGCATGCTGGAAATGCCGCTTCTGGAGCCGGCGGATTTCCAGGAGGCCAAGGATCTCACGAAATGGGCGTTCGCCCTTTCCGAGACCATCGGCAACGTCGTCATGCTCCGGTCGGTCACGCGCATGTCGCACGCGAGCGGCAACGTCATTTGCGGGAAACTCCCGAATCGCAAGCCCAGGGCGAACTTTGAATATGGCGGACCGGTCATGGATTCGCAAACCGGCCCCATGATCAGCACGCCGGTGGTGGCCAAGCATCTGCTCATCCGCCAAAAGCTGAAAACGGTCGAGGCGCTCTTTGAAAAGAGCCCCTTCAACCGGTATGCCGGCCCGGCCCGGCCCGAGCTCCTCATCATCACGAGCAGCGCCTGTTTTCTGTACGCGACGGAGGCCGTCGGCCTCCTGGGGCTGCAAGACCGCGTCGGCATCCTGAAGCTCGCCACGACCTGGCCCTTGCCCCCGCGCCTGGTGACAAAACATCTGCAAAGTGCGAATAGGGTGCTGTTTGTCGAAGAGGTCATGTCGTTTCTCGAGGAAAACGTCAAGGTGCTGGCCGCGGGCCGGCCGGAACAAATGCGCGGAAAAACCTTTTTCGGCAAGTATGACGGAACGCTTCCGGCGGCGGGAGAACTCAATCCCGATATCGTGGCGGGCGCGCTGGAAAAGATTTTCAAAGTACGGCGCAAACGGCTGCCCGCCGCCTATGCCGCGGCCGTGCAAAAGGCCGGAGCGCTGATTCCGCCCCGCGAACAGACGTTTTGCGCGGGCTGCCCGCACCGGGCTTCGTTCTGGAACATCGCCAACGCCATCGCGCTCGACGGCCGCCGCGGATTTGTCTGCGGCGACATCGGCTGCTATTCGATGGCGGCGCTCACCCCGGCCAACGGCTATCACACCATGCCGACGCTGCATTCCATGGGGTCGGGAACGGGGCTGGCGGGGGGCTTCTCCCAGCTTGGCCGGTTCGGCTTCGACAAGCCGATTCTCACGGTCTGCGGCGATTCCACGTTTTACCATGCGGTCATTCCGGCGCTCATCAACGCGCAGCATCACCGGGCGGATATCACGTTCATCGTTCTCGACAACGCGGGAACGGCGATGACCGGCTTCCAGCCGCATCCGGGGCTGGAGGTAAGCGCGCTTGGCGAAACGGTTCCGGCCGTCGAAATTGCCGCGATCTGCAGCGCGATCGGCGCAAAAGTGGCGATTGCCGATCCGTTCGACCTGGAAAACACCGGGAAAATCCTGACGGCCTTTCTCCGGGAAAAGGGTCCGGTCAAGGTGCTGATTCTGCGCCAGGCCTGCGCGCTCAGCCCGCAAAAGAAGGGCAAGAAAACGTTTGAGGTCGAGGTCAACGAAGACCTGTGCCTGGGCGATGCCTGCGGCTGCAACCGCCTGTGCACACGGATTTTCCGGTGTCCGGCGCTGACCTGGGACCGGAAAAAGAAAAAGGCGGTCGTGGACCGGGTCGTCTGTGCGGGCTGCGGCGTGTGCGCGGCGATTTGTCCGCAGAAAGCCATCATCAAAAAGCAGGGGACGGCGTAAACCGGCGCATGCCGCAAAATACAGTCGTTTTCCGCGGGAAAAGTTTATGAAAGCCAAAACACCGAAAGTCACTCAAAACCTGATTCTCACCGGCGTGGGCGGCCAGGGCAACGTCATGGCGTCGCGCACGCTGGCGGGCATGCTCGTGGACGCGGGCTACGTGGTCACCATCGGCGAGACGTTCGGCATGTCCCAGCGCGGCGGATCGGTGATGAGCCATCTGCGCATTTCGCCCGACGCGGTGAAAAGTCCGCAGATTCCGCAAGGCGGCGCGGACGTCGTCGTGGCCCTGGAGCCGCTCGAAGCCCTGCGCGTTCTCACGGTGTACGGCAATCCCGGCACGAGTCTTCTGACCAATGCGCGCCCCGTCTATCCCATCGGCGTCATTACGGGCGAGCGCGATTATCCGTCAGACGAGGCTCTCCGGGAGGCGTTTGACGCCCTGACGCAGCATTACTGGCTGATCGACGCGACGTCGGTCGGCCTGGAACTGGGCAATCCGGTGCTCAGCAACATCGTGATGATCGGCGCTTTGGCGAAAACCGGCCTTTTGCCTTTTGACCGGAAAATGTTCGAAAAAGAAATCCGCAAGACGCTTTCCGCCGACAAGCGTGCGCTCAATCTCAGGGCGTTCGACGCCGGCGCGGAGATGATTTAGGGACGTCAAATAAAGGTTGACGTCCGGTTGTTGAACCTTATATTACTGACTCGACAGACATCCGGGAGAAAGATCATGGCCGATATCTATTCCGCAATCAAGATCAGCGAATCCGTTTACTGGGTCGGGGCGATCGACTGGACCATCCGCGATTTTCACGGGTACCGGACGCCCCACGGCAGCACCTATAACGCCTATCTGGTGATGGCGGATAAAATCACGCTCATCGACACGGTCAAAAAGCCGTTTATGGAGGAAATGCTGGCGCGCGTGGCTTCCGTGGTCGATCCCTCGAAGATCGACTATATCGTTTCCAACCATTCCGAACAGGACCACTCCGGCTGCCTGACGCAGGTGATCGCGCGCGTCCGGCCGGAAAAAGTGTTTGCCTCCGCCATGGGGGTGAAGAATCTGGGCGACATTCTCCACGGCGATGATGCGATCCAGCCGGTCAAGGACGGCGAAACGCTTTCGCTGGGCAACATGGATTTGAAGTTTATGGAAACGCGCATGATCCACTGGCCGGATTCCATGTTTTCCTGGCTGGAAAAGGACGGCGTTCTCTTTTCGCAGGACGCATTCGGCATGCACCTGGCGACATTCGAGCGGTTTGCCGACGAGCTGCCCGCCGACATGCTGGAGTATGAAGGCGCGACCTACTACGCCAACATCGTTTTGCCCTATTCGCCGGTGGTTTTGAAAGCCCTGGAAAAAGTGGCGGCAACCGGCTGGGCGGTTAAAATTCTCGCGCCGGACCACGGGCCGGTGTGGCGCAAAGACCTGGGCTTCATTCTCGATCTTTATAAAAAATGGGCGCTGCAGAAGCCGTCCGCCAAGGCCGTGGTGGTGTACGCGACCATGTGGCATTCCACGGAGCAAATGGCCGAAGCCGTCGCCGAGTCGCTGGCGCGCGAAGGACTCCGGGTGAAGCTGCTGTCCATGAACGACGCGCACCGCAGCGAGGTGCTCTACGAGGTGCTGGAAGCGGGCGCGCTCATCGTGGGTTCGTCGACGCTCAACAACAATATGCTGCCGCAGATGGCGGATGTCATGACCTATCTGAAGGGCCTGAAACCGGCCAACCTGGTCGGCGCGGCCTTCGGATCCTTCGGCTGGAGCGGCGAAGCGGTGAAGGATCTGGAGGCGATGCTCCGCGAGATGAAGGTGGAGATCGTTTCCGAGCCCGTTTCCGTGAAACACGTTCCGTCGCGGGAGGTTCTGGAAAAATGCGCCCTTCTGGGCAGGACCGTCGCGGCCGAAGTGAAGAAAAGAATTTCCGTTTAAATCCCATTCCGAAGGAGGCAAAGAATGAAAAAGTATGTGTGCGGTGTGTGCGGCTATGTTTATGATCCGGACAAGGGCGATGATGAGGCCGGCATCCCTGGCGGAACGCCGTTTGAAAAGCTGCCCGCCGACTGGACGTGCCCGGTCTGCGGAGCGGATAAAAGCGAGTTTACTCCCGAATAGAGGATAAGCCATGGACGACAAAGTTCGTAATGCTCTTCAGCAGGCTTACTTGGGCGAAGCCAAAGCGGTGCTGCGTCTGAAAATGTACGCCGACCGGGCGGATCAGGAAGGCTACAAGCAGATCGCGCGTCTTTTTCGCGTGATCGCCTTTTCCGAGGAAATCCACGGCATGCGCGCGCTGCGCGTTTTGCGGGAGATCAAATCGACGGAAGAAAATCTGGCGGCGAGTTTCGAATCGGAAAAGACGGTGGCGGAGATCGCCTACGATCAATTCGTGAAGATGGCCGAACAGGCGGGAGACAAGGCGGCGCTTTTGCACTTCAGCCAGAGCCGCGACGTGGAAGAAACACATGCCAAACTTTACAAACAGGCGATGAATCACTTCATGGAGGAACGGGAAACGGTTTACCACGTCTGCAAGGTGTGCGGCTATGTGGCCGACGGTGTGTTGCCCGACGAATGCCCCGTGTGCGCCGCTCCCAGGGAACAGTTCACGACGTTTGATTCGTAAGGAATTCCGGAGCCTCAGGCCCGGAAAAGGCGGTCGCGAAAGCATGCTCAAAAAAGCTCTGCGCATAATGGCGGTCGCGGCGGCGCTGGCGCTGGCGCCGGCCGCGGGCGTTGCCGCGGAAAAACCGCTGTGGGAAGTCGGTGTCGGCGCGGGTTTTCTGATGATGCCGGACTACCGGGGGTCGGACAAGACCAGGCCCTACCTGCTTCCCTTTCCCTACGCCGTTTACCGGGGCGGCATTTTCCGCCTGGAGGACAAGCGGATGACGGCGCGTATTTTCGCCACCGACCGGGTGACGCTGGACGCGAGCGGATACGGCGCGGTTCCCGTGCGCAGCGACGACAACGACGCGCGCCGGGGCATGGAGGATCTGGATCCCACGTTCGAATTCGGACCGGCGCTGCGCGTGAAGATCGCGCATCTGCCCGAACAGAAGTTCCGGATTACCGCGTCATTGCCGGTGCGCGCCGTGTTTTCCACGGATTTCCGCTCCGTGCGCTACGAAGGGTTCGTGGTGAGTCCCAGGCTCAATGTTGAAAAGGGCGACGTCATTCCCGGCACGGGCCTGTACCTGGGAATATCGGCCGGGCCGATGTTTGCCGACCGCGGCTATCACAAGTATTTTTACGATGTGGAGCCGTATTACGCGTTTGCCGGACGGCCGGCTTACAGCGCGGGCGGCGGATACAGCGGATCGGCGCTGACCGTGGGCCTGGGGAAAAATTACAAACAGTTTCACTTTCACGCGTTTGTCAGCGCCGATTTTTTGCAGGGCGCCGTTTTTGAGGACAGCCCGCTTGTGAAAACGAAAACCTCCTGGATGAGCGGACTGAGCGTCACCTGGGTTTTCCTGACATCGAAAAAAACGGTCGCGGACGAAAGCGTCTATTAAAGTTTTATGCGGCTTGCCCGACAAGGATACGTCATGCTCATTATTCTGACACGCTGGCTCATCATCACCGTGGCGATACTGGTGGCTTCCGCCATCCTGCCCGGCATCCACGTGGAATCGCTGGTGACGGCGATTGTCGCCGCCGCCATTCTGGGAGTGATCAACACGTTCCTGCGTCCCGTGCTCCTGATTCTGACCCTGCCTTTGACGATTCTCACGCTGGGCGTCTTTGCCTTCATCCTCAACGCGCTCATGCTCCTGCTGGTGGCGTATTTCGTGTCGGGATTTGAAATCGACGGCTTTTTGTGGGCGTTTCTGGGATCGCTGATTATCAGCATTGTGAGCTGGATTGCCAACCGGTTCATCAACCGGTCGGAGCCGGGCAGGCCGCAAAAGCCGGATATCGTCGATCTGGAGCGGGGGGGCGACGGGAAATGGCGGTAGACGCGACGCTTAATCTCACGCCCGCAATGAAGCAGTACGTCGCCATCAAGGAAAAGTATCCCGATTGCATCCTGTTGTACCGGATGGGCGACTTCTACGAGATGTTTTTCGAAGACGCGCTTTTGGCCGCTCCCATTCTGGAAATCACGCTCACGTCCCGCAACAAGTCCAAAGAAGACGCGGTTCCCCTGTGCGGTTTTCCCTATCATGCCGCTTCCGCCTACATCGCCAAACTCGTGGAGAAAGGCTTCAAGGTGGCCGTGTGCGAACAGGTGGAGGATCCGAAAAGCGCCAAGGGCATCGTGAAGCGCGACGTGATCCGCGTGATCACCCCCGGTCTGGTCCTCGACGAAGAAAACCTCAAGGCCGGTGAAAACAATTATCTGGCCTGCCTGGCCGGCAGCCGGGAGGCGCTGGGCCTGGCGTTTCTCGATTTGTCCACCGGCGAATTCCAGGCGGGCGAATTTACCGGCCGCGACGCGCTTCTGACCGCCGCAGGCGGCCTCGCGTTTCGGGAGCTGCTGATTGCCGGATCTTTTCCCGATCCCGTGCTGGTGAAGCTCCTCGAGGCGCAGATGCAGGCCGGCTGCGTCAATATGCTGGATCGGACGGCCTTCGACCCGGACAGGACCGATGAAATTCTGGAAAGGGAGCTTGCATCCGACGTGCTTGCCCGCTCGGGGCTGCAGGGCCGCGGGGCCGCCAAAACGGCCGCCGCCGCGATTTTGAACTACGTAAGCGCCACGCAGATGACCCGCGCCGGCCATATTTCCGAGATCCGGGAATACGCGCCCCAGCGCTATCTGGTTCTGGATGAAACGGCCCGGAGGAACCTGGAAATCTTCGCAGCGCTGCAGGACAAAGGCCGCGCCGGAACGCTGTTTGCGCTCATCAACGAAACGCTCACGCCGATGGGCGCCAGGCGCCTGCGCTGGTGGATGGGCTACCCGCTCATCGCGCCGGAGCAAATCCGCGCGCGCCTGGCGGCGGTGGCGGAAATCAAAGACAATCATCTTCTCCGCGCCGATTTGCGAAAGGCGCTCGCCGGCATTTACGATCTGGAGCGGCTGGCCGGCCGCGTGGCGCTCGCGGTCGCAACGCCGCGCGATCTGGCGGCGCTCAAGGTCTCGCTGGCCGTTTTGCCCCGGCTGCAGGAAAAGCTCGCGGATTTCACCGCGCCGGCCTTGGCGGCCATCCGCCGGGAAATCCGGGATTGCGCGCCGCTCGTCGATCTCCTTGCCCGCGCGATCGTTTCCGACCCGCCGCCCCGCACACAGGACGGGAGATTCATCGAGGCCGGTTTCGACGAGGAACTCGACCGCCTGCGCTCGATCAGCCGCGACGGAAAACAGTGGATCGCCTCGCTCGAGGCCAGGGAAAGACAGGCCACCGGCATCAATTCGCTTAAAATCGGCTTCAACAATGTTTTCGGCTACTACATCGAGGTCACCAAGGCCAACGCGGCGCTGGTGCCGGATTCCTATGTGCGCAAGCAGACGCTGGTCAACGCCGAGCGCTACATCAACCAGGAGCTCAAGGAGTTCGAGCAGACGGTTCTTACCGCCGAGGAAAAAATCCGCGACCGGGAAAACGAACTCTTCAACCGTCTGCGCGACGATTTGATGCCGCATCTGCCGGACATCCAGTACAACGCGTTTCGCGTGGCGGAGCTCGACGCGCTGTGCGCGCTTGCGGAGGTGGCCGAAAAGCACGCCTACGTCTGCCCGGAAATCGACGAGGAAGACGTTCTCGACATCCGCGACGGGCGCCATCCGGTCGTGGAGACGGCCCTGAAAAAAGAGGGCTTTGTCCCCAACGACGCTCTGCTCGACTTGCAGCAAAACCGCCTTCTGGTGATCACCGGGCCCAACATGGCCGGCAAATCCACCTACATCCGCCAGGTTGCCTTGATCGTCCTTTTGGCGCAGATGGGCAGCTTTGTTCCGGCGGCCCACGCCCGGATCGGCGTGGTGGACAAGATCTTTACGCGCATCGGCGCGTCAGACAGCCTGATCACGGGGCAGAGCACGTTCATGGTGGAAATGACGGAAACGGCCCGGATTCTCGCAAACGCCACGGACCGGAGCCTGGTGATCCTCGACGAAGTGGGCCGGGGCACCTCGACGTTTGATGGGGTCAGCATCGCCTGGGCGGTGGCCGAGTACCTGCACGATTTAGGCGGGCGGGGCGTCCGTACGCTCTTTGCCACGCATTATCACCAGCTCACGGATCTCGCCGCCTCGAAAGACGGCGTCAAAAACTACAATATCGCCGTCAAGGAATGGGGCGAGAAAATCATCTTTCTGCGCAAGATCATGGAAGGCGGAACCAGCCGCAGTTACGGAATCGAAGTGGCGAGGCTGGCCGGCGTTCCGGCGGAGGTCATCGTCCGCGCCAAGGAAATTCTGCGCAACCTGGAAAAGGGGGAGTTTGACGAAATCGGCATGCCGCGCATCGCGCGCGGCCAAAATGTTCCCCGGCGGGGCCAGGCGCAGTTGAGCCTGTTTGTCGAAAGCGAAGACGAGGTGGTAGGCGACTTGCGGCAGATCGATATTTCCACGCTCACGCCTCTGGAGGCGCTCAACAAACTCAGCGAACTCAAGAACAAACTGTCCTGAAACGGGCGGACCGGTCCTTCAGGCAGGCCAGACGCGCGTGCCGGAAATCGCACACGCCCTGCAAAACCCGCGACAGGCCGTCCTGGAGGAGAGGCGTCATGCCGAAGGCCAGCGCTGTCTGGTATATTGCGTCGGAGGATGCTTTGCGTCGGATCATGCGTTTGATTTGCGGCGTGAAGATAAAAATTTCGGAAACGCAGGTCCGGCCCTTGTAGCCGGTTTGGCCGCACGCGTCGCAGCCACGGGGGCGGAAGAGGCTGAAGTCGTCGGAATAGGGCAGGTTCAGTCTCTCGAAAGCTTCCGGGCCGTACATTTGCGCCAGATCGTCGTATTCTTCCCGGCCGGGATGATATTTTTCCCGGCAGGCCGGACAGAGGGTTCTGAGGAGCCGCTGCTCCACGATTGCCAGCATGGCGTCGGCAAACAGCAGGTGGTCAAGCCCCATGTCCGGGCAGCGTTCGATGGTTTCGACGATGCTTTCCGTTCCCAGCGAGCTCAGCACCAGCCGCCCCCGGACGGAGGCTTCCAGGCACAATCCGGCCGTTTCGGAATCCGGAATGCGGCCGAGCATCACGACATCCGGATCCGCGTTTAAAAGGGAGCGAAGGACAGACGGATAATTCAGGCCTTTTTGCGGCTCGACAACGACCTGGCGCACACCGTCCTGGGAAATTTCAATTGAATCTTCCGCCGTCCAGATCTTTTTGTGCGGCGAATTGATGTGCGCCAGGCACGCGTGCAGGGTGGTGGTGACGCCGCCGCCCGCCGGTCCCGCTACGAAAACGACGCCCCGCGGCTGCCTCACAATGTTGGAGAGGTCGTCATAGTTTTCTTCCGACAGGCCCAGCAGTTCCATGGGCAGAAATTTGTTCCGGGCGGACAGGTGAAAAACGCTGTCTTCCGGGCCGTTCCGCGTCGGGATCACCGCCACCCGCATGTGGATTTCATCACCTGACGGACGCCTGAAGACGGCCTTGCCGTTCTGGATCGCCGTCGTGGTCTGTCCGTTAAGACCGGCCATCTTCTTCGCCGCGGCGAGAAGCTTTTCGTAATCGCCGAGGGGCAGGGGGGCATGCGCAATGCATTGACCGTCAATGCGGATGCGCACGGCCGCACGGCGGGCGCCGGCATCCGGTTCAAAATGAATGTCGGAGGCCCGGCGGGCGGCGGCTTCGTAAAGCAGTTCGGCCAGCGGCGGATAAACGGCATCGTCGGGCATGTCCGCCGCGGCGGGCGGTTCCGGGGCGGGCGTCGATGGCGCCGCATCCGCGGCCGCCGGCTGCTTCGGACCAACGGGCGCAGCGGCAGGGGCGGCCGACGCCGTTTCCGTCTCATCGGCGGTTTCCGCTTTGTGCCGGGCGCGGACCGGACGGTTTTCTTTGGCCGCGGTTTCTTCCCCGCGCCCGGTTTCTTTCGTTTCCGTTTTCGGCAGAACAAAACTTTTTTCGGAAGATGCCTTCGGGACAATGTCGTCAAGCGATGAAGAAGATGGAGCTTTTTTTTCAGAAGCGGGTCCGGCGGGGGAGGGAACGGACCCGGCGATCGCCCGGCGGCGGTTTTTTTCCTCGAGCTCGGCATAGGAACGGTCGATCAACTGCAGGATATCGGCCGGCAGACCGACTTCGTAATGAATAAGAGGGGTTTCCATGACATCCTCGATTTCCCGCTTCAGCGCCGTGTTTGATGGATCGGCCGCGAGGACGTGAATTTTCCCTTTGAGGACCCTGAGCGGAATCCACAGACCGCCCGCCAGCACGGCCCGGTCGATGCCGGTGAGCAGGCCGTGCACGACGGACAGATCGTCACTGTAAGCCGTGAACGGACAGCCGTAATGATCGGCCAGCGCTTCCCCGATGTTCTTCTTGGCGATTCGGTACTGCGTAAGCAGCAGGGTTGCGGGGTCCGTCTTTGCGGCATACGCCTCCCGGAGCGCCTGGTCCATTTGCTCCTGTGTGATGAAGCCGTCCTTAATCAGCTTTTTGAATTTTGCGGCGGCTTTGTGGCCGGTTTGGCTGAATTCCAACTGCATGTAGAAAGCCCGGGCGAGGCAGACTTCGATTTCGTCGAGAAAGATCTGATCGTATTCGTCGATGGTTTCGCCGCCCTTTTTATTCCGGATTTCCAAAACGCCCAGAATGACGCCGTCGTGGACAATGGGCGTGGCCAGGATCTGGCCGGTGGTTACGCCGGTTGCTTCGTCGAGGGAGTCGTCAAAGGAAAGCGCATCGGAAATTTTCCGGATTTCCCGTTCATTGTAGGCATCGGCGATGTGCAGCGTTTTTTTCTTCAGGGCGGCATAACCGGCAAAAGTAGTGTAATCCGCGGAGAGGCGGACTTCCCTGGGTTCGCGGCCGTCGTCTTCCAGCGTAACAAGCTCCTTTTTCTCCCTGTCGATCAGATAAATGGTCAGCATGTGGATGCGGAAGAGCTTGCGGATATCTTCCCTGACGTCGATGAGAATTTCGCGCGGCGTGGCGGCGGAACGGATCCGGTTGGTAATCCGCTGGATGGACTTGTGGAATTCAAGGTTCTTTAACAGCTCCTCCACCTGGGGGGCTTCCGAAATTTCATCCTTTCTGTTGTACGGGCCGATTTTGGACATGCGACTATTCCGAAGGTTGGTTGCTACGGGCGCTCAATGCAAAGCGCGGAAAAAATATTGTCGGCGAAAATGTTGATATCCAGCGGTTTCTCCAGATAACCGGATAATCCCAGCGTTTTGACGATGCTTTCAATCTTGGGGGTTCCGTAGGCGGTCATCAGGATGACGGGGATCCGGGGGAAGTTTCGCTTGATGTAAGTGAGCAGTTCAAATCCGTCCATTTTGGGCATGCTCAGATCCGTAATGACCAGGTCGATTGCGGATTTGGCTTTCAGCAATTTAACGGCATCCATTCCGTTGGTGGCCGTAAGCAGGGTAAAGTAGTCTTTATAAACGCTCAGGCCGTCGTCGATGCTTAAAAGCAGCGGCTCTTCATCATCGACAATCAGAACCTCGCGGATTCTGGTTCCGGGATGCGAGGATTTGATCCGGCTGCTTTTCTGCAGCGGACGTCCCTCTTCCATGCCGTCGGCTGTTTTGACCATAGCTGTTTTCTCGCCTTGAGGCCTGCTTGTCTTCCAAAACGATTTCTTATTGCCAAGCAAGGGCTGTGCCGTTGCAGGACAACAAACGCAAAGCGCATGAAACCGGATGGTTAAAGACACCCATCCCGCCTTCCGACGCTTTTGGAAATCAGGCTGACTGATTCATTTTGACTCGGCTTGTCAGACTGATCGGCTTTGCAGCTGATAGGATTTCACTTTTCTTTTCAGTGTGGAAAGCGAGATTCCCAGCGCTTTGGCGGACTGGGAAAAATTGCCGGAACATTTCCGCAGCGCCTGGTCGATGCATCTCTTCTCCACGATGTTCAGGGGGATGATTTCCCCGTCGTCCTGGCCCGTCGCGCAGCACGCGGAAGCGGGCATAAGACCGTTTCTCAAAAGCAGCGAGGGCCGCAGCGGCTGATGACGTTGAATGATCAGCGAACGCTCGATGACGTTTTTCAGTTCGCGCACGTTGCCCGGCCATGAGTATTCCATGAGCTTCTCGAGTTCGGTGTCGGACAGCTTCGACTGCGGGTCCCGGGACATCTTGCGAATAAAATATTCGCACAGCTTGGGGATGTCTTCCCTGCGGTCGCGCAGCGGCGGAATGTGCAGGCGGATCACGCTCAGGCGGTAGTACAGGTCGCTGCGGAACGTTTTGTTGCTGACGGCTTCCTCCAGATCGTTATTGGCTGCGGCGATGATGCGCACATTGACGGGTTTGACGGTTTCGCTGCCGATGCGCCGGATCTTTTTTTCTTCCAGGACTCCCAGCAGTTTGGATTGCAGGTGAATGGGCATGGAGCCGATCTCGTCGAGCACCAGCGTGCCTCCCTCGGCCAGCTCAAAAATACCCTTCCGGGAGGAAGAGGAGCCGGTGAAAGCGCCTTTTTCCGTGCCGAATAATTCGGATTCAATAAGGGTCTCCGGAAAAGCCGCGCAGTTGGCGATCAGGAAAAGCTTGGCCGGCAGCGCGCTTTTGAGGTGAATGGCCCGGGCCACCACGTTTTTCCCCGTGCCGGTTTCGCCGGTGATCAGGACCGGCGCGTCGGTGTCCGCCGCCAGATCGATCATCCGGATGATATCGTCAAAAATGCCGTGGCCGGCGACCAGTTCGAATTCCTCCGTGTCCCGCGTGCTCTGGTAGTTCTGGAGCTGTTCGGTTTTTTCCAGATCCTGCGTGCGCAGCGCCTGTTTGACGGTCAGTTCCAGCTCCGCCAGCTCGAAAGGTTTGGACAGATAGTCGTGGGCGCCCACTTTGATGGCTTCAATGGCGTTCGTGAAGCTCGGATAGGCCGTCACAAAAATGATCTTGGCCTGCTCGTTTTGCCGCAGGATGGAGGGGCAAAGCGATATGCCTTCCGCATCCGGGAGCTTCTGGTCGAGGATTACCACGTCGATTTTGGTTTCCGAGCAGATCCTCATGCCGTCCCGGCCGGTGTTGGCGGTTAGAACGTCCGTCATTTCGCTGCTGAACAGATCGCTTACGGACTGGCAAAAAATATCGTTGTCGTCGATAATCAGAATGGTTTTTTTATGTCTGAGCATTGTCCCTGCGACCTTCCTGGAGGAGGACGGTTACCCTTGTTCCTTTGTCTTTGGCGCTTTTGACGTCCATGTTTCCTTTCATCTGGGTGACCATTTTCAACGTGATCATCAGCCCCAGACCTGTTCCGCGGCTTTTCGTCGTGAAAAAAGGCTTGAAAAGACTGCTCTGCGTCTCTTCGGACATGCCGCAGCCGTTGTCCTCTACGATAAGGGCCACGAGGCCGTCCTGTCGAGACGCCCGGATGGTAATGTTTTTCGCGCTTCGCTCCGCCAGCGCATCGGAGGCATTGGTGATCAGATTCATCATGACCTGGTGCAAAAGCCGGGGGTCCGCGGCGATCGTGGCGACGTTGGGGTCGACGGCCTTGACGATTTTAATGCCGGCCTGGCGCAGATCGTTTCCGACCAGCGCGATGAAGCGGGTCAGAAAATCGTCGATGGTTATGTTTTGAATTTCAGGGTGTTCGAAAATACTGAAACTTTTGAGCGCCTGGAGCAGAAATTCCACACGGGAAATTTCGGTCATCGCGCGATCGACGTACTTTTCCACGGCTGCCGGCGAGTAGTCGCTCAAATTTCTTTTCAGGACGCTTAAGGTCATCTTGATGGAATTGATGGGATTTCCCAGCTCATGCCGGATGCCGGAAAAAACGTAGCTGATGTTGTCCATCGAGTTGACCGCCTCCGCGATGGACTCCAAGCGGATTCTTTCGGTGATATCCCGGATGATGATCCAGATATAGCCGTCGGAAATCCGGTACGGCGTATAGCCCAGCAGTCGGTTTTTGAAGCGCAAGGTATAGTTTTTTCCGAAAATTTCGTCTTCGGGCCGGTTGCCGTAGTCCGCGAGCAGCAGGGAAAGGATATTGTGGTACTCCAGCAGGGCCTGGTTATTCTGAAAGATTTCCGTCGCAACGCGATTTTTGAAGATCAGTTCGTTGCTTTTTGTGCCGAGAATGACAATGCCCAGATCGATGGTTTCCATGATGCTGGCGCAAAGCGCGTAATCCAGGTGCTTGTCCTCGGGTTGCGTTAAAACCTTGTTGACGGCCATATCCTGCATAGGGCGAATAAAGTCTTTGCAAATGTAATTGTTAAGAGATATTTAATTTTTCCAATGCCGAGTCTTCGGCTTGGATGAATGTCGTGTTCTGATATAAATAATTACCTGTATTGTCAAGGATATTTTGGTGCTAAACCGTGTAAAAATCTTTCTGATGGGGGCGGTGGTCCTCGTTGTCATTGCGGCTGCGGTCTTCTGCTCGCCGCGCTTTCTGGCTTATTCGACGGCCTGCGTCAAAGCGGACGCCGTCGTCGTTTTGCTGGGGCCCGATTTCAGCGCCCGCCACCGCCACGCCCGGAATCTGGTTTACGAAGGAATGGCCGATTATCTCATCATTCCCGCTTATAAAAAAACCTACCGCCTCAACGACGGGAAGATCACGCTCTTTTCCATCGCCAAGAATGAAAAGCCGCCAAACAACAGCAGCCTGCTGTCCCGTTACTACGAAGATACGCACGTGGAGCTGCTTGAAGCCAGAAGGACCATGGCCCTGAGCGGGCAAAAGTCGGCGATATTCGTGAGTTCCCCCTATCATATGCGCCGGATTAAGCTGATGGTATCGCGGGAATTCGCCGGGGCCTACCAATCCTGCTTTTCACCGACACCCTTCGAGCCGGCGCCGGTTAACGCCTGGGAGTTAAAAACTTCCGACTGGAAAAAAGTGTGGAGGGAATATACAAAGATTCTGTGGTTCATGATCTACTGCCCTTTCACGAAATAGCCGGAATCCGGCCATGCGGACAGGGGAATCCGCCCGCGGGCGATGCGGGTCGGCTCTTTCCCCGAAAGGGCGTCCCTGGGCACACGAGCCGGCTCGGCAATGGCCCGCCGGCCGATTTTCGGGCAGGAATCAGTTGTCCGGTTTCAGATACGGCAGCGCCAGCTGCACTTTTCGCAGGGCCTGCTTTTCGATCTGGCGGGCGCGCTCCCTTGTGATGTTGTACTTGTCGCCGATTTCCTGAAGCGTCATCGGGTCGTCCGCCATGACGCGGTTGCGGATGATGTAGCTTTCCCGTTCATTGAGCTTGGCCAGCGCGCCGGCGATGTCGCGCTTTACCAGGCTTCGCTCCTCATGCTTGATCAGAGACGTTTCCTGGTCGTCACCGTCGTGCGTCAGAAAATCCATATGAGACGTGTCGCCGTCGTCGTTGATAAATTCGTTGAGCGACAGGTCGCGGGTGCCCAGGCGCAGGTCCATTTCGGCGACCTCCGAGCCTTTGACGCCCAGCGAGTCGGCGATTTCACTGAACTCCGGATTCTTTTTTGACAGGGTTTGCAGCTGTTTCTTGGCCTGGCTGAGCTTGAAGAAGAGCTTGCGCTGTGCCTGTGTCGTGCCGATTTTCACGATGCTCCAGGACTTGATGACATAATTCTGAATATAGGCGCGGATCCACCAGACGGCGTAGGAAATGAGCCGGTACCCCTTGTAGGGATCGAATTTCTTCACGGCGTGAATGAGCCCGATGTTGCCTTCCTGGATCAGATCCGCGAGTTTGAAACCGTAGTTGCGGTATTCATGGGCGATCTTGACTACAAACCGTAAGTTGGAAACGATCAGTTTCTCCGCCGCTTCCATGTCGTTGTACTTCTTCAGGCGCACCGCCAGCTTGAATTCTTCCTCGGCGGATAAAAGCGGAAAACGGTTGATTTCGGTGATGTAGAGGTCAAGAGTGCCGGTAACGACGGGTAATTTCAACGCGCAGGCCCTCCTTGAATAAATGTTGCATAGTTGCTTTTTATCGGAGAGTGCATTTTGGGTCAAGGAAATAATTGCCCGCAGTCTTCGCCTTGACAGGTCCGCGGGCAGTGTTTATTCTATGGACAAAACAGTCTAAGGATTTGAAATGAAATCCATAAACAAGACGATGATCGAATCGGCCGTGAAGCTCGCGGGAGAGGTCAAAGCGGGTATCGTGCTGGTATGCGTCGATGTGCGAAACGAGATTGCGGATCTTCCCGATGAGGTGAAAAAAGCGGTCCGTTTCGTCCTGGTTCTGGGCGAGGATGAAGAGTTGCCGGAGAAGCTTTCGCCGCTTGCCCGGAAGCTGGATATTCCCAGCGTGAATTTGACGCGCCTGGGAAAAATCAAGATCGCCATCGCCAAAGGAATTGTGTCCGGACTGTTTAAAAAGGGCGACAAGATCATCTGCCTGTCCGGCGTGCCGAAGTTCGGGTATGCCGACAGCATTTTCTTCATCGACGTCGGCCGCGAGTTCGAAATCCTGACGTCCGACGACATCAGCGATGTCGTGGAGGCCGTCCAGCCGGAGGTGTTCAACGCCGTGTTGAACATCGCCTGCGAACTGGCGGCCCAGGGGCGCGAAAGCCGGAAGGTCGGCACCATTTTCGTGCTGGGCGACGACGAGAAGGTCATGCAGCTGTCCCGGCAGATGATCATCAATCCGTTCAAGGGATACTCCGAGGAGCAGCGCAATATTCTGAACCCGGAGCTCGAGGAAACGATCAAGGAACTCTCCGCCATCGACGGCGCGTTCGTGATCACATCCGACGGCGTCATTGTCACGGCGGGCCGTCATCTGAGCGCGGCGCTGGAAAGCAAGGATTTTCCGCCCGGCCTGGGGAGCCGCCACATCGCGGCGGCCGGCATCACCAACGTGACCAAGGCGGTGGCGATGGTCATTTCCCAGTCGTCGGGAAACGTCAGCATCTTCAAGAACGGAAAGCTCTTTGTGACGATTGAAAAACCTGTGGAATAGAAAGAGGGAGACTATGAGATTTGATAAATTTACATTGAAAGTACAGGAAGCGCTTCAGGATGCGCAGACACTGGCTACGACCTTGGGACACCAGTCCATCGAGCCGGAGCACCTGCTCGTGTGCTTTTTGCAGCAGCAGGATTCCATCGCCTCTGCGATCCTGACGAAACTGGGCGCATCCCCGCAAAAAATAGAACAGGACCTGAACGCCTACTTGAAAAAACAGCCCAGCGTCGGCGGCTCCGGCGCGGGTCAGGTGTATCTGGGTGGCCGGCTTAACCGGCTGTTTGATAAGGCCATGACGGAAGCGGCGCAGCTCAAGGACGAATACATCAGCGCCGAACACGTGCTGGTCGCGATGTCCGAGGAAAAAGAAGGGCAGGCGGGCAAAACGCTTCGCCAAAATGCCGTCACGCGGGACGCTATTTTCAAGGCGCTGGTCGATATCCGCGGCAATCAGCGGGTGACCGATCCGAATCCGGAAGGCAAGTACCAGGCCCTGGAGCGCTACGCCCGGGACTTCAACGAACTGGCCCGCAAGGGCTCTTTCGATCCGGTCATCGGCCGCGACGAGGAAATCCGCCGCGTCATGCAGGTGCTCTCCCGGCGCACCAAGAACAATCCGGTGCTGATCGGCGAACCGGGCGTCGGCAAGACCGCCATCGTGGAAGGCCTGGCCCAGCGGATCGTCAACGGCGATGTTCCGGAAAATCTGAAAAGCAAGCGGGTGATCGGACTCGATATCGGCGCGCTCATTGCGGGCGCGAAGTACCGCGGCGAATTCGAGGAGCGCCTGAAGGCGGTTTTGAAGGAAGTCACGAGCGCCGAAGGCGAAATCATCCTCTTCATCGACGAGATTCACACGATGGTGGGAGCGGGCGCGTCGGAGGGGTCGATGGACGCGTCGAACATGCTCAAACCGGCGCTGGCGCGCGGCGAGCTGCGCTGCGTAGGCGCGACAACGCTCAACGAGTACCGCAAGTACATCGAGAAGGACGCGGCGCTCGAGCGGCGCTTCCAGCCGGTGCTGGTCAAGGAGCCGACGGTGGAGGATACCGTCGCCATTTTGCGCGGTCTCAAGGAGCGCTATGAAGTGCACCACGGCGTGCGGATCAAGGATTCGGCGATCGTCGCCGCGGCGACGCTGTCGCACCGCTACATTGCGGACCGGTTCCTGCCGGACAAGGCGGTGGATCTGATCGACGAGGCCGCATCGCGGCTCCGGATCGAGCTCGACAGCATGCCTTTGGAGATCGACACGATTGACCGAAAAATCATTCAACTGGAAATTGAAAAGCAGTCCTTGAAAAAGGAAACGGACAAGACCGCCAAAGAAAGGCGTGACAAGATTGAAAAAGAGCTGGCCGAACTTCAAAGCCAGATGGACCAGATGAAGCTGCACTGGTCGTCGGAAAAAGACATCATTAAAAAGATACAGCAGATCAAAAGCCAGATGGAATCGCTCAAGATAGAGGAGGCCAACGCTCAGCGCGAAGGAAATCTGGCGCGCGCGGCGGAAATCCGCTACGGCAAGCTCGTCGAGCTGGACCGGCAGCTGAAGGAGGACCAGCTTAAACTCGAGGACGTCCAGAAAAACAACCAGATGCTGAAAGAAGAAGTGGACGCCGAGGACGTGGCGGAAGTGGTCGCCAACTGGACGGGCATTCCGCTTTCCCGCATGATGGAAAGCGACGTGCAGAAGCTCCTCCAAATGGACGAGCGTCTCAAGTTGCGCGTCATCGGGCAGGATGACGGAATTCAGGCTGTCTCGGACGCGCTCAGGCGCGCGCGCTCCGGTTTGCAGGACCCGAACCGACCCATCGGGTCGTTCGTCTTCCTGGGGCCGACCGGCGTGGGTAAGACCGAATTGGCGCGGGCCCTGGCGGAGTTCATGTTCGACAACGAGCAGGCCATGATCCGCATCGACATGTCCGAGTACATGGAAAAGCACGCGGTGGCGCGCCTCATCGGCGCTCCGCCCGGCTACGTGGGCTATGACGAAGGCGGCTACCTCACCGAGGCCGTCCGGCGCAAACCCTACAGTGTCCTGCTGTTCGACGAGATCGAAAAAGCGCATCCGGATGTCTTCAACATTCTCTTGCAGATTCTGGACGACGGCCGCCTCACCGACGGCCACGGCCGCACGGTGGATTTCAAGAACACGGTGGTGATCATGACCTCCAACGTCGGCAGCCAGTGGATCCAGGATCCTTCGCTTTCCGAGGAAGAGAAGAAGAACCGGTCGATGGAAGCGCTGCGCGCAACCTTCAAGCCCGAGTTCTTAAACCGCATCGACGACATCATCATGTTCCACGGTCTGACGCTGGACGACATTCACCGGATCGTCGGCATTCAGCTGGGGCTCATCGACAAGCGGCTCGCGGAGCGCAAGCTGTCCCTCGAATTGACAGACGCGGCGAAAAAATATATAGCCGAAGAGGGCTACAGCCCGGTGTACGGCGCGCGGCCGCTCAAGCGGGCGCTTCAGAAGCTGGTTCTGGACCCGTTGGCCCGGGACATTCTGGCCGGGAAATTTACCGAAGGCGACCGCATCGTCGTCGGCGTTTCCAAGGGGGAGATTACATTCAGCAAAAGATAGGCCGCAGGGAACGGTCTTATGACTTTTAGGTTATCGCGACCGTTCCCTGCGATACACCGTGAGGGAGGCGTTATGGCAGAAGAAACCAAAGGCGAAGGATTTGTCATCAAGGACAGGCGTTTTGCAGACGAGCCGGAAAAGAAGGAAGAACCGTCGCCCGTAAAGGAAAAACTCCGGGAGACCGCCGGCGCCGGAGAGGCTCTGCGCGAAGAATATCCGCCGATCAATTTTACGAATTTTGTCGTTTCACTTTCGACCTCCGCCCTTTTCCATTTCGGGGATTTTCCGGAATTTGAGGGCGGCAAGGCCGAGAAGAATCTGCCGGCCGCCAAGCAAACCATCGATATTCTGGACATGCTTCACGAAAAGACCAAGGGCAATCTGGACGAAAACGAAACCGGTCTGATTGAGGGCGTACTCTACGAACTGAAGATGCGCTACGTCAAAGAGAAAGGCTGACATGCGACGTCTTGCGCCGGCGAAAGTCAATCTTTCCCTCCATGTGCTGGGCCGTCGTTCCGACGGTTACCACGACCTGGCGTCGGTGATGCAGCAGATATCCCTCTGCGATGAGTTGCACTTTTCCCTGTGCCCGGACGGAATTTCCCTTTCCTGTCCGGGCGCCGATCTTCCCGCCGGGGAGGATAACCTGGTCTGGCGCGCCGCCACGGCGCTTTTTCATTACGCCGGTTTTCGGGGCGGCGCCAAAATTACCCTTCATAAAAATATTCCGACGGCAGCCGGTCTCGGCGGCGGCAGTTCGGACGCAGCCGCCACCCTCATGGCCCTGAATGACTTGTGTTCACTGAATGTCAGTCAAAGCGAGCTGATGCAAATCGGGGCGAAACTCGGAGCCGATATCCCGTTTTTCATTTTCGGACCGAGCGCATTTGCCACAGGCATCGGCGACAAACTTCAGGCGCTTGAAGGGATACCTCCGCTGAACATCGTTTTGATCAATCCCGCCTTTCCGCTTGCCACCGGAGCGGTTTACTCTGCTCTCAATTTAACATTGACAAAGAAAAAAAATAATTATAGCATTCCGCGATTTTACGCACTAGGCGACGTAATTCAGGAATTGCATAATGATTTAGAATCGGTATCGCTTCGGATGCATCCTGAATTGAATGATTTTAAGCAAATGCTGAAAAATGAAGGCGCCCTGGGTGCTCTGATGTCGGGCAGTGGGCCTACGCTATTTGGCATTTTCGAAGACGAAAAGTCGGCCCAAGACGCACGGGATGCTATCTTAAAGAAAGTTTCCGGAGACTGTCTGGTTTTCTTTGCCCAATCACTGTAGGGACGAACCGTTATTCGCCCTGGAAGAATCATTATTTCGGCACGACATTGCATCAAGAGACGATGGGGCGTCGTCAAGCGGTAAGACACAGGATTTTGGTTCCTGCATTCGGAGGTTCGAATCCTCCCGCCCCAGCCAGACAAAGACGGTGGAGAAAATATAAATGTTAGAAAGAATTAGAGTTTTTTCAGGCAACGCCAACAGGCCGCTGGCGCAAAAAATATGTGACAAACTGGGGGTTTCCCTGGGAAAGGCCAACGTCACAACCTTCAGCGACGGCGAAACACGCGTTGAGATCGACGAAAACGTCCGGGGAATGGATGTTTTCATTATCCAGTCCACCTGCACGCCGGTCAATGTGACCCTGATGGAGTTGCTGATCATGATCGACGCCATGAAGCGGGCCTCGGCCGGCCGCATCACCGCCGTCGTTCCGTATTACGGCTACGCGCGGCAGGACCGTAAAGTCGCCCCCCGCGCGCCCATTTCGGCCAAACTGGTGGCGGATCTCATCACCGCGGCCGGCGCCCAGCGGCTCTTATCCATGGACTTGCATGCCGGTCAGATTCAGGGTTTTTTCAACATTCCCGTGGACAACCTTTTCGCGACTCCCGTTTTAATCGATTACATGAAGAGATTTTATCAGGATAACATGGTGGTGGTGTCTCCGGACACGGGCGGTGTGGAGAGAGCCAGGGCTTTCGGCAAAAGGCTGGGAGCGTCGCTCGCGATTATCGACAAGCGGCGGGAAGGCCCCAACGAGGCGCAGGTGATGAACATCATCGGCAACGTCCAGGGGAAGCGGGTCATCATCCTTGACGATATGGTGGATACGGCGGGAACCGTCATTCAGGCGGCCAACGCGCTCACGGAGGCGGGGGCGCTGGAAGTATCGATCTGCTGCACGCACCCGGTCCTGTCGGGACCGGCCATCGACCGGATTGAAAAGTCAAGTATCCGGGAATTGGTCGTGACGGATACGATTCCGCTGTCCGAGAGGGCGGCCGGCTGTCAAAGAATAAAAATCCTGTCGGTTTCCGGTCTGCTGTCCGAGGCCGTGCGCCGGATATACTACAACGATTCAGTAAGCTCATTATTTATTTAGGAGGAGAGGGGTAAATGGAAATAACCGATTTAGCGGCCGAGGTCCGTAAAGAACATAAGAAAGGTCCAGCCCGCCGTCTGCGGCAGCAGGGATTTGTGCCGGCTATTTTTTACGGTGGATCCACTGAAAACATTTCGCTGGCCGTAAAAAGCTCTGATCTTTTAAAGCTGCACAAGGAAAAGAAAGATCACGCGTTTATCAAGCTGATCATCGATGACGGCGGCACGAAAATCGAAAAGCTGTCCCTGATCAAGGAATTGCAGACGCAGCCGCTGACGGGGAAATTCTACCACGCGGATTTTTATGAAGTGGATATGAAGAAGAAACTGGCCTTCGATCTGGACCTCAATTTCACGGGTAAGTGCATCGGTGTGGAAAACGGCGGGGAACTGCAACATATCAAGCGGAACGTGAGGGTGCTGTGCCTGCCGGTGAACCTGCCGGATCATATTGATGTCGATCTGACCGACCTGGATATCGGTCACTCGATTAAAGTCAAGGATATTCAGCTTCCCGAAGGGATCGAGCATCTTGATCCTCCGGATGCCGCCATTGCCGCTGTTGCCGCCGTCCGGGTGGTGAAAGTCGCTGAAGCCGCGCCGGGCGAAGGCGAAGCCGCCGCGCCGGCTGAGCCGGCCAAGGAAGAGAAAAAAGAAAAATAAGTTCAGGTGGGAACCGGTCTAAAGCGCATGCTTCCCTCTGCTTTGGCAAAATTTATTTTTCGTTTTGGAACACAGAGGGCGCACATGGATTATCTGCTGGTCGGTCTGGGAAATCCGGGCAAACGGTATGAACGGACCCGGCACAACATCGGGTTCATGGTGCTCGAGAAAGTCGCCGCCGGATTTGACATAGAGCTGAAACAGAAAAGTTTCGATGCGTTATGGGGAAAAGGCGCCATTGCCGGAAAAAGCGTTCTTCTGGCCGAGCCTCAGACTTACATGAATTTGAGTGGTACTGCGGTCAGGCAACTGCAGTCGTTCTTTAAAACGGAAATCAGCAAACTCATCGTTATTCACGATGATCTGGACCTGCCTTTCGGGTCGGTTCGACTGAAGGCAGGCGGCGGGACCGCCGGTCATAAAGGTCTGGTATCTATCGAGTCTAACTTGGGAACTTCCGGTTTCATGCGGGTGAGACTGGGTATTGGCAAACCAGTTGACAAATCCCGAATTGAGGGTTATGTGTTGGAGCCCTTCCGCAAGGAGGAAGAGGCCGTTTTGCCCGAGATCATCGGACAGGCGGCCGAAGCGAGCGCTGAAATCGTTTTAAACGGTCTGCAGAAAGCGGTAAGCAAGTACCAGACAAAAAATAGAAATATTCTTAAAAAGGAGGACTAGTTGATGTTTAAAGACAAACGAGTTATTTGGACATTATTGCTGAGCAGTTTGTTGTTTCTGCTCGCCGCCGGATCGGCGTTTGCCGGCGAAGCAAATATCAAGCTGCCTGACTTGCATCAGGTTACATTTATGGGCGGCTCACTTGCCGGGATGACCATTCTCAATGTCGGCTTGATTATCTGCTTGATCGGCTTGGGATTCGGTCTCCTGCAGTACATGCAGACCAAAAACCTTCCGGCGCACAAAGCCATGCTGGATGTTTCCCAGACGATTTGGGAAACCTGCAAGACCTACCTTTTACAGCAGGGCAAATTCCTGCTCGGCTTATGGATCCTGATTGCCATTTGCATTATTTACTATTTCGGCTTTCTGGAGGAGATGGGCGGATCAGCTGTGGTCATCATCCTGATTGCTTCGGTTGTGGGTATTCTCGGTTCCTACGCGGTGGCCTGGTTCGGCATCCGGATCAACACGGTGGCCAACTCCCGCGCCGCATTTTCTTCACTTTCCGGTGAGCCCCTCAATATCGTGAACATCTGTCTTCGCTCCGGTATGAGCGTGGGTCTTGTTCTCGTCAGTATTGAGCTGCTTGTCATGCTGATCATTCTGGCCTACATTCCGAAGGAATTGGCCGGCGCCTGCTTCATCGGCTTCGCCATCGGCGAATCCCTGGGTGCTTCCGTGCTTCGTATCTGCGGCGGTATCTTCACGAAGATCGCCGACATCGGTTCCGACCTGATGAAAATCGTCTTCCATCTTCCTGAAGACGATCCGAAAAACCCCGGTGTTATTGCCGACTGTACGGGAGACAACGCGGGCGACAGCGTGGGTCCCTCGGCGGACGGTTTTGAAACTTACGGCGTGACCGGCGTGGCCTTGATCACCTTCCTGGCTCTGGCGCTGGCTTCTACTCCGGAGATGGGCGGTCGGTTGATCGTCTGGATTTTCGCCATGAGAATCCTCATGATCCTGACCTCGCTTGCATCGTACTTCATCAATAACGGGATCAGCAAGTCCGCTTTTTCCGGTAAAAAAGAATTCAATTTTGAACATCCGTTAACCAATTTGGTTTGGATCACCTCGATCGTTTCCATCGCCGTCACCTTTATTGCCAGCTATTTTCTGCTGGGCGATCTGCCCGAACAGTATGCCGGCCTGTGGTGGGCTTTGGCGATCATCATCAGCTGCGGGACCATCGCCGGCGCGTTGATTCCGGAATTCACCAAAATCTTCACCAGCACCTCTTCGCGTCACTGCGAGGAAGTCGTCAATGCCTCCAAGCAGGGCGGCGCTTCGCTGAACATTCTTTCCGGTCTGGTCGCCGGTAACTTCTCCGGCTTCTGGCTTGGCCTGGTGATTATGTTCTTGATGTTCATTGCTTACATGGTGTCGAAGCATGCGGCCGTTATGGCGATCATGCCGGCGGCGTTTACCTTTGCCGCTCCGGTCTTCGCCTTCGGTCTGGTGGCCTTCGGTTTCCTGGGCATGGGCCCGGTGACCATCGCGGTCGACAGTTTTGGACCGGTTTCCGACAATGCGCAGTCCATTTACGAACTGTCTTTGATTGAATCCCGTTCCGATGTGAAAGATATTGTGAAAAAGGAATACGGTATCGCGCCTGATTTTGAACTGGCCAAACACTTCCTGGAATCTGCTGACGGCGCGGGCAATACCTTTAAAGCCACGGCCAAGCCCGTGTTGATCGGCACTGCGGTTGTCGGCGCCACCACGATGGTTTTCGGCATTATCATTCTGCTCGAAGGCCTCTTCGGCAACGTCGTCGCCAAGCTTTCGCTGGTTCAGCCGGAAATCATTCTGGGCCTGCTGGCCGGTGGCAGCGTTATCTACTGGTTCACCGGCGCTTCCATTCAGGCGGTTGTCACGGGCTCCTATCAGGCGGTTGTTTACATTAAGAAGAACATCAACCTGGACAAAAAGGAAGCCTCGATTAACGACTCCAAGGAAGTCGTCAAGATTTGTACCCAGTACGCTCAGAAGGGTATGATCAACATCTTCATCGTGATCTTCTTCATGTGTCTGGCGTTTTCCTTCTTTAACCCCTACTTCTTCATCGGTTATCTGATCGGCATCGCCTTCTTCGGCCTGTTCCAGGCGATCTTCATGGCCAATGCCGGCGGTTGCTGGGACAACGGCAAGAAGATTGTTGAAGTGGATCTGAAGATGAAAAACACCCCGCTGCACGAAGCCAGCGTTGTCGGCGACACCGTCGGCGACCCCTTCAAAGATACATCATCCGTTTCTTTGAACCCGATCATCAAATTCACGACGCTGTTCGGTCTGCTCGCAACGGAAATTGCCGTTGCCATGACCAACACGAATTTGAAGTTGGGGCTCGCGTGCTTCTTCCTGCTCATCGCTCTGGTTTTCGCGTATCGTTCTTTCTACTCTATGAGAATCTCCGCTGAAAAACTGGGTGGATAAGCTGTTTAACCCTTAAGCTCAAAAGGCGCTCCGAAAACGGAGCGCCTTTTTTGTTTCATCATATTGTTCGTCGCTGGTTTCAGATTCCCTGGGCAATCCGATGAACGCCCACGGTTGACCATGCAGGCATTAGGGCAAAAAAGGCATCCGGCGGCAGTACGACATACTATGTCAATCCCAGCTACGAAGTGAAGGACGGGAGTGAAGGACGGGGTGGTGACAAAGTACATCTCCTCTGCCAATATGAAAATCGCCCAGATCAAAGGCACGGAAACGTCGTACTATCACCGGGACCATCTCGGCAGCTCGGCGGTGATGACCAATGCGGCGGGCGTGAAGGTGGAAGCAACGGAATACGCGCCGTACGGCACGATTCGGGAACATACCGGCACGGCTGTGACTGATTATCGCTATACCGGGAAAGAACTGGATACGGCGACCAATTTGTACTACTACGGAGCCAGGTATTACGATCCGATGATCGGAAGGTTTGTGACGCCGGACCCGATCCTCGCGGCGTATATTCAAAACGGCGGGGTATATAAACCGGTTAACCTGAATCTCTATCACTATGCAGCGAATAATCCGCTGATTTATGTGGATCCGAATGGGTTGTGGACTGCTGGCATACACTTTACATCAACGTACAATGCGGCAATTCAAAATGGTTTTAGCCCGGTGGCTTCATTTGTCATGGCCTGGTCAAGCGCTGCTGTAGATTATTTGCCATTCATGTTTTGGGCACCTACATGGCTTACCGGTAATCCAGATATGCATGTACTTAACAACGATACAAGAATGGTGGGCGTTTGGACTGAGCGGGGGAACACATTTAGACAAAATACATCGTACTATAGCTCTCTTGGTTGTCCTCTTGGCGGGGCATTGGCAGGTATAAATTCAGTTTTAAGTTTGGTTTGCTATGGTTTTGCAGGGCATACCGTGGGAGATAATTCAGCTCATATGGGAAAGACAGAGCCAAAGAAACTAGGATCTTTACCTTTAACGTGGCGCGAGCATTCACAAAAACCACATGAGGATCCTGATATAATAAGTAATAATCCAAACGGTTATGCACAATTGTCCAAAGATATGTATAATTATGTCAACAGTGTGAGTAGCATTAATGTATCTAATGTATCCCGGGTGGCCACCCAAAATCCCCCACCTGTGGCCACTTGAAAATCCCCCACCCACTGGTTGATTTTAGCGTTTGAAAAACAGACGATCTAAAACAACTTTTCAAACGGTAGGCAGAACGTTACAAA